>NC_009943.1:340000-680000 GCF_000018405.1 Desulfosudis oleivorans Hxd3
GCCCACGGCCATTATGCCGTTTTTCTGCATCTCTTCAATGACCACGCCGCCCAGCCGGGCCACTTCCCGGGGGCCGCCGGCAAAGGCCCGGCCGGCCATGACGCTGTCGGTAACCCCGTCGGCCACGTCCAGCACCGGCGCCATGTTCATATTCACCCCGATGCCGGCCAGCTCGGACGCGGTGATTCGGGCGAAGTGCCGGGCCTGGTCATCCGTGGTGATTGAAGGGTTGCCCTCAAACCGGGTAAAGGGCGGTTTGAGCCGGGCCACTTGTCCCCCTTCCTGGTCGATGGCCACAAACAGGGGCGGCAGGCGGCAGGCCGCGGCATGGGCCTGGGCCGAAGCGCACAGGTCGCGAATCTGATCGGGGTGCTCCAGGTTCACGGCAAACAGAATAATACCCCCCACCTTGAGGGTGTCGATCAGGTATTTGAGGTCGTCGTTGAGGGTTGTTCCCTCAAATCCGGCCACAAGCCGCTGGCCAGCCAGCATGTCATCGGAAAAGCCGGAGAGGGAAAAAGGGCGTTTGTCGGTTGCTGCCATCTGATTTCCTGTAACCGGGCTGTCAGCCCATTTGGATCAGGTATTTTTACGGAACTGGGAAACCTGGCGGGAAACGGCCACCAGCCGATCGTTTTCATCCCATACCTGGCCATCCTCCTCCACGATGCCGTTGTGAATAAAACGGGAACGGAACACGCACCTGAGCCATGGGCTGGAGGGTTTCTGCCGGATATTGACCGACATTTCCAGTGTGGGCACCCAGGCCGTCATGCCGTGGCTGGCCAGCACCGGCGGCGGAAAGGCGTCAGCGGCCAGCAAAAGCGAGAGCATGTCAAAGGGGCGGTCATCCTTGAACCGGATCCACCCTTTCTGTTCAGACCGGTCGGTCAGGGCCCCTGAAGTGAGCCACCCGGTGCAGGCCGGATCCAGCCGCACATCCATCTGCTCAAAAATAGTGTAGCCGGGAACGGCTGGAAATTCCAAGCAATCCTGGCGGGAGGCCAGCACCGGCGGGTCGGCCTCGTAGCGGGTTTCCGGGTCTTCAACAGCGTTGTCGGTCAGGGTGCAGAGGGCAAAGACCTTTGTGTCTCCCTCCTGTTCCAGTGAGGCCTGCCACCGCTCAAACCGGGAGGAGGTCCCAAGCAAATCCACTGCCAGCGAGACCGGTCCGGGAACGCACCGGGACACGAAGTTGGCCGTAAAAATCGTGATCCACTGCTTTTCCGCGTGCTGCAAAACCCCGTTGGCCATCAGGGCCATGAGGTAGCCGCCGTCGGGGTTGCGGTTTACCGACCAGTTGGGCGTCACAGTGGCTGAAAACAGCTGCCGGGCCTGCTGCTCCAGCGCGATGTCCCGGTCAAACGAATACATGATCAATCTCCTTACAGGCAGGGGGCGGTTAAGGCCAGTGCAGACGCCGCTTGATGGATTTGATGTGCCGGGTGATCAGCACATATTTTAACCGGAACAGGGAGGCTTTGACGCTCTGCCCGCGGGTCGGTCGGTAGACATAGTGATACACCGGTGTGCCGGCCCACCGGGAAATCGGCAGGTAGTGGCGTTCGGCAAGATAACGGTCCAGGTCGTTTTTAAGCTCCGGACGGCACACCTCGACAAAGAGGTGGGGATGATGGTGTTCGAGGGTGTGGACGGCGCCCTTGAGCACGGAGAGTTCGTTGCCTTCCACGTCTATTTTGATAAGCAGAATGCGGTCGTGATTATCCACATGCCGGGACACCACCACGTCCAGCGTGTCAACAGCCACGGTGTCGCCCTTCAGCAGGCGGTTTTCCGACGGGGCAGAATCTTCCGGGGATTCCAACCGGGCCAGGCCCATGCTGCCTTCCGAATCCACGGGAAACACCAGCCGGCCTTCGGTTTTTTGCTCCCCCACCGCGCACTCAATCACATGATAATCGGCGACGTTGTTTTCAAGATTATGGTAAAGCGCTTTGTACAGCCTGGCATTGGGTTCAATGCTCACCACCTTTTTCCCGATAAAGGCCCCCATGTAAACCGAGTGGTTGCCGATGTTGGCCCCCACATCAATGCAGACCGCACCGGACCGGTTTTCGTGCCGGGTGATAAAGTCCATGTATTCAAGCAGGTCGATTTCGTAGAACGATTTTTTTTCATCAATGTAGTTGATGATATAGTCTTTCTCATTGGGGCCTTCCATTGAGAAGCGTCTTTTGCCGGTTTTGTGCCGATAGGTAAAATTGACCACAGCAGTCTCCATTATTGAATAAAGTGGCAGCTTTCCGCATACTGTCGAATGTCATAAATGGTTTCTAGCCGGGCCAAGGCGTTCTGTCAAGAAACATGAAATCAACAGGATGTTGATAAAATGTTGATAACAACCACAACTATTCGAAATTAAAAATATAAAAACGAACTATAGTCCGGTTGAAAAACTGCGCCCCGGTGTTTAAAAGGGCCTGTTTTATGTTATGGATCAGTAAAATAGCGGTTTTAACATCAGTGTGTTTATAACTTCTGCTTTTTCGACAGAGCAATTTTTAAAAAGGATATTCCCGAAGATAACATTCAATAAGAGATGCGGTTTCATTTAAATCAAAATCGGGATCGGGATCGAAATCGAAACCCGAAAACCATCATTATCACCAATATTGCCGTGGTAGAAAAAATCTCTTGAACATTCGTGGGCGGGTCATTTAAAGTAGAGACACGCACATAAGATGATGCGCGGTTTCAATATCCCATCAAGCGAGGTTCCGCCATGAAAGAGATCAAGGTTGTCCGCAGGGTTCTGGATGTCAACGAGATGATGGCGGACCAGAACCGCCGCCGGTTTGCCGAGAGCAATGTGTTTGTGCTCAATGTGATGAGTTCGCCGGGCGCGGGCAAGACCACATTGCTGGAAAAGACGCTGGAGCTGTTGATGCCGGACGTGCGGTGCGCCGTTATCGTGGGCGATATCTGCACCACCAACGACGCCGATCGCCTGGCAAAATCAGGCGTTGACGTGGTGCAGGTCAATACCGACGAATTCGGCGGAGACTGCCACCTGGCGGCCCATGTGATCGAAAACGCGGCCGCAAACTTCGACCTGGCCGGCCTGGACCTGCTGATCGTGGAAAACGTGGGTAACCTGGTCTGCCCGGCCGAGTTTGACATCGGCGAGGATGCCCGGGCCGTGGTGCTGGGTGTCACCGAGGGAGAGGACAAACCCCTCAAGTACCCCCTGATGTTCCGTGTGTGCGACGTGGCCCTGCTCAACAAGGTGGATTTGCTGCCCCACCTGGAAATCGATATCGACAGGGCGGAGGCCAATATCCTTCAGGTTCATCCGGACATGCCGGTATTTCGCACCTCCTCCAAAACCGGGGAAGGGCTGGAGCCGTGGCTTCAGTGGATTCGAAAAAAAGTGGCGGCCAAAAAGGGTTGAGCCGCCGAATATTCGAAAAAAAGACCAAGGCGAACACAGCATGGACATTCGGCCCGCAACATATGCCGGAAGCTGGTATCCCGATACCGCGGCGGAGTGCAGGCGCCAGATCAAGGCCTTTCTGGCTGAAAAAACCCTGACGCCTCCGGACAGGGAGCCCTGCGGTGCCATCGTGCCCCATGCCGGATGGATTTATTCCGGCGGCATTGCCTGCCGGGCCCTGGCCCTTTTAAAGGGCAGCCAGGTACCGGACACCATTGTCATTTACGGCCATCACCTCTACCCCAAGTCCTCCCCCCGCATTCTGTCGGAAGGCAGCATGGCCACACCCCTGGGCATGCTGGCCGTGGACGAGGCCCTGGCCGCAAAACTGATGGACCGGTTCACCTTTCAGGCCGAGAGCGTTCACCACTTTGCCCCGGACAATACGATTGAACTTCAACTACCCTTTATCAGGTATCTTTTTGGCGATGTGAAGATCGTGCCCGTGGGGGTGCCGCCCGATGCCATGGCTGTTGAAATCGGCCGGTTCACGGTCCAGGCGGCCCGGGACCTGGGCCTTTCCGTCAAGGTGGTGGGCTCCACCGACCTGACCCATTACGGGGCACACTTCGGCCTTTCCCATTATGGCCTGGGCGAGGCGGCCCACCGGCAGGTGCGGGCCAACGAGGACCGGCGCATCATCGACCGCATGCTGACTTTGGATCCCCACCGGGTGCTGGACGAGGCTCTCTCCAGCCAAAATGCCTGCTGCGCGGGGGCCGTGGCAGCAGCTCTGGCCGCGGGTCTGGAGATGGGCACCGATACGGCCATGCTCACCGAATATGCCACCAGCTACGACAAGAGCCCGGGCGACAGTTTTGTGGGGTATGCCGGGATTCTCTTTTAGATGAACACCATCGCTATCGAAATCGGTATCGGTATCGAAATCGACGAAAAACAGCTGACCTCGATTTTGATAGCGAGTTTAAGCGCAAGGAGGCAGTAACATGCCCGACACCATTTCCAGGCGTAATTTTTTAAAGGCCGGTCTGATCACGGCCGGGGCCGTGGCCGCCTCGGGCACGGGCCTGGCCTCCATGGCGGGGGCTGCTTCCGGTGAGCCCTTGTGCACCCTGCTGGACCTGAGCCGGTGCATCGGCTGCGAAGAGTGCGTGTATGCCTGCCGGGAGGTCAACGGCCACAAGTTCCCGGAGCTCAAGGGCGCCATTCCCGAGATGATTCCCAGGGAAAAGGTAAAGATCGCCGACTGGTCGGCCCCGGAAAAACAGGCCGTTTCCGACCGGCTCACCCCCTACAACTGGCTCTACATTCAGCGGGCCTACGGTGAACACAACGGCGAACCCTTTGAGCTCAACATTCCCCGGCGGTGCATGCACTGCGAGAACCCGCCCTGCTCCAAGCTCTGTCCCTTTGGCGCGGCCTACCAGCAGGACAACGGCATCGTGGCCATCTCCCCGGACATCTGCATGGGCGGGGCCAAGTGCAAGGCGGTCTGTCCCTGGCACATTCCCGAACGCCAGTCCGGGGTGGGGCTTCACCTGAACCTGATGCCCCAGTACGCGGGCAACGGGGTCATGTACAAGTGCGACCGGTGCTTTGACCGGGTGGCCGAAGGTGAGCTGCCCGCCTGCATTGAGGTTTGTCCTGTGGATGTTCAGCAGATCGGGCCGAAAAGCCGGATCATTGAAAAGGCAAGACAGCTGGCAAAGGAGACCAACGGGTTTATCTACGGGCTGGAGGAAAACGGCGGCACCAACACCATTTATGTGTCACCGGTGCCTTTTGATGTGCTAAACGGATCGGTGGAAAAAGGACCGGGCAAACCTCACCTGCAACCGGTGGCCGATGCCATGACCACGCCCAACCGGATGTTTGCGGCCCTGGCCATTGCGCCGGTGGCCGGTATTGTGGCGGCCGTGGCCCGGTTCGGACTGCTGGCCGGCAACAAAGACCATGAAAAGGAGAACATGTGATGATCGGTATAACAGACCGCCTTCTTCTGTGGCTTTACCGGGTGGGGGTCGGCGTGGCGATCTTTACCGGGTTCGGCAACATGCCCCTTTACGGCCGTTACTACGTGGGGAATGTGCCGGGCTTCGGGTGGTCGAGCAACTTCATGGTCAATGTGCAGGTGCATTATGTGGCCGGCGCCGTGCTGGTGGCCCTGGCCGTTTATGCCGCCATTGTTTACACCGGCCTGCGCGTCAGGGGCTTACGCCTGACAACTTCCGGTGTGTTGCGTGTCGTGTTTCTGGTGCTGGCCCTGCTCTCCGGCCTTGTGATGGCGGTAAAAAACCTGCCGGGCGTGTCCGTGGATTTTCCCATGATGCCGGTCCTAAACTTTTTTCACCTGTTTGCGTCCATGATCTTTATGTTCTTTTCCCTGGGGTGTGTGATCACGCGGGCACGGTGGATAAACAGTTCATCTCCCGATTAGTGGTAGTAAAGACTTGCATGCTTTTCAGTGCGGTCGATGGTTTTGAAAGGGGCCCCCTCGACCCCTTGAATCCTGAGCCTCCATTAGACTGGAGAAAGTCCCAATAAAAAAAGCCCCCCCTTTATCAGGAGGGGCTTTTTGTCTTTCATGAAGCGTTTTTGTCTACTCGGCGGGCTCGGGTTTTTCCATCACCTCGTAGATGATCTCGGAGAGGAACTTGGTGTGCATGCCGACCTCGTAGTAGCTGATGATATCCTCCATGCCGCTGTGGCAGTTGTGGCAGGGCGTGATTAAAATTTCAGCTCCGGTGTCGGCGATCTGCTTGGCTTTGACCGAATTGCTGATCACCCGCTTGTTCTTAAAGGGAGGGCCGCAGTTGATCACCCCGCCGCCGGCGTTGCAGCAGTAGTTGTGCTCACGGTTGGGGTGCATCTCGATGAAGTTTTCACATATCTGGTTGACCACGTACCGGGCCTTTTCATGTAGGCCCCGGCCCCGGACCACGTTGCAGGGGTCGTGCAGGGTGACCGATTTTTTGTATTTTTCTTTTATCTTTATTTTACCGGATTTGAGCAGGTCATAGTAAAATTCGATGGCGTGCACAATCGGAATGGGCGGCATTTTCCAGCCGAGCTGCCGGTTGCCCATATCATAGACCGAGCGGAAGGCATGGCCACACTCGCCCATGACGATTTTTTTGACCTTGAGCCGGGCCGCCGCCTCGAAATGGGCCCGTTTGACCCGGCCCATGATCTCGTTGTCGCCGGTGTACATGGCCATGTCGCTGTTGTCCCACCCCGGGGTGGCCGGCATGGTCCAGTCAAGCCCCGCCGTGTTCATGATAATGGCGGCGTTGTAGATCAGGGTGGGCTGGAACTTGGGCTCCGGGCCGATCACGGAGTACATGATCTCGGCACCCTCTTTTTCCAGCGGAATCCGCAGGTTGGGCATCTCTTCGCGACCGTCCTCCTCCTGCCACTGAAGGGTGTCGATCCACTCATCCTCTTTTACCCACATCTGGTTCATGGTGGCGGCATGGCTGTGGGCCGTGGCCTGAATGTACAGGGGGGTAACCCCGCACAGGTGGCAAAAGCGACGGGCCACCAGCATCAGGTAGGCCACGTCGATACCAAAGGGGCAGTACATGGCGCACCGCTTGCAGACGTTACACTCGGTGGAGGCGATCTCCGACATCTCCTTGATGAAATCCGGAGAGACGTTGCCTTTTTTCTTGATGAGTTCCCCAAGGGTCCGCTTCACCTTTCCGGCTGGTGAATACTTGGGATCTTTATCGTTGGACAGGTAGACATGGCAGGCATCCGAACAAAGGCCGCAGTGAACGCAGGTGTCCACGTAGGTGCGAACCTTGGCGCCCATGGCCTTGCCCAGCATTTTGTTATATACGGTTTTAATCCGTTCCGGGGTCAGTCGCCTGGCTCCGGTATCAAGCCCCTCGTCTATTATGACTTTTTTTTCTTTTTCAGCTGTTTCGGCCATCTATATTTCCTCCTTGCATGGGAACAAAAAGCAGTGGTTGTAGGTGTTTTTACCAGTCTTTTGCACACCGTACCCCGCCGAATTCAGAGGCGATGTAGGAACGTGTGAACACGGCAAACAGCATGTGGCTCAGCCGGGTAAAGGGAATGGCCACCAGCATGATCTCTCCGGAAAGAATGTGAAGCAGGATCCATGTGCGGTAGTCCAGCCACTGGTGATAGGCAAAAAAACCGGTGACAAACGGGGCCGCCGTGATCAGCAGCAGAACATAGTCCGACGGGGTGGTCAGGTACTTGACCTCTTTTTGCACGATTCTGCGTACCAGAAAGAAGATGCAGCAGGCGATCACGATTACGGTCATCACATCCACTACCCCCGCCGGCAGGGTGGGCCAGCTCACGCCCCAGGAAAAGGCGATCATCACCACGTGGCCGGCCAGAAAGATCGGCAGCACGAGCAGGCAGATGTGAAAGGCAAAGGTGGCCACGGTCATGACCGGGTGCATGCGCCAGCTGGTGGTGCCAAAGGGGACGATCCAGTGGGCGATGGAGCGCAGGCTGTGATACAGGCTCATGTAGGTAAAGATGAACCGGTCTTTTTTGTTGACCAGGGCAAGCATTTTCCAGAGCCGGTAGATGCTGCCCCCGACAAACAGGATAAAGGCCGCCCACACAAGGGGGCCGCTGACAAAATTGTATATGACGTCAAAGGTATCCGGAGTGTTCATGGTTGTCTCCCTGATCTTATTTTATTTCGGTCACCGGCACCACGCGCCGGAAATACTTTCCGTTTTCCACACACCGGCAGAGCAGTTTCTTTCCGTCCGGAGAAAATACCGGGTCCCACAGGGCGTCAAAGGACCGGCCCCAGGTTTTGCCGTCCAGGGCGATGGTGTATTTGCCGTTGGATGCTACTTTGGCGGCTACCATGCTGGAGTCCGGAGAAAAGACCGGTTTCCAGGCCATGTCAAAGGTGGTGTTCCAGGCTTTTTCGTCCACGGCCACCGTATAGCGTTCGTTTTCTTTTCCCAGGCAGGCCAGGCGTCGGCTGTCCGGGGAGAACACCGCGTCAGTCACCATATCGCCGAAGGTCAGTGCCCACGGTTCGCCGTCGACTGCCATGGTCCACCGGCCGAAGGAGGGGGCCACAATGGCGGCGATTTTCCGGTTGTCCGGGCTGACCATCTGGTGCCACACCTGAATAAACCGCTTGTCCCAGATGAGGTTGCCGTTTTCCGCCAGGGTCCAGCCGCCGTCAGCCATGACCGGGGCCAGTACCGTGCCCTTGACCGGATGAAAAATCGGCTCCCACACGCAGCCGAACACCTTGTCCCAGGGCTTGCCGTTCACCGCAATGGTGTAGTCGTAAAGGTTCAGGCGCACTTCAGCGGCCAGGCGTGTGCCGTCAGCGTTAAAGGCCATGTTCCAGACGCTGGTAAAGTTGCGGTCCCAGGGCTCGCCGTTGACCGCCGCCGTGTAAACCCCTTCCTGAAATTTGAATATCTCGGGTTCGCCGCAGGGTTCGGTTTGCACCGCGGCAGCGCTGTTCTTGCCGTCGGCGCTCAAATGCATGCAGTTCATGTTGCCGTACCGGTTTTCCCAGGCAACCCCGTCCACGGCTATGGCGTACTCGCCATCGGCCTGTGTGGCCGCGGCGATCACACTGCCGTCAGTGGAAAAACGGGTGTCCCACACGTAGTCAAAACTTTCCTCCCAGGATTCGCCGTCCACCACAACGGTCCATGCCATGTCTTCGGAGGCGATCACCGTCAGGCGGCCGTCCGGCGAAAACCGCAGGTACCAGGCCTTTTCGAAATTGGCCTCCCGCTCCCATGCCTCGCCGTTCACGCAGACATTGAACTCCCCTTCGTCCACATTGACGATGGCCGCCACTTTTTCTCCGTCCGGGCTGGCATAGGGCTCTTCCACCCATTTATAATCGGACTGCCACTGATTGATGTCCGATACAAGCTTTTCGCCTGTGTCCCAATCCCACTTTGCTGGATCCGACATACGGCCTCCTTGAACCTGTATTCCTTAATTAATATAAATATTTATGCTTTCAGTAGCCAATTTTTTATTGATGGCACTCGCCGCAGGCCACCGGCCCCACCGCCATGTCCAGGTGACATTTAATGCAGGAGAGGTGGGAGGCGTCCTTTACGGAGGGGGTATCGCCGTCGGCGGTGTCGCCGTGGCACTCAATGCACGCGGTTTCCATTCCCTCGGCGTAATAGAGTTCACCGGTGGCGGGATCATAGTCATGATGGCACAGTTCACAGCCGCCGCTCAAGGCGTCCATGTGAAAATCATGATACGCGTCGTAGAAGCCGGTGGCCGGCATCTCGGGCAGCAGTTTGCGGGCTCCCTTGGGGTGGCATTCGCCGCAGGTCATGGGGCCGGTTGCCTCTCCCTTTTTCACAAGGCCTTTGTGGCAGTCCATGCAGGCCTTGTGCCAGGCGTCCATGGTGGCCCTGGCCGACGCATCCCCCGGCATTTCAATAAAGGTAAACCCGTCCGCCGTGTGGCACACGGTGCAGTCCTGTCCCGAGGGGGCCGCGGTGTGGGTGTCGTGGTAAAAACGCACCACCGGGCGCTCCAGGGGCGCAAACGGCTGCATCGCGTCAATCTGGAGAATGCTTACATCTTCGGCCGCATCGGCACCTGTTGAAAGTCCATAAAGGCCGCCCAGGCAGACACATGCCACCACCACCATCACGCTCAGCATCAATACACGGTTTTTCTTTTTCATCATTACCGGCACCTTTAAAACCAAAATTAATTTTTTAAAAAATATTGCGATATCCTTGTTCTGGAAACTAACCTTTTCATTCAAAGTTATGAGCAGTAGACCAAAACCGGAGCCGTGTCAACCATATTCATTAGGCGCCGGCCAAAAAATAAAAAATCGGGGAAAAAAATATGGACATACCTGTTTTTCAGGTGATATAGAAAACGATTTGGCATGGATTTTATCCTGCCTGTACTCACTCGTTATTATCAGGATGCATTTTTAAGGAGACGGCATGGGGCTGAAATTAGCAGGCTTTGAAGGCAGCGGCACCTTTGCAAAGGGTGTCCACCCGCCGGGCCATAAAAACTTTTCACAGGATGTGCCGATTGAGGTGGTGCCGACCCCGGCAAAGGTTGTGGTGCCGCTGATGCAGAACATCGGCGCGCCCAGCGAATGCGTGGTCAAGGCCAAGCAGGACGTGACGTTCGGTGAGATGATCGCCAAGGCCACCGGGTTTGTGTCGGTGCCGATTCATTCGCCCATCAACGGCAAGGTACAAAAAGTATTAAACGTGACCCTTCCCAACGGACGCCATGTGCCGGCAGTGCCCATCAAGGCCGACGGCGACCAGCTGGAAGGCGCGGCCCTGATGGAAGAGATTCTGGGCGGGGACTGGCCCAAAGACGCGGCGGACAAGCATGACCCCAAGGCCATTTCCGAGGCCATTTCCGCGGCGGGCATCGTGGGGCTCGGCGGTGCCGCCTTTCCCACCCATGTAAAAATCATGCCCAACGACAAGCGGCCCGTGGACGCCCTGCTGATCAACGGCTGCGAATGCGAACCCTTTCTGACACCGGACTACCGGATCATGGTGGAAGCAGCGGACGCCGTGATATGCGGCGCGCTGCTGGCCGGCCGGGCCGTGGGCGCAAAACAGATTGTGGTGGGCATCGAGGCCAACAAGCCCAAGGCCGTGGAGGCCATGACCCGGGCGGCCCAGGGAACCGCCGTAAAGATCGCGGTGCTGAAAACCAAGTATCCCCAGGGCAGTGAAAAACACCTGATCATGGCGGTGATGAAACGAAAAGTACCGCCCGGAAAGCTGCCCCTGGAAGTGGGAGCCGCGGTCAGCAACGTGGGCACGGTGGTGGCCGTGGCCCGGGCCGTGCTCCGGAAAAAGCCCCTGACCCACCGGGTGGTGTGCGTCACCGGCGGCGGCATCGTGCAGCCCAAGAACCTGCTGGTGCCTATCGGCATCAGCTACGGTGAACTGATTGAGTTCTGCGGCGGACTGAGGCCCGAAGCGGCCCGCATCGTCTCCGGCGGCCCCATGATGGGGTTTGCCTTTACCGACATGGAGATGCCGGTCACCAAGGGCGCCAGCGGCGTGACCGTGCTGACCCGGGATGATGTGAAAAAAGCCGAAGAGACCGCCTGTGTCCGTTGCGGCCGGTGCGTGGATGTGTGTCCCCTGAACCTGGTGCCCAGCAAGTTGGCCGTCGCCAGCCGGAATAAGAACCTGGAAGTGGCGGAGCGATACAATATCTTTACCTGCCTGGAGTGCGGCTGCTGCGCCTACACCTGTCCGGCCAGCCTCCCCCTGGTCCAGCTGATCCGTATGGGCAAGGCGGCTATCATGGCCACCAGGAAAAAATAACATCATCACCAGACAAAGATAGAGCAGGTTATGAACGAAAACGCAGACAAGAAAGCAGAAGCCCGGGAGACCACGGCGGGCCCGGTCCTTCAGACGGCCCCGTCTCCCCATCTGTCCAACGAGTCTTTCACCACCCGGCGCATGATGGCCGATGTGCTTATCGCCCTGATTCCGGTGGTGGGCATGGCGGTTTATGTCTTCGGCATGTTTGCCGTCAAGCAGCTCGTTATCTGCCTGGTCAGCTGCCTGGCGGCGGAGGCGATCTTCACCCGCATGCGCAAGCGGCCCATTCCCCTGGGAGACGGGTCGGCGGCCATCACCGGCGTGATTCTGGCCCTGTCCCTGCCCGGACCGGCGCCCTGGTATGTCGGGGTGATCGCGTCTTTTGTGGCCATCGGCATCGGAAAGGTTATTTTCGGGGGCCTGGGCATGAACATTTTTAACCCGGCCATGGTGGGCCGGGCCTTTGTCATGATCGCCTTTGCCGGCGCCATGGCCGCCTCCGGTTACATGACCGCCGGTGGAGCAGTGGACGCCGTATCCCAGGCCACGCCCCTGACCCTGTTTCAGCAGGAAGGGGTGGTGACCCCGCTGTTTAAGCTGTTTATCGGCACCACCAACGGCTCTTTGGGGGAGGGCAGCGCCCTGGCCTGCCTGATCGGCGGCGCCTACCTGTGCATTCGCCGCACCGCCTCCTGGGAGATTCCGGCCGGCGTGATCCTGGCCGTGGTGGTGTGCGCGGTGCTGGTCAGCCTGGCCAACCCCGATTCTGAATGGACTGTTCTGCACCACCTGTTCGGCGGGGCCCTGCTGTTTGGGGCCTTCTATATTGCCACCGACCCGGTGACCAGCCCGCTGACATCCGGCGGCAAGTTTGTCTTCGGCCTGGGGGTCGGCGCCATCATCATGCTGCTGCGGATTTTCAGCGGCTATCCCGAGGGCGTCATGTTTGCGGTACTGCTGATGAACGCCATGACCCCGCTGATCAACCGGTGGATGATTCCCAAGCCTTTTGGAACGGTCAAGGTCGAAGAAGCGGCCTGAAAAATCATAACGTGTCGTTAAACGTAACGCAGGAACAAAAATCTATGAAAAACAATTACATTGTTCAGGCATGGCTGGTGCTGCTGCTGGCGGTTTTTTACGGCGGGGCACTGGCTGGTGTTCAGCTGACCCTTTCTCCGAAGATTCTTGAAAACAAGATCAACGAGACCCGGCAGCAGGTGCCCGGCCTGGTGCTGGGGGCTGACCGGGCCGACGAGGCCATTGAAATGGAGTCCACCACCCTGGCCCTGGAGAAAAATGGCCGGCAGGTGTTTTACGACGTCTACAAGGCCATGCAGAACGGTGAGCCGGCCGGCTGGGTTATCAAGAGTTCCGGCCAGGGATATGCCGATAAGATCGAGCTGCTGGTGGGCGTCAACCCGGATCTGTCCGCCATCACCGGCCTTTTTATTTTAAACCAGAAGGAGACCCCGGGACTGGGCAACAAGATTATTGAGGACGACTGGCGAAATCAGTTTCTTCAGAAAAAGACCGACAAAAGTCTGGCCGTGGTAAAGACCGGGGCCAAGGCGGGAAACGAGATCGACGCCATCACCGGCGCCACCATCTCTTCCCGGGCCGTGTGCACGATTATCAACAGCACGCTGAACGACGTAAAGGGGCAGCTTTCGACAGTTGACTGACAGGTTGCGCCAACTCAATAACATATGAGGATGTAAAGAATGTCGACCGAACCCACACCGATGGAAAGATTTTTACAGGGCATTATTCCGGAAAATCCGGTCTACCGCCAGCTGCTGGGCCTCTGCCCCGTACTGGCGGTCACTGGCAACATGCAGTCGGCCATGACCATGGCCGGGGCCGTTCTTTTCGTGCTTTTCTGTGCCAATGTGATGATCAGCCTGATTCGCAACATTTTAAAACCCCATCTGCGGATTGTTATTTTCACCCTGACCATCGCCACCTTTGTAACCATTGTGGACCGGTTCCTGGCCGCCTACATGTACAACATGAGCAAGGCGCTGGGCCCCTACATCCCGCTGATCATCGTGAACTGCATCATCATCTGCCGGTGCGAGGTGTGCGCCTCCAAACAGTCGGTGTTCCATGCCGGGGCCGATGCCATCGGCCAGTCCCTGGGGTTTGCCCTGGCCCTGGCCAGCATCGCCACCGTTCGGGAGATCCTGGGCACTGGCATGTTTTTCGGTCTTCCCGTGCTGCCGGATGTCTGGCCCGACTGGGTCATCATGGCCCTGCCGCCCGGCGCGTTTTTCACCTTCGGCCTGCTGCTGGGCCTGGTGAACTGGTTTACGGCCAACAGAGCCAAAAAAGAAAAAAACAGCTAACCGAACAGAGGTAAAGCGATGAATTATATTATTGACATCTTCCTGATCGCCATGAGCGCGGCCCTGATCAATAACTTCGTGCTCTATTACTTTGTGGGCATCTGCCCCTTTATCGGCGTGTCCCGCAACATCAGCATGGCTTTCGGCATGGGGTGCGCCGTGACATTTGTCATCACCATCGCGGCCTTTATCAGCTGGGCCATCACCACCTTTGTCCTGATTCCCGGCGCCCCGCTAACCGCTTTTGTCGCCGGGTTCTTTCTGCCCGGGGAGCAGGCGGCGGCCGTGGACCTGACCATCCTGAGCTACATTGTCTATATTTTTGCCATCTCCTCTTCGGTGCAGTTCGTGGAGATGTATGTGCGCAAGTTTTTTCCGCCCCTTTATAAATCTTTTGGCGTGTTTCTGCCCCTGATCACCACCAACTGCGCCATTCTCTTTGCCTGTCTGACCATCATGAGCAACGTGGCTGTGGATAATCCGGCCGAGGCGTGGGATCTGGGCCGGGCACTGGTGCTGGCCATTTTCGGCGGCGTGGGCTTTACCATCGCTATCGTGATCATGGCCGGCATTCGTGAGGAGCTGGACATGTGCGACGTGCCCAAGCCGCTTCAGGGCGCGGCCATCACGCTGGTGACCGCCGGGATTCTGGCCATGGGATTTATGGGATTCACCGGCGTGGATTCAGGCCTGAAAAAGGCACTGAAGCCGGAACCGGCCCAGGAAATGAGCATCAACTTGCAGGATGCGGCGCCGGTTCTGGCCCGGGTGACAATTGAAAACTAGAATGTTTGCCTAAATATATTTAAATGCGAGGATGACTATGTCGGCGGTAACCATCGGACTGGCAGCCGGAACCCTGGTGGGAATGGCGGTGATATTGACCTACATACTGGGCTGGGCCAACGTGGCCTTTTATGTGGAGGTGGACCCCCGGGTGGATGCGGTTTCCAAGGCCCTTCCCGGCGCCAACTGCGGCGGCTGCGGCTTTGTGGGGTGCGGCGAGTATGCCGAAGCGGTTGTGATGCAGGGAGCTCCGGTGAACAAGTGCGCCCCGGGCGGCGCCAACTGCGCGGCGGCCATTGCCCAGATCATGGGCGTGGAGGTGGGCGAGGCCCTGCCTTACCGGCCCATTGTTCACTGTGGCGCCCACACGAAAGACAAGCACGGCATCAGCGACTACCGGGGTGAGCAGCGCTGCGTCACCGCCAACATCGTGGCCGATGTTCAGGGCTGCACCTACGGCTGCCTGGGGTTCGGCGACTGTGTCGAGGCCTGTGCCTATGACGCCATTCATGTGATCAACGGCCTGGCCGTTGTGGACTATACCGCCTGCGTGGGCTGCGGGGCCTGTGCCAAGGCCTGCCCGCGCAACATCATCACCATGACCCCGTTCAAGGCGGACCGGGTGTTTGCCGTACTCTGTTCCAACAAGGACGCGGGCAAGGAAGTCAAGAAGGTCTGCGACGTAGGCTGCCTGGGGTGCAAGGCGTGCGAGCGGGCCTGTGGCCTGTTTGCCATCAAGGACAATCTTTCCTGCATCAACTACGACGATTACGATCCTGAGCACCTGGAAGATATTTTCAAGGCCATTGACAAATGCCCGCAGAAGGGCATCGTGCTGGTGGGAAAACCCTCTGAAAAAGACATGGCCGCGGTGGCGGACAAAGAGGCCCCGTCGGTTGTCACGCCGGACTTCAAGACCACGGTGGACGACACCGAGTGGCGCGGATAAGCTTTCTCCCTTAATCTTTCATAAACAAAAAAGCCCCCCTGCAAAACGCACGGGGGCTTTTTGTTTTGACAACAGACGTGAACCTGTTCACCAGACATTTCGACTTTGTGCAAAATCACCGGAATCTCTTAAAAACATTACATTACGGATCATGTTCGACTATTTCATGAAATGCCCGGACGGACCTTTACAGGACCACCACCTGCCGCAATTCTGTTGGACTGTCCGGTCAACCGGGTAATGGTCGGGTTCTTGATCGCTTGGTTTATTGCCATGCAATCATTATCAATGATATGCTGCAATGCAGGTGGTTATCAAAAATGCAAATCGTCATGAATGGCTCGAGGTGTTTTTCACCACAGTTATGTCGGAAAATCTCATGAAATAATCGGGCTAAAAGAGATCGTTTTTTCAAGGACACTTTTGATTTGTAGAATGCCGGCATCATCCATGGGTAGTGGAGGGCTCAGTGTTTTGCAACGATGGATGCGGCAAGCCAAAAAGCCATGACAGACCAGATCAAAAAGCTGATCGATCTTTTCAAAAACTGGAAAGGGCAAAAGCCGGACCTGGACAATCCCGACTTTTCCCGGTATCACCAGACCGAGGCTGAATACCAGGCCGAGCAAAAGGAGTGGCTGGCCTCGGTGAAAAAGAAAAAAATCGTCAAATCCGGCTCGGAAAAAAAGGACAGGCGGAGAACAAGCGGTTAAGCGTATGGCGGCGTATGATGTCGAGACCGATAGCGATTTGGATGAAGTGTCGGCGTAAATCCTTTAAGGTTTTTTCAGAGAACAAAGAGGAGTAATGGCCATGGCAACCACAAAGGTTAAAACCATCTGTTTTGAGTGTCACTCCCGCTGCGGCCTGGTGCTTGAGGTGGAGGGCGGCCGGGTGACGGCCGTCCATGGAGACAAGGACCATCCTCACAGCCACGGTTACAGTTGCCCCAAGGGCCGGGCCTGCATGGAGATCATCTACCACCCGGACCGGATCACCACGCCCCTGATCAAGGTGGGGGAACGGCAGGGAACGCGTTTTGAAAAGGCCTCCTGGGATGATGCCCTGGGCCTGGTCGCCGAGCGGCTGCTGGCAAGCCGGGAGCAGTGGGGGGCCGAGTCCGTGGTGTTCGGCTCCGGCACCACCCGGGGCATGGCGCCTTACATCAACCGGTTTCTGGCCCTGTTCGGGTCCCCCAACTTCATGGCCCCCTCCAACATGAGCGGCGGCCCCCTGGCCCTGGGCAGCGCCACCACCACCGGCTTCGGCCTGGTGGACCCGGATTACGCCAACACCCGGTGCATGCTGCTGTGGGCCCACAACCCGGAAAACTCCTGGCCCGGGCTCTACCTTTACGATATCAACCAGGGCCTGAAAAAAGGGGCCACGCTGATTGTGGTTGACCCCAGAGGCACCCGGTTTGCCAAAAAAGCCGATCACTGGCTGCGGCTGCGGCCCGGCACGGACGTGGCCCTGGTGCTCTCTTTTATTCACGTGATTATTGAAAACGGGCTTTACGACAAGGCTTTTGTGGAGCAGTGGACATCCGGGTTTGACCGGCTTCGGGAGTATGTGGCCGACTTTGCCCCGGAAAAGGTTGAATCCATCACCTGGGTGCCGGCCGGTCAGATCAAAACTGCGGCCACGGTGTTTGCCACTGCCCGGCCGTCGGTGGTGGGACCGGGCATGGGCGGCGTGTGCCAGGCCAACGACGCCTTTGACCTGACCCGGGGCCTGACCATCCTGGCCGCCATCACCGGTAATCTGGAGGTGCCCGGCGGCAACCTCAACTGCACGCCGCCCACCCGCAAACGCAGCTGCTACGGTTCCGACTATGACGCGCCCAGAAACCTCCCCCCGGACCAGGCCGCCAAGAAGCTGGGCGCCGACACCTATCCCCTGTTCGGGCTGGTGCCCATTCCCTGCCCGCCCCAGGCGGTGTGGCCGGCCATCACAGACGGCAAACCCTATCCGGTCAGGGCCCTGGGCCTGTTTGCCAACAACAGCGTGTGCGCTTATCCCCATTCGGCCAGGGTACGCTCGGTGCTCCAGCGCCTGGACTTTCTTTTTTGCGTGGACTATTTTCACACCCCCACCACCGAGCTGGCCGATGTGATCCTGCCCCCGGCCCACTGGAGCGAGCGGGACGACGTGGAAGACCTGCTGATGAAAAACCATCTTTTCTGCCAGCCAAAGGCGGTGGAGCCGGTGCCGGAATGCCGGGATGAAAAGGAGATCCTCATCGGCCTGGCGCAAAAAATGGGGCTTACAGAATACTGGAAGTCGGTTACCGAAATTCTGGACTACCGGCTGGAGCCGGTGAGCATGACCTTTGCGGAATTTAAGAAGACCGGTGTGTTCGCCAATCCCGTCGAATATAAGCGATACGAAAAGACCGGGCGGTTCCGGACCCCGTCGGGCAAGGTGGAGCTTTACGCTGAATACCTGACCGGGCTGGGCATCGCGCCCCTGCCGGTGTTCCGTGAGCCCGACGAAGGACCGGTCAGCCGGCCCGATCTTTACAGGGAATATCCGCTGATCCTGACCACCGGGGGCCGCAATATCGTTTATTACCACTCCTCCCACCGGAACATTCCCTCCCTGCGAAAAAAGGCACCGGACCCGGAGCTTCAGATTCATCCGGACACGGCCGCCGACCTGGGGGTTTCCGAGGGGGAATGGGTTTATCTGGCCACGCCCCGGGCAAAGGTGGAAATTAAAATTCGCCTTTTTGCGGACATTGACCCCCGGGTGGTGCACGCACCCCACGGCTTCTGGTACGGGGTGGCGGATGGATGGCGCCGGCTCAACATCAACATGGTGACCAATGACGAGCCCCTGTGCCCGGTGACCGCGTCGGTGCCCATAAAGTCCCTTTTGTGCCGGCTGGAAAAGATGGCGCCCCGATAGCGGCGTGCGTCAGGACGGACATGCACCGAACCGAATATCCCGGATTACGATTGTCTCTGGAGAAACAACTCTTTTTATACACCACGTCAGGGCATCAACAGCAGGCCCTGCCCATTGCAGCGCAGCCGAGCGCAAAGGCTTTTTTCGGGAAAAAGCGGGCAGGCTGTTTGAGCACCGCGAAGCGGGCGAGTTCCTGCCCGCGCCGAAAAAAGTGTTTGCGCGAGGGAAGCCGAAGGCCAAGCTGCACGGGCCGGTTCTTTTGGTACTTTTCTTGCCGCCAAGAAAAGTACACTGATAAATGTGCTAGAAAAACCAATTTTAACTGGACCCCGGGGCGGTGCCCGGAGTGACAAAAAGCGGAAAAGCAAATTTTCGATTTCGATCCCGATAGCGATCCCGATTTCGATTAGAGGCGGTAAAGGTGCGAAAAACAAGAGCCCGAACAGCAGGTTCCTGTCCGGGCTCTTTTCTCTTGGAAGCGTTGCTGTGTATCAGTCCTTGGGATACATGGCGTCGATCTTTTCGGCAAACCGCTCCATAACCACGTTGCGCTTGATCTTGAAGGTGGGGGTGATCAGGCCGTTGTCAATGGTGAACTCCGGCACGATGGTCACCTTTTTGATGTTTTCAAACGAGGCAAAGGCCTTGTTCTTTTCCGCCACCTCGGTCTCGATCAGCTTGAGAATCTCGGGTTTCTGACCCAGGTCGTTGATGTCGGTAAAGGCAATGTTGTTGCTCTGTGCGTATTCAGCCACGGTTTCCGGGTCCATCACCACCAGCGCGGTCAGGTATTTTCGCCGGTCCCCGATCACCGTGACCTGGGCGATATACTTGGAGGTGGCGATCACCCCTTCGATGGCCGAAGGCGCGATGTTCTTGCCGCCGGCGGTGATGATCAGGTCCTTTTTCCGTCCGGTGATCTGCAAAAATCCCTGGTCGTCGATCTCGCCCAGGTCGCCGGTGGATTGCCAGCCGTCCGGGGCAATGGTTTTGGCCGTCTCCTCGGGCATCTTGTAGTACTCTTTCATGACGTTTCGGCCGCGAAACAGGACTTCTCCGTCTTCGGCGATCTTCTGCTCAATGCCGGGGCCGGGCTGGCCCACCCAGCCAAACCGGTAGTTGTCCACCCGGTTGACGTTGGTAAAGGAGGTGTTTTCACTCATGCCGAGGCCTTCCAGGATCAGCACATCGGCGGCATGAAAAAACTTGGCGATATCGGGGTTCAGCGGTGCGGCGCCGCTGATGCACCACCGTACCCGGCCGCCCAGGGCCGCCTGAAGCTTGGAGAACACCAGCTTGGTGGCGATCTTGTATTTAAAGGCCGTTCCCGCGGGAATGGGTTGTTTGTTGAGCCGGCGGTCACTGATCTCGTTGCCCACGGTGCAGGCCCACCGGAAAATTTTCAGGGCCAGGCCGCCCTTGGCTTCGGCGCCGCTGATCACCTTGGCGTAAACTTTTTCATAGATGCGGGGCACGCTGGCAAACCAGTCGGGCTCGGATGCCTTCAGGTCGTCCACCAGGGTGTCGATGCTGCGGGCAAAGGTGGTGCAGGTTCCGGTCAGCACGGAGAAGTAGACGCAGAGCCGGGCAAACACGTGGGCCAGGGGGAGAAACAGGAAGGTGTTGTCTCCTTCGTGAATATCGGCGCACTCCCTGGCTGACTGGGCCGTGAAGGTGAGGTTGTCGTGGGTCAGCACGGCGCCCTTGGGAACGCCGGTGGTGCCGGATGTGTAGACAATGGCGGCCGGGTCCGACGGGCCGGCCGCGTCAATGCGTTCCTTGAGTTTTTCGTCGGCCACATCCTTTCCCAGGGCCAGGAACTCGTCAAAGCTGATGGCCCAGCCATCTCCGGTCCCCTTGCCTTTAAACAGGATCACCTTACGAATGTTGGGAATATCGGCCCGAATGGAGAGCAGCTTATCGAGTTGTTTCTGGTCCTCGGCAAAGATCACCACCGCGTCCGAATGGTTGATGATGTATTTGCAGTCATGGGGCAGGTTGGACTGGTAGATGCCCACGGTGACCCCGTTGCAGGAGGCAATGGCCATGTCGCACAGCACCCACTGATAACAGGTGTAGCTGAGAATGTTGACCTTGTCCTGTTTGTTTACATCCAGGGCAATA
The DNA here is from genome assembly GCF_000018405.1 of Desulfosudis oleivorans Hxd3. Taxonomy (NCBI): domain Bacteria; kingdom Pseudomonadati; phylum Thermodesulfobacteriota; class Desulfobacteria; order Desulfobacterales; family Desulfosudaceae; genus Desulfosudis; species Desulfosudis oleivorans. The sequence continues at coordinate 360,860 of NC_009943.1, forward strand.
AGGCTTTTGGCCGCCTGCCGGACCTGGTCGTAAAACCCGGCCCAGGTGATTGAGTCCGTCACACCGGCCTCACGGAACCACCGGTAGGCGGTCTGGTCGGCGCGGGCGTCAATCGTCTCCTTGAGCATTTCATGAATATTTTTATAATCCTTGATGGCCATTTGCCCTCCTTCATTTTTTGGTTGGTTTTTTCATATATCCCGATACATTAGCTTGTCAGTATAACATGGGTTGCAACAGAAGGCCAGATGAATCGGCGCCATGGGCAGGTGCCGGGTTGGGGGGGGGTTAAATGTCAAACAGACGGCAGGTGTTGTTCCACAGCACGGCGGCCAGGTCAGCGGGGTCCCGATTTTTAATGGCGGCAAGGGTGTCAAACACGCTTTTTACAAAGGCGGGTTCATTGCGCCGGAAACGGTTGCGCTCCGGCGCCGGGGTGAGGTAGGGCGCGTCGGTTTCGATGAGAATTCGGCTGTCCGGAATGTGGCCCATCATGTCCCGCAGGTCCTGGCCCCGGGTCTTGTGGGTCAGCACGCCGGTGATGCCGATATAGAGGCCCAGGTCCAGGTAGGCGGACAGCTCGGCCCGGGTGCCGGAAAAGCAGTGGACCACCCCTTTTTGCGTGTTCGAAAAACAGGACTTGAGCAGCTGAAGAAACCGCCCCTGTGAGTCCCGTTCATGAAAGATCATGGCAAGCCCGGCTTTTTGCGCCGCCGCGATCTGCCGCTCGAACCATTTTTCCTGGTCGCCTTCAGGGGAGTACATGCGGTTAAAATCCAGGCCGGTTTCACCCCAGGCCCGGACTTTGGGGTTTTCCGCGGCGATGCGGCCCAGGCTTTTGATCTGGTGTTCGGTGCACCGGGCCGCGTCGTGGGGGTGGACCCCCACCGAGGCAAACAGGCCCTCGTGCTGCGCTGCCAGTGCCGCGGCCCGGTTTGAGCTTTCCAGGGTGGTGCCCACCACCATGGCCGCCGCCACTCCGGCCACATGCGCCCGGTCCAGCACCTTGTCCAGGTCGTCGGCATAAGACCGGTCGTCCAGGTGGCAGTGGCTGTCAAACAGTTGTATCATGACGTCCTTTCCGGAATTTCTTTTTTTGTCATGTCATGTGTGCTATAGACTGTTCTTTCATACCACAGGTAAAACGGGTTTGCCATCGGTGGAATTCAGGTGTTTTTGCCGGTGGAAACAAAAATAAATGCGGGAAGAAAGCGGTATGGATGTAATGTGTTTTCGCAAAGGAGGCATACCATGTTTAAAATCGTAAAACGACAGGAGATGGCCCAGGGCACGGTGGTGCTCAACGAGATCGAGGCCCCCCTGATCGCGGCCAAGGCAAAGCCGGGACAGTTTGTGATTCTCAAGGCCAACGAGACCGGAGAGCGGATTCCCCTGACCATGGCCGACACCGACCCGGAAAAGGGCACCATCACCATTATTTTCATGATCGTGGGCAAGAGCACGGCCCTGTTTGCCACGCTTAAAGAGGGGGACGCCTACATGGACGTGATCGGTCCCCTGGGGGCCCCCACCCACATTGAAAAGCTGGGCAAGGTGATCTGCGTGGGCGGCGGCACCGGCGTGGCCGTGCTTCATCCCATCACCCGGGCGTTAAAAGAGGCGGGCAACCATGTGTTCTGCGTCATCGGGGCGCGCAACAAGGATCTGCTGATTTTGGAAGAGCAGATGAAGGCGGCGTCCTCCGACCTGCGGGTCTGCACCGACGACGGTTCTTACGGGCACCACGGGTTTGTCACTGACGTGCTGAAGAGCATTCTCACAGAGAACAACGATATCAAGCTGGTGGTGGCCATCGGGCCGGTGCCCATGATGAAGGCCTGCTCCAACCTGACAAAGGAGTTCGGGGTCAAGACCATGGTGAGCCTGAATCCCATCATGGTGGACGGTACCGGCATGTGCGGCGGGTGCCGGGTGTCGGTGGGCGGCGAGACCAAGTTTGCCTGTGTGGACGGCCCGGAATTTGACGGCCACCAGGTGGATTTTGACGAGCTGGCGTTGCGGCTGCGGGCCTATACGGCGGACGAAAAAGAGAGCCACGCCTGTTTTTTGAATAAAGCAAAGCAAGGATAACGGGGGAATCACCATGGCAGATACAGAAAAAAAAGAGAAAACGCCCCGGCAGCCCATGCCGGAGCAGCCGCCCAAAGTACGGGCGAAAAACTTTGACGAAGTGCCCCTGGGACTCTCCCCGGAAGCGGCTGTGGCCGAGGCCTCCCGGTGCATTCAGTGCAAGAGCCCGGCCTGTGTGGAAGGGTGCCCGGTACGGGTGGACATTCCCGGGTTTATTCGGTTGGTTAAAGACAACGACTTTACCGGCGCCATCAGCAAAATCTGGGAGCGAAACGGCCTGCCCGCTGTATGCGGCCGGGTCTGTCCCCAGGAGGCCCAGTGCGAAGGAAAGTGCATTCTCGGCAAAAAAGGCGACCCCGTGGCCATCGGCAACCTGGAGCGGTTTGCCGCGGATCACGAGCGGGCCAACCGCAAGGCCCCGGTTCCGGAAAGGGCCCCTGCCACGGGCAAGAAAGTGGCGGTGGTGGGCTCCGGCCCCTCCGGCCTGACCGTTGCCGGGGATCTGCTGTTAAAGGGCCATGATGTCACCATTTTTGAAGCGTTTCACCGGCCCGGCGGTGTCCTGGTGTACGGCATTCCCGAGTTCCGGCTGCCCAAAGAGATTGTGTTCTCCGAAGTGGACGGTCTTGAGACCCTGGGCGGCAAGGTGGAGACCAACGTGGTGGTGGGCCGCAGCGTCACCGTGGACGAACTGTTCGAGCAGGGCTATGACGCGGTGTTTCTGGGTGTGGGCGCCGGCCTGCCCATGTTTCTGAACGTGCCCGGCGAAAACTTTGCCGGCGTGTTCTCCGCCAACGAATACCTGACCCGCACCAACCTGATGAAGGCTTACCGGTTCCCCGAATATGACACGCCGGTGATCCGGGGCAAAAACGTGGTCACCGTGGGCGGGGGCAATGTGGCCATGGACGCGGCGCGCACAGCCCTGCGCCTGGGTGCGGAAAACTCCTACATTGTATACCGCCGGTCCAAGACCGAACTGCCGGCCCGGGCCGCGGAAGTTCACCATGCCGAAGAAGAAGGGGTCCAGTTCAAGCTGCTGACCAACCCCACACAGTTTTTCGGCGACGACAACGGCCGGGTCATCGGCATGGAGGCCCTGCAGATGGAGCTGGGCGAGCCGGACGCGTCGGGCCGCCGCCGGCCCGTTGAGATCAAGGGGTCGGAGTTCCGCATTGACTGCGACCTGGTGATCATCGCCATCGGCGCCGGTGCCAACCCCCTGCTGACCCAATCCACCGAAGGGCTGGAATTAAACAAATGGGGCTATGTCGTGGCCGATGAAAAAACCGGCAAAACCACCCGGAAAGGGGTCTGGGCCGGGGGTGACATCGTCACCGGATCGGCAACGGTCATTCTGGCCATGGGTGCCGGCCGCGTGGCCGCCGACTCCATTCACGACTATTTGACGATTGGATGGTAGAACCAATTCAAAAGGGGCTGCATTAATCCACATACGCGGTCATTGAGGAGCAAAGCGACGAAGCAATCCCCTTCGCATATGGGCAAGATTGCTTCGCTTCGCCCGCAATGACACTTTAAAATCCGTACGCTTTTGAAGCCGGGTATGAACAGTGCCCGCCTGAAGTCTCAAGCGCTTCAGGCGGGCACTGTTTTTTTTACGATTCGTGTTGATTCCGACAGTCGGCCAGGGCCAGGTAAAAGGCCCCCACCGCCAGCTCGGCGCAGTGAAAATGGTCCGGTGGCAGGGTCTCAAGAAGGTCGATAACGGCTTCCGGGGTGATCTCCCAGGCCGCTTCGATCTTTTTGCCTTCAGCCAGAACGGCCACGGCATTGGCGGAAGCATGGGTGTTGCGGCATCCGCGAATGTCGAACAACACCTGTTCGATGATGCTGTCAGTTCCTTTTTTGATAAACATTTCAACCGTATCCCCGCACTCCCCGGTTTTTGCGCCATGTCCGTCCGAATGGGCCATTTTTCCCCGGCGGGTCATGTCAAAGGCCATTTCAAGAAAAGTTCTGGAGTGGTCGCTCCAGAAATCAAACGGCTTTGCCGGCGCTGAATCTATTTTTATCTCTTGTTTTTTCAATATATTAACCGAGCCATGCTTGCGTTTCCAGACCAAGGCCTTATCTTTTTAACACGTCAAACTTCCCGGAAGCCGTTTTCACTTGATCCGGGCGACCATACAAACAACCGTTTTGAAGGAGGATGAAAAATGAACGCATCCATTGATACCATTCTTACCACCATCGGTGACACATACAAAGACCGAATTGATCCCCGTGCCCGTCACTACCTGGAGATCAATATCGGAAAGCAGGCAGAAATCATGGGCCTTTCCGGCCTTCCCGACAATCTCGGGGCGGCCACCGCCATTGTGCCGTTAAAGGCCCCGGCCGCCGGAATGAAGGTGCGTGTCGACGGCCGGACCTTTGTGGATTATGCCCAGTTTGATTCAGGCGTGGCCACACCGGGGTATCTTGCCAGGGAAAGCGGCCTGGCCCACGCCATGTTTGTTCCAAATGACAGTATGATTCTGAATTTTGCTTAGTTTCCATCCATAAATGGCCTTTTTCCGCAATCTCTGCGTCAAACTGCGGGCTTCATTGTGCGGCGTACAACAGTACGCCTCCGCTGAACCCCTTGTTTTCCTTGATCTTGCGAAATCCAGCCTTGGCGGGACTGGATTGGAAACCTTTTTCGTGCCCTCATGACAGATGTGATACCGGAAACGGGGCAGGGATTTTTGCAAAGCTGCCAACTGATTGATGCCATCGTAAAAAGTCAGGAACAAGACGGCAAAGTAAAAAGTTCAAGTTCAAGGCGTCGCAAATCCCGAGGAATGAGGCGTACTTGTCGTACGCCGCAGTGACGAGGGGTGCAGCGCAACGCAGAAATTGGACTTTTTACGAAGCCGTCAACCCATTGAGCGGCTTTATCTCTCCAGCACCACCTGCTCTTCAACCGATGTGATATACCACTGTTTTTCCCTGTTTTGCAGTACAAGGGCGATTTCCATCACCTCATCGTCCCGCAGCCCGTCCGAGGCAACGGCCCGGACACGGGCGGTGGCCACCACCCGGGCCGTGCCGGCCCCGGAAAATTCAACCGACATGTCGTGAAACGCAACGGCCACCTGAGTGTACCGCCTGCGGGCCATCATCAGGTAAGGGGCCACATCCTTTTGCGAAAAGGACCGGGCGACCTGATAGGTGGGCATGTCGATCCGGCAGGGGTCGGTCACCATGGCGCCCACCCGCTTGATCCGGGCCGCCACCACCAGGTCGTTGTCCTCCGGGGCCCATTGCAGCTCTTTTTCAATGGCGGTCATTCGCTTTTTGACGGCCCTGGCCTCCCAGTCCACCAGCACCAGGGCCAGGCCGATGCCGGCCCCGGCCAGCACCAGGGCCGCGATCCAATACTTTCTTTTTACCATAACGGCACCCCCACAATTCGGGTTGTCGGCGTCTGGCCGAACTGGTGGTTTTCAATGGGAACACTCCGGTTGTCCCCCACCACATAAACATGGCCGGGCTTCACGGTGCGTGAAGGGAGGCTCCAGTCGCTTTTTTTCTCCACATAGGGCTCGGCCACCTTTCGCCCATCCACGAAAAGAAAACCGTTACGGAACGCCACGGCCTGGCCTTTCGTTGCCACCACCCGTTTTAACAGCATCACCCGGGTGCCGGCCAGCCGCACCGCCACCACGTCCGGGGGGCTGGGGTCGGAAAACAGGTAGCGCAGGGCAAAACAGAAGTTGACGGCCCCGTTTTCATAAGTGGGGGCCATGCTGTGGCCCTGAATGCGAAACGGTATGCACACATATCCGAAAAACAGGAACGCGCCGGCCGCCACCAGAACGACGCGGAGCATATACCGCCGGGAGAGGGCCGGGAACAGAAACCGTTGCAACCTGTTTTTATTCATTTTGTTCCTGCATTTAAAAAGCGACCTGATTGCTGCTGCCATACAAGCATGATAAACCCGTAAAAAGTCCATCAAGCATAGTCGCAGCGGCGGGCCCGTGTCAACCGCTCCGGCACGGTTGATCACCGGCATTGATGTTTGACAACCATGGCCTGAAACGGTATTATAACCGGACCTTGAAAGAGACACGCCGATACGTTCTGTCAGTCATGGCATAACATCATTAATAAACAATATAATCGAACATTAAGAAGAAAGGAAACCCGCTCATGAAACGAATACTGACATGCCTGTGCCTGGTCGGCTTTCTGCTGGCCGGTTTTGCCGGATGCTCCCTTTATGTGAAGGGGGACTACAAGTTCCAGACAAAGGACTATGACGGCGCTATTGCCGATTTCACCGCCTACCTGGAGCAGAAACCCGATTCGTTCCAGGCCACCTACATGCTGGGCCGGGCCTATCTTGAAAAAGGCGAACTGGACAAGTCGGTGGCCACGCTCAAGAAGGCCCTGGAAATGAATCCCGGCGACCCGGAAGCCATCCTGTTTCTGGGTGTGGCCTATGTGGCAAAAGCCGATTATGAAAACGCCATTGCCACCTTTGAAAGCTTTGAAGATCCCTCGCGGCCCCTGCTGGAAAAAGCGGTGGGTAAGCAGATCACCCTGCTGAAAATCGACTACAACAAGAAGCTTGCCAAAGAGGCGGTGGCATCAGAAAAAAAACTGGCCACGGTAAAGCCCCCTGTGGAGACCTATGCCGTGTTTTATTATGAAGACAAAACCCCCGGCAAGAATATGGCGGCCTTTCAGAAGGCTCTGGCCGCCATGACCATCAGCAATCTTTCACATATCAATTCCATTCAGGTGGTTGAAAGGCTTCGCCTTCAGGCCCTGATGGAGGAGATGGCCCTGGGTCGGACCGGTATTGTGGATTCAAAAACCGCGCCGCGCCTGGGCCGGCTGGTGGGTGCGGAACACCTGATCGTGGGCACCCTGTCCAAAGACATTCGCACGGACACGGCCCTGGCTTCCACCACGAGACGCAAGGTGATCGGCAACGCGGCCCTGACCGTAAAAAGGGACAATTTTTTTCAGCTGCCCGGCGCCATTGCCGCCGGTGTGGCGGAGATGAAGGGCATCAAGCTCACCCCGGCCGAGCAGTCGGCTGTCGGCAAGGTCCACACAAAGAACATCGACGCGGTGCTTTACTATGGTCAGGCCCTGGATGCCATGGACCAGGCGGACTGGAAAACAGCCCTGGAGCTTTTCAACAAGGCCCTTCAGGCTGACCCCCAGTTTGAGCTGGCCCTTCTGGGCCGCGAATCTTGCCCGGACGACTCCTCATCCGGCACGGGGGGTATGGGCCAGGTGACCCCCGAGTCGCTGAAAAACAGTTTTGCCGCCGCGGTAAACGACCAGGCGGCAGCAGACAAGGCCAAGAAGGACTCGTTGAGCGGCGGCAGCGGCGGCCATTAAAATATTGACGATCAGGCGGTCCCGGTCCTTTTCAGGATCGGAACCGCCTGATCCCTATAGCCCCGACCGGGGCTGTGTCACGGGTTTTTAATTTTATAAAGAAAGGTATTCCGCCTTGAAAAAACGGATTCTGTTTGTAGCGACGGCCATTTTCGTAATGGCGTGTGTGCTGCCTGTTGGTCCGGCAGGCGCGTCCCCGGACGGGGATCGGACCCTTGCCATTCTGCCCTTTGAAAATAACTCCGTCACCACCCCGGAGACTTATGACCCGTTAAAAAGCGGCCTGTCCGTGATGCTGATGACCGAGCTGGCCAACAGCGAGGCAGCGTTTACGCTGGTGGAGCGGGAAAAGATCCGTGCCCTGCTTGACGAGATCACCCTTGGCCAGACCGGGGTCATTGACGCGTCCACGGCCGTGAAAATGGGCAAGATGCTCGGGGCCCAGGCCATTGGTTTCGGGGCCTTTATGGTGATGGGCAAAAATGTCCGCATCGACATGAGAATGGTCGAGGTGGAGACCGGGGCGCTGATCATGGCCGAGTCCATCACCGGAAAGACCGACGATTTTTTTACCCTTGAGCGGGACCTGGCGCAAAAGATCGCCGGATCCATGCAGGCCAAGGAAGCGGTAGCCCAGGCAAGCTCCAAAAGCAGTATTGAGGCGGCATTGCTCTTTGCCCGGGGCGTGGACGCCCTGGAGTCGGGTGACGGCCGGGGGGCGGACGCCTTTTTCAAAAAAGCGATCAAGCTGGACAAGTCTTACCAGCCGCAGGTGGACCGGTTGAAAGGGTTGTAACTTAAAAGAGCGTTTATTTTAAACGCCATTGCGCCTGTCCGCCATAGCCTTTGGCGACGGCGGAAGCGCAGCGAAGCAACCCGTACATATTTGTGTCATTGCGAGCCGCAGGCGACGCAATCTTGTTCATACCACGCGTCATTGCGAGCGTAGCGAAGCAATCTTGTTCATATACGAAGGAGATTGCTTCGTCGCTGACGCTCCTCGCAATGACGGAAAACGTTTTGCTCCTCGCAATGACGGAAGTGGGGTCATTGCGCAGCGACGCAATCCTGTCCCTATCAGGCATCCAGCATCACCCACGTCCCTTTTACCGATGCGTCATCAATGGTCAGCAGTCCCACTGACACCGGCAGGCTGGAGCGCCGGGGTCCGGCACTGCCGGGATTGAAATAAAGGACCCCGTCTCTGGTGGTGCCGGACGGCGCGTGGGTGTGGCCGTGGATCACCACGGCAAAATACCCGGCCGGGTCCAGGTCCAGGGCCAGAAGGTCGTGCAGCATATAGATGTCTGCGCCTGCCACGGTGACGGTTTCAAAGACAGGGAGCCGGTCGGCCCATTCACCGCGGTCCATGTTGCCCCGCACCGCCACCACCGGGGCAATGGATGCCAGCGTGTCGACAATGCCCTGGTGACCGATGTCGCCGGCATGAAGGATCATGTCGCACCCGTGCAGGGCCGCGGCTGCCGATTCCCGCAGCAGCCCGTGCGTGTCCGATATAACGCCCACCCGTTTCATACCTGTTGGTTTCCTGTTTTTGTTACTGCGCTATTGTTATTCGGAAGTAAATTTAATTACTGGTGAATCATATTCAATTTCAATCCATAAACCGAACGTTTCGGCTGTTTGTCAAGTCATGGTTATAGTCTGTTGCCTGACTCCCAAGACGGCAAAGTAAAAAGTTCAAGTTCAAGGCGTCGCAAATCCCGAGGAATGAGGCGTACTTGTCGTACGCCGCAGTGACGAGTGGGTGCAGCGCAACGCAGAAATTGGGCTTTTTACTTTGCCGTCATTTCTTTATACCCGGCCGAAGGGTTCAGGGCAAGTATGGAAAAAACAGGCAGGCAGCCGGCAAAAAAGGGGTGACACAGGCGCGCAAAACCGACGGATGGTCTGAAAATAGGGGCTGGGCAAAACGGCCTTGTGCTGGTAAAGTGTGGCCCGGTCAACAAGGAGCGTGAACGTGAAGAAGCTGGGACGCCTTTTTTTCCCTTCCGGCATGATTGCCCTGGCAATCATCATACTGCTGTGGGCGGACGGAACCCGTGAATCTGTTTTACGGTTTTCCGAAACGATTTTTATTGCCACGCTGGTGCCGGCCCTGTTTTTTTCCCTGCGGCTGGGCAGAAGCAACCATTTTTTCACGGTCCTTGTGCTGGCCGGCCTGGCCGGGGCCGCGGCCCTTCTGGTGCCGGCCACTTTTTCGTCCGCCACGGCCCAACAGCGGTTTTATTATCATGCGGCAGCCGTCCTGGCACCGCTGCATTTCGTTCTGTTCGCCTGGTGGCATGAGCGGGGCCTTCTCAACATGTGGGGGCTTTCCCGCCTGATCTGGATCGGCCTGGTGCCCGCGGCCGCGGCGGCCGCCTGCAGGGTTCCCGACATCATCCATCACCCCGGCCTGGCACGGTTTGTTTTTCACCGCGCGCTTTCAGGATTCCCGGATGTTCCCCTGGTTCCCCTGATTGCAGCCCTGCTGGCCCTGATGCTTCTCCTGGTCATGTACCTGCGTGACCCCTCTCCGGCCCGGGACGGTTTTTTCTGGGCAACAGCAATTGTATCCGCCGGTTTTCTCTTTCAGAAAGGCCCTGTGGTGCTTCAACTGGCGGCCTCCGGGGCCATTGTGGTGCTGCTGGTCTCCATGGTGGAAACCGGGCACTTTTTTGCCTACCGGGACGAGCTGACCGGCCTGCCGTCCCGCAGGGCCCTGAATGAAAAGCTGCAGGCCCTGGGTCGGACCTACACCATTGCCATGGTGGATGTGGATCATTTCAAGCGGTTTAACGACCGGTACGGCCATGACGTGGGCGACGAGGTGCTGAAAAAGGTGGCCGCGGCCCTCAAAAGAGCCGGGGGAAACGCCTACCGGTTCGGCGGGGAGGAGTTTACCCTTGTTTTTCCGGGAAAAGCCCTGGCCCAGGGAAAAGCGGCGGCGGAAGCAGCCCGGAACGCGGTGAGCCGGTCCGCCTTTACCATTCGAAGCCCGGCCCGGAAGAAAAAAGACGGCAGCGCCCCGGAAAAGGCAACGCCGGGAAAGCGAAAGCGCGTGTCTGTAACGGTCAGCATCGGCCTGGCCCAGCGGTCGTCACGCCACACCACCCCCGACGCCGTGATCAAGGCGGCGGACCGGGCCCTTTACAGGGCCAAGAAGAACGGCCGCAACCGAACCGAAACCGCCCCATGACAAGCGCCATGTCAGGGGTCAGCGCAGGGCCGTGCCCAGCACGTACTCCTCGTAGACCGTAGGCCCTTCCTGGTAGACATTGAGCATGACCTCGAATTCGTTGCGCCGGGGATTGTTTTTCCACCGGTGCCAGCTTTCCATGTCCTGCCAGGTGCCGATGACCACCAGCTTTCGGGGGTCATCGTTCTGCATCAGGGTCTCGCCGGACACATACCCCGGCTGGGACATGGCGGCAAACCGCAGGTCGTGAAGCAGGGCCAGAATCTCGTCTGTGGCCCCTTGTCTGAAACGGCGCTTGATGATGATTTTTGCCAGCATGATATTCTCTCCTTTCCACGCATCAAAATCGAAATCAAAATCGAAATCAAAATCGGGATCGCTATCGGTATCGGTATCGAACCCGTGTGCGGTGAATTTTAATAGTGTTTCATATTTTACCAGACATGGTAGGCGGATGCCAGCAGCTACGGCCGGGTGGTTCCTTATGAATAAGAAGGCGGGAAAAGGCCTGTTTGTAGTGTGCCCGTAAGGGCATCGCAATTGGACAGCCATAGAACGCCTGACGGCGTCACTACAAACCGGGGAAAGTGCGGAGCGAAGAAAATGTTTGTAGTGTGCCCGTAAGGGCATCGAAACTGGACAGCCATAGAACGCCTGACGGCGTCACTACAAACCGGGGGATGTGCGGAGCGAAGAAACTGTTTGTAGTGTGCCCGTAAGGGCATCGCGATTGGACAGCCGTAGAACGCCTGACGGCGTCACTACGAACCGGGGAAAGTGCGGAGCGAAGAAACTGTTTGTAGTGTGCCCGTAAGGGCATCGCGATTGGACAGCCGTAGAACGCCTGACGGCGTCACTACGAACCGGGGAAAGTGCGGAGCGAAGAAACTGTTTGTAGTGTGCCCGTAAGGGCATCGAAACTGGACAGCCGTAGAACGCCTGACGGCGTCACTACAAACCGGGGAAAGTGCGGAGCGAAGAAACTGTTTGTAGTGTGCCCGTAAGGGCATCGAAACTGGACAGCCATAGAACGCCTGACGGCGTCACTACGAACCGGGGAAAGTGCGGAGCAAAGAAACTGTTTGTAGTGTGCCCGTAAGGGCATCGCAACTGGACAGCCAAAGAACGCCTGACGGCGTCACTACGAACCGGGGAAAGTGCGGAGCGAAGAAACTGTTTGTAGTGTGCCCGTAAGGGCATCGCGATTGGACAGCCGTAGAACGCCTGACGGCGTCACTACAAACCGGGGAAAGTGCGGAGCGAAGAAAATGTTTGTAGTGTGCCCGTAAGGGCATCGAAACTGGACAGCCGTAGAACGCCTGACGGCGTCACTACGAACCGGGGAAAGTGCGGAGCGAAGAAAATGTTTGTAGTGTGCCCGTAAGGGCATCGCAATTGGACAGCCATAGAACGCCTGACGGCGTCACTACGAACCGGGGGAGGTGCGGAGCGAAGAAACTGTTTGTAGTGTGCCCGTAAGGGCATCGCGATTGGACAGCCGTAGAACGCCTGACGGCGTCACTACAAACACATTGAATTACAGGACCATAGCTGTTAGGCTGGCACAAAAAAAGCCCTGTTTTATATAACTGATAGACAATAAAGGATAAACCATGCGAATTGTGACGCGCCCGGACTTTGACGGCATTGTGTGCGCGGTCCTGCTTTACGATGTGGCCGACATCACGGCGCCCATTGCCTGGGTGGAGCCCAGCCAGATTCAGAAAAACGAGGTGAGCATCAAAAAAGGCGACATTCTCGCCAACCTGCCGTTTCATGAGAATTGTTCCCTCTGGTTCGACCACCACCACTCCAACCGGGTGGATGTTCCCTTTGAAGGGCTTTTCCGGGTGGCGCCGTCCGCCGCCGGGCTGGTGTATGAGTATTACAAAGAGAGGCTGAGCCGGGACTTTTCCGAACTGGTGGCCCAGGCCGACAAGATTGATGCCGCGGACTTGTCCGCGGATGAGGTGGCCCGGCCCGAAGATCACCCCTATATCCTGCTCTCCATGACCATTGTCAACCACGACTGGTCTGAAGCGCCCTACTGGAACCTGCTGGTGGATCTGCTGGGCCGTCTGCCCATTGACCGGGTGATGGCCCATGACGCGGTCCAGGCCCGGTGCCGGCAGACCATTGAAGACAACCGGAACCTGGCAGCCCACCTTAAAAAACACACCACCCTTTACGGCCACGTGGCGGTCACCGACTTTCGGGCCTTGGACGTTGCACCCACGGGTAACCGGTTTCTGGCCTATTCGCTTTTTCCCGAAGCCGTGGTCAGCGTAAAAATTCGCCATCCGGCCGAAGACCGAAGCCGGGTCATTGTCAGCGTGGGCCACAGCATCTTCAACCGGGGGTGCAATGTCAACGTGGGGGAGATGCTTTCTCAATTTGAGGGCGGGGGCCACCGCGGGGCCGGGGCCTGCACCTTTTTGGCAGACAAAGCCGACGACTATATTCCCAGAATCATCGACGTCCTGGTAAAAAACGAGGAAAACGACACTGCGTGAACCGGTTTTTCTTTACACAGAAGGTGCGTGGATAAAAAAAGGCAAAGGCCTTCTCTGTGGCCGGTGGCTTTATGCAAAAAAAAAAGGGGCTTGTAAAAGCCCCTTTTTTAAATTCTTTGGTGTCGGTTTTATGGGTACGGGCCCCAGGGAGAGTTCGGAAGATTGGCCTTTTCGTCTTCAATAAAGGGCAGCCACATGTTCAGGGTCGACACGGTCTCACTGCCGTAAACCAGGGCCGTGGCCCGGTATTCCACCTTGACCCAGGCGGCATTATTTTTCAGATACACATGATCAAACTGGGCCAAGCCGTTTTCGTCGGTGACCACGGTGACCGGCACGGCGCCTGCGCACGATTTGGCCGGATCAATGATTCCGTTAAGGGCGGTGTCGTAGGCCCCCTCGCCAAGGACACCAAAATATCTTGGAGGAAACACACCCCCCCACGTATTGCCGTCGGTGTCTTCTCCGATATCCAGAGAATCGCTGCGATTCAGGTCTTCATTCCAGAATTCGCCGGTAATGATCGGCCCGGCATCCGGGTCGGTATAACCTGTGGCGTACTTTGTGGGCCAGAGGCTCAGGGTGACCGTGACACCGGGCACGGCATTACCGCCGGAGTCGTTGACCAGCACGGACATGGGGTATTTGTAAGCGGCCGGGTTGTTCTCAACCTCTTCGATCACCGTGGCCCCGCCGATGGCCACTGAACTGCCTTCTCCGGATATCACCACGGAGACCACGTCGGTGTCCTCTGCCGTGGCAATAACAACCGGGTTCCCTGGGCTTTCATCGGCTTTCAAGGAGTCATCGACCGTCAAAGACCCGGCTGCCAAGCCTCCGGTTGTAATCGTATAAGTATCATCATTCTCCTCTGACCCGGAAACCCGGATCGTATCGCCTTCCTTAAAACCGTCTGCAATAAAACTGCCCCCGGTGTCGCTGCGGGTGATGGTTCCGGTTGCCAGGTCAAAATCAAATACTTTGGCCGGACCGGCGATTGCCGCACCGTCAATGCGCCCCAGACATAAGACGCCCTGGGTATTGGAAACCAGGGAGCCGGAATAAAAGTCGGTGGTGGCCACGCCGATAGGCACTCCAGATTCGGGATTGCTAGACGTATAAACGATAGGCGGCGAGATATATTCCCCTCCGCCGGTGGTCCGAAATAATGTGAAAATCACCGGCGCGTCCCCCACGACCTGTCCATCCCCGTTTTTCACGGTTGCCTTGATCGTGGTATTATTGGTGACACCCCCGGAACTTGGGGCAATGGTGGAAGGTGAGACCTGAAGAGTCAGCCTGGTCGCCTCATCGGAAGGCGCGTAAATCGCCACCTGAAGGGTATCGCTGATGGAGCTGTCCGTGTTATCCTCCACCCGCACAGTGGCAATACCGGCATTGATACCGACATTCAGGGTGCTGGTGACAGTACCGGTTCCCGCCGCAAGGGTGGCGGATACCTGGTTGTTGATGTCCCATGTTCCCATGGTGGTGACAAACTTAACATCATGGTTGTCCGGGCTTCTCACGGTAATGGGCAGGGCGGTGCCGGTCTCCTGAGACACGGAGCTGGCCGCAGGACTGGTGATCTCAAAAGGGGTGCCGGAGACCGTGACAGCCTGACTGGCGGACGCGCCCAGGGCCGTGGCCGTGATGGTGACACTGCCCGCGTTCTGGCCGGTGACCGTTATGGCAAGGGTTCCATTGGTTGCTGTGGTGCCGGACGCAGGGGTCAGAGTGACCGTGCCGGACCCGCTCTGGGTCAGGGTTACCTCAGCGCCGGAAATTTCCGTTCCGCCGCCGTCCTTGACCGTGACGGTCAGGGGTGTGGACTGTGTGCCACCGCTGGCAAGAACGGTTTCGTCAATACTAAGGGACACCGTGGTACCGGTGACCTGAATGGGAATGGTGGCAATCAGGTCCTGAGCGGTAACCGTGACCGTGACGACCTGGTTGGTCTTGTCATATGTGCCGGAGGTCAGGCTGGTTTCCGCCTGACCGCTGCCATCGGTCATTACATTGGCTACGCTCAACTGGCCGGCAGCCACGCTGAAATTGACGGCAATGCCTTCAATGGGCACCCGGCTGGCATTAAGCACGGTGGCGGTGATATCGGCCGCGTCCACTCCGTCGGTGAGAATCGACGTCTGGGATGTGGAAAGAGACAGATAAGCTGCCACCGGTGTGATGGTCAGGGTGGTGGAGCCGGTCACCGATGAGCCGACAGAGGCGGCAATCGTGGTTGTGCCGGTCTGGCCGGAAGAGGTGAAGGTGGCTGTGGCCACGCCGCTGGCATCGGTATCGGCTGTAGCCGTAATAGTGCCGTATAGGCTTTCAGCGGAAAAGACAACCGTTGCCCCCACTACAATGGCGCTGTCCTCGTCGGTCACCCTGGCGGTGATTGTTGCGGTTCCGCCTGCCGAAATAGTGCCGGGCGTTGCGGAAAGAGCAACGGCGGCCGGGTCTGAGCCTGTGGGTACCACCGGTGTGGTTCCGGTTTCCCCTCCGCTGCTGCTGCACCCTGCCGCGACCAGCAGCAGAACCGCCAGTACCGCACACAATTTAATACCATGGGAAAACAGTATTCTCATCTTGGCATGCTCCCTTTTGTTTTCTGTCATATCATCGGTACCTGTTTTTCGTAACATTCGTTATCCGCCTAATCCAGACGCACCACATTGGGCGTGATAAAAATCAGGAGTTCGCTTTTTTCATCCGACCGGGTCTTGTATTTGAACAGGTTGCCCAGCACCGGAATCTTGGAGATCCAGGGCACGCCCCGCTCACCCGCGCCTTCCCGTTCCTTGATGATGCCGCCGATTACCACGGTGTCGCCGTCATTGACCAGCAGCTCGGTGGATGCCCGTTTGGTGTTGAAAGACTGCTCGCCGTTGATGATCTCACCCACGTCGTTCTTCTGAATGTTGAGCTTCATGGAGATTCGGTCGTCCGGGGTCACGTGGGGCGTCACATCCAGGTTGAGGTCAATGGTCTTCCACTTGACGTCCGCCTCTCCATCTTCCACCACGGTGTAGGGATAGTCGATGCCCTGGGAGATGGTGGCGGTTTTATTGTCCAGGGTCACTACCTTGGGTGTGGAGATGATCTTTACGTCGCCGGTGGACTCCATCAGGGAGAGCTTGGCATCCAGGGAAAAGGGAGTGCCGATGATTCTGGCAAAGTTGATGCCGATCAGGTTCTGCACCGGAGAGGAGAGGCTGTTCAAGGCCACATCATAGGTGTAGGTGCCGCCCATCTCGTCCCTGTAGGCGCCGTCGGTGCCGATGTTGATGTTGGGGCTGTTGTAACGGTTGTCAATACCCCACTCCGTGCCGAACTCCCTGGAGAAGCTGGAACTGGTCTCCACGATCCGGGCCTTGATCATCACCTGGGGGGTCACCTTGTCGATCTTGGCGATGATCTCCCTTGCCTTTTCCACCTTCTCTTCCACATCGGTCATGATCACCTGGTTGGTGCGGTTGTCCACCTTGGCATGGCCCCGGTCCGACAGCAGGCCCTCGATATGGGGCAGAATATCCTCACCCGCGTTGGCATAGCTGATGGAGAAATACTCGGTGACCAGGGAGGCCAGGGTCTCTTCGGCCTTTTTCATGTCCTGCTGGGCTGTCAGGGCCGCCTTTTCCGACTCTTTCTGCTGCACCAGGGTGGCCTGGGTGGCGATGCGAATGATGCCGTCGGCCTCCACCATACCCAGATTGTTCATCTCAAGAATCAGGTCCAGCACCTGGTCCCAGGGGACCGGGTTGACAAAACTTAAGGTTACGCTGCCCGACACATCATCGTCGATGGCAAAGTTCTTGCCGCTTACGTCCTTGAGAATGCGAATCACGTTGCGAATGTCGGTTTTGTAAAAATCCAGGGCAATGGGCTCGCCGGTAAAGTTTTTCTTTTTGCCGAACAGGGATGGCGCCGGTGCATCGGGTTCGGTACGCATGCCGGTGGGCGCCTCGAAAGCAGGCGCGGTCTGGGGAACCGCGGCTTCAGGCGCCGCAACGGTTCCAATCGGGGCCGGTACGTCGGTTTCCGGAGGCGTCACCGGCGCTTCAGATGCCGGGGCCGGTTCCGTGACCGCTGTCTCGATATCCGGCGCTCCGGCGGTGTCGGTCACCAGGGACTCAATGGCCAGTTCCGTGGGAATCACCACCTCTTTTGCCGGGTTCGGGGCAACGGAAGAGGGTTCAAACAGAATGCGGATGGTGTTATCCATCTGTTTTATGGTGTAGGGCACCGCCTCCCGCAGGTCGATGTTGACCGCGGAAAACCGTTGTTCTTTCATTTTTTTTGTCTGTACCGGCAAAATCAGGTCCACCGCGCTTTCAAACCGGGTGGTGATAAGGGGCCGCTGACGATAGCTGAGAATGTCGGTGTTGTCCAGCTTCAGAAAGAGCTGGTTGCCGGAAATGGTCAGCATCTCATAATCCACCGGCCGGGTGGTGCCGATTTCAATGGCGGACCGGCCGTCCATCTCTTCCATAAAGTCGATGCGGTTGACCATGGCCGGCTTGCCGGAGCGCTTGACCGCCACGGCGGGGGCCGGCTCGGCTTCTTGCTCCGCAGGTGCCGGTGCAACCGCCGGGGAGGCGTCAACAGGTTCAACGGAAGCGGCCTCCGCAACAGAGGTCCGGGCTTCGGTGGTCACCGGTCCGGTCTTTCGGGCCGCGGCCAGGGCCGGGGTTTCTTTCTCCCCCACGTGAATCAGCAAGCCGTTGCTTAAGCTGTAAGCCCTGGCTTTGCCAAGATACAGGTCATCCTTTAAGTCTACTACCACCCGCAGGTAGTCGGGGTGGGCAAAATGGCGCACGCGGCCGGCAATGGCCGAATCCACGGCAATGCGCTGTTCGCCCGCATGGGTGCTTCGAATGCCGGGCAGGTCGTAAACGATACGGGGCGGGGCCTTGAGTATCCTCAGTTTATGATCGGTGATGGCGCCGTCGGCCAGAATCGTTATATCCAGGGCATCGGCATCGCCGGTCACCGTGATGTCTTCCATCAGGGTGGCGGGTGCCGCGGGTGTGGCGTCCTCAACAACAGAAGACGCATCCTCTTTTGTTTCTGCCGCAGCAACCGTTTCCGCGGCCTCTTCCTGTCCCCAGGCTGCTTCCGGTGCCGGGGAAACCGCCGTCTTGTTAAATAAAATATTCAGGCTGTTGTCCTGGCCCCGCATCGCCTCGTAGGCCAGGCCGGGCTGCTGCATGGGAATAACGACCTTTGAAGGCCCCCCGGCAATCAGCTCCGCAGCGGTAACGGTGCCCACCAGATCGTTGGGTTCCGCCGGATCGGCCGTGGTCGTGGCCAGGCCGGCCTCTGGAAAATAGAGCACCACGGCCTGCTCCAGGGGCGGTTCCGCCAGCGTATAGTCTGCCAGGTGATTGGTCTGAATAGAGACCACCACGGCATCCGGCGTATCCTTGACTGATATGCCGGTAATACGTCTGGCCAATTGCCCGGTGTCAGAGGTTGCTTCCGGTGCCGTAGCCTCGGTGCCCTGCCGGACCCCTGCGGAGGGAGTGCATCCCGCGATCATCGCCACCATCAAAATGGCGCTCAGAAAATAAAGAGTACCGCGAACTTTTGCCGCTTTTTTTGCGTTCATCCTGTGCATATTCTATTCTCCAGCTGGTTTCTGAAGTTTCAATTCGGTTACGGCCCTGCGTCCGCCGACCATCTCTACAACAATCACGCGATCATCCACAATCTCTTCCACCTGGCCGGAATTCAGCCCGATGTAGGTACCTTTTTTGACCACATATCCCTTGCCTGTGGCGTCGGTCACAATGGCCCGGTTGCCGCTGGCGGCCCGGATGATGCCGGACAGTTGTAACTGGCCCAGGCTGATTCGCTCCAGGGGGGTTAAAAAGGCCCGTTTCCGCTGGGAGTCCTGTTCCAGAAACATGTCATCTTCGCTTGCGTCTTTCTGGAAAAGGGGAGTAAACGGGCTGAACATGGCCAGCGCCTGGTTCTCGGCCGTTGTCTTGGCGGCTTCTTCAGCATCAAGGTCCTCTTCTCCCATCAGGTCGATCACGATTTTGATTTCAGACGCAACGTCGTCAGCAGGCGCTTCTTCCATTTCATCCGTTGTTTCCATGGCAGTGCCATCCACTGTTCCCGCGCCTGCTTCCACTTCCGATGTCGGCAGGGCGATATCCGTTTCTTCCGGATCGGCTGTATCCGTCAGCGCCGGGGAATCGGAAACGGCTTCCACCGGTGGGGCCGGCGGCTCCTCAGCAGGTGTGGGCGGCATATCGGACGGTGCCTGCTGCTCCTCGGCCGAAGGCCCTTCGGCCGCCTTTTTTGCCACCGGTTCTGTTTCTGTTGCCGGTCCGGATGCCGGGGGCGTTGTTTCGGCCGGAACCTGCGGCGTGCCTGTCACCACCATTGGTCCCGGAGCCTCCTCTTCAACAACCATCACCTCAGGCGCTGTCGGTTGTTCCGCCGGGGGGGCCGGCGCCGGCTGTTCCATGGAAATGGTCTGCCGCGCAGGCTCGGCTTGCTCCGGGGGGTTGTCAGCCCCCTTCTTGCATCCCACACCCGCCGCCAGGCAGACACACACTAAACAGATAATAAGGTTTTTACGCACGCGCATCATCTTTTTTTACCTTTGGGTTGTGTTTTTGCCTGTTCTGCCGGTGACAGAAATCGGTACGTCACCGTGGTGCACTGCGTGGAAAGCGTGTCCTCGGCGTTTTTACTGGCACTTATGTTTATGCCCCGCACATTCACGATGCGTGACATTTCGGCGATTTTTTCAAAAAACAGGGAGATGCTGTGGTAGGGGCCGGTGATGCTGATGGCCACGGGAATCTCGGCGTAAAAATCCCGGATACTTTCCTGCTGGGGAACAAACCGGGTGAACTCCAGTCCAGCGCTGTTACCGGCTCTGGAGATTTCGGACAGCAGAGAGGGGATCTCCTTTTTGTCCGGAAGCGCCGCCATGACCAGTTTGAATTTCTCTTCCTTTTCGGCCCACTCTTCCTGAAGTGCCCCAAGCTGGGCAGCCTTCTGTTTGGCAACGTTCAGCTCTTTTGCCACCGTTTCATACTGCTTGTCTATTTTGGCGATGTCTTTGTACTTGGGCATGTAAGAGAAAAACACGAAACTGCCGATCAACAGGGCAAAGACCACCACCACGATAAGAATGCGCTGGATCATGGTGAGGCTCGAAACGGCCTCGAATACCGGCTTCATGGACTCCGAGTATTTTTCAAAACGATTTTTCATAATTTTTTACCCTATGCCGCTTTTGAGCACCTGAGTTCAAACCGCTTCAGTTTCAGCCCCGATCGCTCCTCATGCACAAGATTGCTCAGGTCCACCCCTGAAAACAAAGACGATTCCTCGATGCGGGTCATGAAGGTGGCCACGGTCTTGTTGTCCATGGCAATGCCTGACACGAAAACTGTGTTGCCGCTTTCTTCCAGACGGGTGATCCACATTCTCCCCTTTACCGTCAGTTCCGCGATCTCACGAAGCAGGAGCACCGGCGCCTTCCGGTCGAGGTTGAGCCTGGCCATCACGTCAAGCTTCTTGTCCAGTGTGGCCAGTTTGGCCTTCAGCTCATCGACCTCTTTCACCTTGGCCTGATAGCTCTTGAGTTCCGACTGGGTTCTTTGCAGCCGATCTTTGGCGGCAGATACCTTACCGGAAAGCACAATATGATAATACGTCAATCCCATGGCCACGAAAATAAAAAACAGCAGAAATACCGAGATCTGTCTTCGAATATTCTCTTTCCGCCGGGCCGCCCGATAGGGGAGTAAGTTGATTTTTATCATTTGTCATCCACCCGTCTGATGGCAATCCCCATGCAGATGGCTGCCTGGGGTGCGATTTGTTTCAGGTAAGCCGAATCCAGCCGGTCGTCCTTGACGTCGAAGTTGCTGAAAGGATTAAGTATTTCCAGCTCCGAGGAGGTTTGGGACGCCAGCATTTGCCTGAATTCGGGGATGTTGGATCCGCCGCCGCTTAAATATATACACTTGAGATGATCGTTGGAGTAGGTGGAATAAAAGAAATCCAGGGCCCGCCGGATTTCGGTGGTCCAGTCGGACACCACCGAAGAGATGATGCTGTTAAGCTCGTCGGTTGAGATGCGCTCCTGCTTGTCGCTGAGCTTCAGCTCTTCTGCTTCTTCCAGGCTGCAGTTGATTTTGGTGGCGATATGATGATTGATCTGATTGCACCCAAAGGAGACATCCCGCATGAATACCGATTTGCTGCCCTTCAGAATATTGAGTGACGTCTTGTTGGCCCCGATGTCGATGAGGGCAACGCAGTTCTCCTCGGCCTCATAGTTGACTTCGTAAATGTTTTGAAGGGCAAAGGCGTCCACATCAATGATCACCGGCGTCAACCCGGCGATATCGATGACGTTAAGGTAATCGTTGACCGTCTCTTTTTTGGCCGCCACCAGCATCACATCGATCTGGTTGGGGTTCTGGTCATTGTCGCCCAGAATCTGGAAATCCAAATTCACGTTGTTGATGTCAAAAGGGATATACTGCTCCGCCTCAACGGCGATCACTTCCTGAAGCTGCTCTTCACTCATGCTCTGCACGTTGATCTTTTTGACAATTACCGAGTATCCGCCGATGGAGATCGCCACCCGGTCTTCCTTTATATTATAGAGTGAAAAAAGCTCTTTTATGGTGGCGGCCACCACCTCCGGATCCTTGATGCCCTCCTCCACAATGGCGCCTGCCGGCATTTCCAGGGTGCCGAACCGCAGCAGGCTTCGACCAGAGGAGGAGACGGCCACCTCCGCGACCTTGACCACGCTGGAGCCGATGTCAAGCCCCACCAGATGATCCTTTTTTCCGAAAAGCATATTCTTCTCCTAGTCAAAAACCTTGTTTCGTTCGGAAAGTTCAAATCCGAGGGCCTTGAGTATCTTGCGTTGCGTCTCCATACGGCAGGGCATCCCCGCTTCAATTCGCGCGATGGTGATCGGCGACACATTGGCCTTTCTGGCAAGCTCGGATTTGCTCAACAGGAGTGACTCTCGTATCTTGTTCAAACGATTTTTTGTCTTGCCCATTAGCTGTCCCTGATTTTCAAGAGTTGACATGGCGGCTGAAACCGCAATAAAGCGTATGATAATTTTTGATAATTAATTTTAATTAACATTAATCATGATTCATTATAGCGGAGTCAAGAAAATTATGTATATTTTTTATTAAATTAATGCATATTGTTGCATAATTATGCATAATCACCATATCTGGTGGTTTATTCCGCGAAAAAAATTATCGGTTTTTCCGCTTTTTCGCCTTGTGCCGCCGCGGGCGATGTATGAAAATCAACCCGTGAAATATCCGGGCCAATGCCGCCACAGGCCGGGCGCCCAACGCCCGGCCGTGCGCAAGACAGCAGGCCGGCGGTTTTCATTCAACGGAGGTGTGGTATGAATCGATTAACGGCGCAGGTGCTCCTGGCATGGGCAATGGCGCTTTTACTGGCCGGGTGCTTTACCGCCGGACCCCGGCACAAACCATCCCCGGCGATTCAACTGCCCGGCGCCACCCTGTGCGTGATGCCTTTTATAAAAGGACGACATGCCCTTCAATCAGGGGCCCCTCTGGACCTGACCCTGACCTGCCCGGTATCGGATCTCTGTGTTACGCAGGAAGATTTCCCGGAAGACGCGAACCGTGTTCTGACCCGGCTGGCCTGGCAGGCGGCGGCGAACCGGTGGGGAGAGGCGGTAACGCCCATGCATACGGCGGCCGACACCTGGGCCGCCATGGACAAGGACCCGGCCGTGGACACCCTGCTCCTGCTGGCCCGGCGCGTGGGCGCGGCCCTGAATGTGGATTACGTGATGGCGGGAACCGTGTGGCGGTTCCGGGAACGGGAGGGATATGCCGCGTCGGCCAGCCGGCCCGCCTCTGTGGCCTTTGCCCTTTACCTGGTGGATGTAAAGCAGGGGACCGGCGTGTGGTCCGGCGGCTTTGACCGGACCCAGCAGCCCCTTTCCGAAAACCTGCTCAACGTGGTGGGGTTTTTCAAACAGGGCGCCAAATGGCTCACCGCCGAAGAGCTGGCCGCCGCGGGCATGGAGGATGTGTTTGATGCCCTTCCGTCAGAATAGCCCGCTCTCCCATGTGGCTCACCGAAAAAGTACGGGACCGCGGAATATGGCGGGATATCTTTTGTCCGTTTATCCCGATCGATATCGGTATCGGTATCGCAATCGAATTTCAAAAATCGACAACGTATATCAATTTCGATCCCGATCCCGATCCCGATAGTGATTTGAAAAATGGATTCACATCCGCCGGTACCGGCCCCCCTCTTTTGTGACGTCTCCCTTTTCCATCAGGTATTCCAGGTGTTTTGCCGCCATGCCCCGCTCGCCGAACGCGTAGAACATTTCCGGCTCCCGGGGTTTTTTGTAGACAAACCACTGGGCCGCGATTTCATTCAGGGTTCGGGGCGTGCTTAAAAAATCCACGATCTTCTGTTCCCGCTCGTCGATCACCGCGAGGTAGCGGGCCGCGGCTTCGGCCACCCCCTGGGTAAGAACCCCCATGTTGTGGGAGGTGATCCAGACCCGGGCCGGAATCTCCATGAGCCGGCGCACCGACGCAATGGTGTCCGGAATGCTGGAGACCGCGTCCCCGTACCAGGGGCCAAAAGGGGTCAGGTCCAGGTCCCCCAGAAACAGGACCCCTTCCTGCTCGCAGTAAAAGCTGCAGTGGCCGGGCGTGTGGCCGGGTGTGTGCACCACCTGAAGCCGGGTTTTGCCGAAATCGAGAATCTCCCCGTCCGTTAATCTTCTGTCCGGGGTCCGTTCCCGGTAGTTGAATCCTTCCACCAGAAAATCCCGCCACAGGGCGATTGTGTCCGGGTCATTGATGCCGTAGGCGGACAGCAGAGCATCCATGGAGGCCAGGCAGTCGGCGTCTTTGTCGTGCACGCAAAGGGAGGCGCCCGGGAAAAGAAAGTTAAATGAAAAATGGTCTTCATGGTAGTGGGTGTTGATCAGCAGGTCCATGGGACCGGCCGCGGCAAGGGCCTTTAATGTCTCCGCGTCCGAGGCCGGATCAATGATGCCCCGCATCTCGTCATCGATATACAGGGAGTTGCAGAAGGGATACTTGCCGCTGTTGGTGCCGGGAATAAAAACCAGTTTGCCGAACCGCTGCTGCGTCATTTTGTTTTCCTTTCTGGACATTCTCCGCTTTAGCGGATGTACAGGGTCCAAGGGTTTGTTTTCTTGTTGTTCCAAAGTATTATTGTCCAAAAACGTTTTAATCATAGCAGGACAGTCTCCCGGTTGTTTATCCCAATCGAAATCGCTATCGGTATCGGTATCGGAATCGAATTGTCTTTAGGCAGTGCTCTTAAAGGGCATCTCTCTTATCCTGCTTATCCGTGTACTTTTCTTGGCGGCAAGAAAAGTACCAAAAGAACCGCGCCCCGCAGCTTGGCCTTCGGCGTCCCTCGCGCAAACGCTTTTTTCGGCGCGGGCAGGAACTCGCCCGCTTCGCGGTGCTCAAACAGCCTGCCCGCTTTTCCCCGAAAAAAGCGTTTGCGCTCGGCTGCGCTGCAATGGGCGGGGCCTGCCATTAATGCCCCAACGTGGTGTATAAAAAAATTTGTTTCTCCAGAGGCAACATGGTTTTCAGTCTTATTTTCAGAATTTGCAAATTCAGATGGTTGTAAAGTCTAAAAGTCCTTTTGGAAGCTATTTTGGACACCAATGATTCCAAAGTAAACTGAATCACTGGTGAATACTATTCAATTTCAACCCATAAACCAAACGTTCAGGAGCCCGCCGCCTGTCAATTCCACTTGAAAACAAACCTCTTTATAACTACAATAACATAAATTTTGTCGCAACCGTTTCAGCGCGTTGCGGACTGTCCGGCACGCCCCCCATCCGGACGGCATGTGCCATGCTTTAAACCCCCATGAAAAGGAGTCCGTCATGAGCATCCAACCCTGGCCCACCACCAACTGGCCCAAAGGCGTTTCACGGGAGATCGCGGACTTTGAACATCCTCTGTTTTCCTTTCTTGATGATGCGGCCCGTGACTATCCCGACAATGTGTATACCATTTTTAACGGCGGCACCCGCACCTTTGCCCAGGTAAAGCAGGCCGCCGACCGGGTGGCCAATTTTCTGGCCGCCAGCGGCATCAAAAAAGGGGACCGGGTGGCCATTTTCCTGCCCAACCTGCCGCATTACCCGGAGATCTACTTCGGCATTCTCAAGGCCGGGGCCGTGTGCGTGACCTGCAACCCTCTCTATACACCGTCGGAACTCAATTACCAGCTCAAGGACTCGGGATCAAAGGTGGTCTTCTGCATGGACCATCCCCAGTTCTACCCCACCACGGTGCAGGCGATTCAGGAGACCGGTGTTGAAACCGTGGTCATCTGTAACGTCAAGGCCTTTCTGCCGCCGGTCAAGCGGATTCTGGGCGCCCTGCTCAACAAGATTCCAAAGGCCGAAAGCCACGAGCCCGGCCACGTGATGTACGACGAGATCATGGCGTCCTATCCGGCCCAGGCCCCGGATGTTGAAATCAATCCCTCTGAGGACCTGGCCCTGATCATCTACACCGGCGGCACCACCGGCGTGCCCAAGGGCGCGGCCCTGACCCATGCCAACTTCGTGTTTGATGTCAAGGCCATGGACGAGTGGGTCTATCTCTCCCAGGAGCCCGGGGCCCCGCCGGAAAAGATTCGCAAAGGCGGGTTTCACTGCTACATCGGGGTCCTGCCCTGGTACCACAGCTTCGGCATGACCATGTGCATGCTCACCTCCTGCGCCAGCGGCAGCCGGCTGATCTGCGTGCCCGATCCCCGGGCCGGCAACCCGCCCTTTACTGAGGTGCTCAAGCTGGTTCAGACCTACCGGCCTACCATTCTCGTGGGCGTGCCCACCATCTTTTCGGCTTTTGAAAATCATCCCCTTCTGGACAAATACGACCTGAGTTCCCTGATTTGCTGCGCCTCCGGCGGGGCCCCGCTTCCCGTGGAACTGGCCAAAAACTTCGAGGCCAAGACCGGCTCCATCATCTTTGAAGGCTACGGGCTGAGCGAAACTTCGCCGGTGATCACCGGCAATCCCAGCGACAAGGACCTTCGCCTGTTCGGGTCCGTGGGTTTTCCCGTTTCCAACACCGACATCAAGATCGTGGACTCTGAAACCGGCATAACCGTATTGCCCCAGGGTGAGGACGGGGAGATCGCCGTAAACGGTCCCCAGGTGATGAAGGGCTACTGGCAGAAGCCGGACGCGGACAAAGAGGTATTCCGTGAAATTGATGGAAAGCGTTATTTTCTCACCGGCGACATCGGCCATATCGATGAGAACGGGTACATTCTCATCACGGATCGCAAAAAGGACCTGATCCTGGTGGGCGGGTTCAACTGCTATCCCCGGGAGGTGGAGGAGGTGCTGTTCCAGCATCCCAAGGTGGCCCAGGCCGCTGTTGTCGGCGTGCCCGATCCCAGAAGCGGGGAAGCGGTCAAGGCCTATGTGCAGCTTCGGGAAGGCATGACCGCCACCGAGCAGGAGATTCTCGACTTCTGCAAGGAGAAGCTGGCCGGCTACAAGCGGCCCCGCGCCATTGAATTCCGGGACGCCCTGCCCACGTCCCCGGTGGGCAAGGTCCTGCGCCGGGTGCTGAAGGAGGAGGCAAAGCAAAAATAAGGGATCAAGGGATCAAGTGGGATTGGCGTTCCTGAACCGGCAGGGCACGATCCCTTATCCCTGTCATCGAAATCGGTATCGGTATCGAAATCGAATCCACGGGTGGCACGAGCCAGAGCGGCAGCCTTGCCCGTGCTTTGTTTCCGGGCAAACCCGGGAGCGCCGCACCCCGGTGCGGCAACTCAAACGGCAGGCCACGCTTCAACAAACTTTCATGACGTTTTCCTGTTTGTAGTGACGCCGTCAGGCGTTTGAAACCGTTCTGCCGAATGCCCTTACGGGCACACTACAAACCCTGGTGTTTTCCCCCGGCCCGTCTCCACAATGATGCCCCCCGCCCGTTGCGGCGCAGCCGAGCCGCAGGGCGCGGTTCTTTTGGTACTTTTCTTGCCGTCAAGAAAAGTACACGGAAAAAAGGAGAAGAAAAATAGGTTTTAATGGTAAAGATGGCTTCGCCTGCGGCGCAATGATGAATGAAAGTTGAGCCGTCGGGACGCGATCAGCCGGTGATTCGATCCCGATCCCGATAGCGATAGCGATCCCGATCTGGAGAGGGGGAGGCCTTGTAGCTGGATGCCGGGCAGGGTAGGGGCGGCCGGCGGCCGCCCGACTGATGGGCAACCGCAGGTTGCCCCTACATAATCACCGCTGTTTTATTCCGATACCGGTTTTCCCTGCTTCAACCCCTGGTTGAGCTGTTCAAACAGTTTTCGCTTGCGTTCCTCTTCTTTGGCCTTGATCTCTTCTATCTTTTTGTCCCGCTCCTGCTGGGTTTTTTTAAACTTTTCGATCTCCTCTTCCATGCCGCTGGTGGGAAGATCTCTGGAAATCTCCTCAATCGCTGTATGGTCCAGCACAAAGAGCCGGGCTCCGTAGGCCCCCTCCACCGCCTCCACGATCCCCTTTTTTTCCAGCTTGCGGCAGACCAGGAGCACCTCCTCGGAAGATGTGCCAAGCAGGCCCTCTACATCCTCTGCCGTCGGCGGTTTGTTGTTCAGGTAGGTCAGAACGCGGATTGCCGCCACCACCAGGTGCGCTTTTTTATATAACGAAAGAGCTTCCATCGGGCCTCCTGTCTGTTGCCGGCATTTGGGCCGGGCCTGTTCAAACCCGGCTTCATTCAGGGCGTGAACTGCTCTTCACGCCCTTTTTTCAGGCAATTATAAGCCGCTTCCGGCCTTGACACAAGCGCCTTTTGATAGTAGCATCGGCTTGATTTTTCCAGCACGCGACTTTCAGCCGCCAACCCCTTCCATGGAGGAGAAAGATGATTGAAATCATAGAGGTACAGGCAAGAGAAATCCTGGATTCACGGGGAAACCCCACCGTTGAGGTGGATGTCACCCTTTCCGGCGGCGCCACCGGAAGGGCGGCGGTGCCGTCCGGGGCCTCCACCGGCACCCGGGAGGCCCTTGAGCTGCGCGACACGCGCAAAAAACGGTACCTGGGCAAGGGCGTTGAAAAGGCGGTGGAAAATGTCAACACCCTCATCGGACCGGTTCTGTACGGCATGCCGGCGGACGAGCAGTTCATGGTGGACAGCACCATGATCGGCCTGGACGGCACAGCCAACAAGTCCAAGCTGGGGGCCAACGCCATTCTGGGGGTCTCCATGGCCGTGGCCCGGGCCGCGGCCGACGCCTATGAGCTGCCCCTTTACCGGTACCTGGGCGGCATTCACGCAAAGCACCTGCCCATGCCCATGATGAACATCGTCAACGGCGGGGCTCACGCGGCCAACAGCTTGGACATTCAGGAGTTCATGATCATTCCCGTGGGCGGCAAAACCATTGCCGAGTGCGTGCGCATGGGCGCCGAGGTGTTTCACACCTTAAAGAAACTGCTCAAGGCCAAGGGGTTTGCCACGGCCGTGGGTGACGAGGGCGGGTTTGCCCCCGATCTGGAGTCCAACGAAGCGGCCATCGGGTTCATTATGGAGGCCATCAAAAAGGCCGGCTACAGGCCCGGCAGGGATGTCGGCATCGCCCTGGATGCCGCGGCCAGCGAGTTTTACGAAAAGGGCAAGTATGTTCTCAAGGGCGAGGGCAAAAAACTCTCTTCCAAACAGATGGTGGACTACTACGAAAACCTCATTGACAAATATCCCATCCTGTCCATTGAAGACGGCCTGGCCGAGCAGGACTGGGACAACTGGGTCATGATGACCGACCGGCTGGGGAATACCACCCAGATCGTTGGGGACGACGTGTTTGTCACCAACCCCGCCATTTTTGAGAAGGGGATACGGGAAGGACTGGCCAACTCCATCCTGATCAAGCTCAACCAGATCGGCACGGTGTCCGAGACCCTCCAGGCCATCGACATGGCCAAACAGGCCGGTTATACCACGGTGATCTCCCACCGGTCCGGCGAAACCGAAGACGCTTTTATCGCCGACCTGGCCGTGGGGGTCAACGGCGGGCAGATCAAGACCGGGTCCCTGTCCCGGTCCGACCGGATCGCCAAGTACAACCAGTTGATCCGCATCGAAGAGGCCCTGGGCGCCGGCGCGGTGCTCTCCAACGACTTTACAGCCGTCGTCCGATAGCGTGCGCTGCGCATGACACCCAGATTCAAACCGGCGTTTATGTTGTTGATCCTGGTGGGGACCTGCCTGTGGGGCGTGTTGCCGGCGGCCGGGTATGTGCCGCCCGGAGAACTGATACTCGATCGCATGACAAGCACCCTGGGCCGAACGGGAAAATTTTCCGTTGTTCACACCACGGCTGTGGCCGATACGGCCTGCCCGCCCCTTCATGAGGCGACTGCCACGGAAACCGCCTGGTATGACCCGCCCGACCGGTTTCGGTTTGAGTCTGTTTTCAAAAAAGTAAAGCGGATCTATGTGGCCACGCCTGAGGCGGCGCTGACCATTGTGGACGGCCACGTGGTGTCCACCGCCCAAAGCCCCCTGATGCGATACCGGGAACCCCTGCTGTGCCGGGACCGCAAGCTTCTGGCGGCTCGTCTGGTGGGCATGGGCATCGACACAACGGTTTCTTCCCTGGGCCGGCTGGACGGCACCGTGGCCTACGTGGTGGGGGCAAGGTTTCCCGACGCCTCGGCATCCCAGCTCTGGGTGGCCAAGGAGACCTTTCTGCCCTTTCGCCTTATAATCAATGATTCCCGAGAAAGAACCCAGGTGGAGGCCCGCTATTCCCAGTGGCACAAGGAGGGGGCCTTTTGGTTTCCCATGCACATAGAGATATACCGGAACCACCGCCTGATACAGACCATCTGCAGCCACACGGTGACAAAAAAAAGCGTTTTTGAAAGCGGCCTTTTTGACATCACCGCGCTGCAGCGACGGTATCCGCCGGCGGACGCGGCCGAAGGCCGGCCGCCGGACAGCAGCACCGACGAGATTCAGCAGGCCATCGACAATTTCAATAAACTGTATGAATAACGCGCAGAGGTGGGCATGACGTCAAAATCCAAATTCATCTTCGTCACGGGCGGCGTGGTATCATCGCTGGGAAAGGGCCTGGCATCGGCATCCATCGGCGCTCTTCTGGAGAGCCGGGGCCTTACCGTCACCATTCAGAAGCTGGACCCTTACATCAACGTTGACCCCGGCACCATGAACCCCTTTCAGCACGGCGAGGTCTTTGTCACCGACGACGGCACCGAAACCGACCTGGACCTGGGCCACTATGAGCGGTTTACCCACGCGGTCATGGGCCGCAACAACAACTTCACCACCGGCAAGATCTACCACTCGGTCATTTCCAAGGAACGCCGGGGCGACTACCTGGGCGGCACCGTTCAGGTGATTCCCCATATCACCGACGAGATCAAGCGCAGCATCCGCATGGTGGAAAACGACGCCGACATCGTCATCACCGAGATCGGCGGCACCATCGGCGACATCGAGAGCCTGCCCTTTCTGGAGGCCATTCGCCAGATGCGCACCGACATGGGAAAGGAAAACGTGCTTTACATTCACCTGACCCTGGTGCCCTACATCCCCACGGCCAAGGAGGTGAAGACCAAGCCCACCCAGCACAGCGTCAAGGAGCTGCGCAGCATCGGCATTCAGCCGGATATCCTGTTGTGCCGGACCAGCGGCCTGCTTTCCGACGAGCTTAAGGCCAAGATCGCCCTTTTCTGTGATGTGAGCAAGGACGCGGTGATCACGGCCAAGGACGTGGACAACATCTACGAAGTGCCCCTGAACTTCAACCGGGAGGGGCTGGATGACAAGATCGTCGAGCTGCTGCATATATGGACCCGGGCGCCCCGCCTGGACTTCTGGGAAAACCTGTCGAGTGCCATCAAGGCGCCGGAACACGACGTGACCATCGCCATCGTCGGCAAATACACCAACCTCACCGAGTCTTACAAGAGCTTAAACGAGGCCCTCTACCACGGCGGGTTTGCCAACAAAAGCAGGGTGAATCTCCAGTTTATCGACTCGGAGACCATCACAAAAGAAAACGTGGCCGAGGTCCTCAAGGACGCCCACGGCATTCTGGTGCCCGGCGGTTTCGGCCCCCGCGGCATTGAGGGCAAAATCGCGGCCTGCGAATACGCCCGGACCCGGAAGGTTCCCTATTTCGGCATCTGCCTGGGCATGCAGATCGCGGTGGTGACGTTTGCCCGCCACGTGGCGGGCCTGGCCGGAGCCCACAGCACCGAATTCGACAAGAACACGCCGGACCCGGTGATCTACCTGATGCGCGAATGGTTTGACGAGCGGCTCAACACGATCCAGAAGCGGGACGTGGATTCGGACATGGGCGGCACCATGCGCCTGGGCGCGTACACCTGCGCCGTTGCGCCCGACTCTCTGGCCCACACCGCCTATGGACGGACGACCATCTCCGAGCGCCATCGTCACCGGTACGAGTTCAACAACGACTACAAGGCCACGCTGCAGGAAAAGGGCCTGATCATCAGCGGCACGTCACCGAACGGCGAGCTGGTGGAGATTGTGGAGGCAGGGGACCATCCCTGGTTTCTGGGATGCCAGTTCCACCCGGAATTCAAGTCCCGGCCGGAAGACCCCCACCCGTTGTTCCGGGAATTCATAAAGGCGGCCCTGGCTTATAAAACCGGCAACCCTGCCGACAACCCGGATTGATGGTTCCTAAATGTTTCCTCTGAAAAAGAGTGCCATGACAAAACTTCACGACAGGGAAAAGTCCCAGTTTAAAAAGCTGTTCCGCAACGAAGGTGTGGACCGGTTCGAAGAGATGATGACCGTGCTGGAGGTGTTTCTTGAAACCGAGGGTCACATCACCGCCAATGAACTGATCGACCGGCTCACGGAACACGGCTTTGATTTCGATCCCTCTTTTGTGCGGGACTCTCTGCGCCTGCTCACCCAGTTCGGGTTTGCCAAGAAGCTGCGGTTTGACGACGGCAAGATTCGATACGAGCACTGCCATCTCGGTGATCACCACGATCACATGCTCTGCCGAAAGTGCGGCAAGATCATCGAATTCGTGGACGATGCCCTTGAAACCATTCAGGCCGAGGTGGCCGCGGCCCATGGATTTCACATGCTGGGCCACCGCATGGACATCTACGGCATCTGCGCGGACTGCCTGAAAAACCGCATTCGGGTGATTCCCCTGTCCCGGGCCAGGCAGGGCGAGCACCTGGTGATCGAGGAGTTTACCGGCGGCACCAACGCCCGCATGCGCCTGATGTCCATGGGCCTGAAAACGGGGGACCCGGTGGAGGTGATCACTTCCGACCCAAGGGGCCAGGTGGTGATCGCCTCGGGTAACAAGCGGTATGCCATCGGCCGGGGCCTTGCCGGCAAGGTGATGGCCCGGCACACGGACGACCCTGCCGCCTGACACTGTTCGCCAGAGTACCCGCTCTCTTTCTCCGCCTTTACCGCCACGTCGTGCTTTTATCGGTTTTTCGACAGCTAGTGACAGCTATTGTACTTGTTCTTTCGGGTCGTTTCTGGTAGGCTTTTCCGTTGACGTTTTTTGTTTATCCTGTTTTAAAAGGGGTTTACGCGTGTTGTTGAGTCAATTGAAAGAAGGGGAGTCGGCCCGGGTGGTTCGCGTGGGAGGCCAGGGGCCTTTTCGCCGCCGCATCATGGAGATGGGCATCGTGCAGGGTACGGACCTGCACGTGGAAAAATACGCGCCTCTCAAAGACCCCCTTGAAATTCTGGTCAAGGGTTACCATGTATCGCTTCGCGTGGAAGAGGCGGCCCTGATAACCGTGGAAAAAATACCGGACAACGGGTAGCCCGTGATGGAAAAAAAGCGATTCACCATAGCACTGGCCGGCAATCCCAACTCCGGCAAAACCACCATCTTCAACAGCCTTACCGGCACCCGCCAGAAGGTGGGCAACTGGTCCGGTGTCACCGTTGAAAAAAAAGAGGGCCTGATTTACCGGCGGGGTTACGAGATTCAGCTTGTGGATCTGCCCGGCACCTACAGCCTCACTCCCTTTTCCATTGAAGAGATCGTTGCCCGGGACTTCATCATCGACGAAGCGCCGGACGTGGTCATCACCATTATTGACGCCTCCAACCTGGAGCGCAGCCTCTATCTTGCCACCCAGGTGCGGGAGCTGGACTGCAAGGTTCTTTTTGCCTTAAACATGGCCGACCTGGCCCGGGCCAAGGGCATGACCATTGACGCGGACACGCTTTCCCGGCTTCTGGACGTGACCGTGGCCTTTACCGTGGGTAATAAAAATGACGGAGTGGAGACCCTTCTGGACCTGGCCATCGACCTGGCCGAGTCGGGAAAGATCACCGTGCCGGAGCGGCGGGTGAAATACAACCGGGACGCGGAAGCGGCCATCTCCCGAATTCGGGAAAAAATCGAACAGGCCGGCCCACCCATCTACAACAGCCGCTGGATGGCCATCAAGCTGCTGGAAAACGACCAGATCGTTCGGCAGCGGCTGGTCAATGCTTACGAAGAGCGAAGCCGGTCGATCCTGGACACGGTAGACGCCTGCCGCAGCCACCTGACCGATATCTTTGACGACGACCCGGAAATTGTGATGACCGACGAGCGGTACGGGTTTATCGCCGGCCTGATCAAAGAGGTGGTCCATGTCAGCCCCAGGGCCCGGGCCGATATTTCCCGGAACATTGACCTGGTACTGACCAACCGGTACCTGGGATTTCCGATATTTATCTTTTTTATATGGCTGATGTTTCAGGCCACCTTTTCCCTGGGGGCCTACCCCATGACCTGGATCGAAAGCGGGTTTGCCCTGCTGGCCGCCGGCGTGGACGGCCTGCTGGCCGATGGCCTGGTAAAGGACCTGATTATCGACGGCGCGCTGGCCGGCGTGGGCAGCGTGGCCGTTTTCCTGCCCAACATCCTGATTCTGTTTTTCTGCATCGCCTTGTTTGAAGACACCGGGTACATGGCCCGGGCCGCCTTTCTTATGGACCGGATCATGCACCTGATCGGCCTTCACGGAAAATCGTTTATTCCCATGCTCATGGGGTTCGGGTGCAGCGTGCCGGCCATCATGGCCACCCGTACCCTGGACAACCGCAAGGACCGAATCCTGACCATTCTGATCACGCCCTTCATGTCCTGCTCGGCCCGGCTGCCGGTCTATATTGTCCTGGCCGGCACCTTTTTCCCGAAAAACGCGGGCACCGTTATTTTCATGATCTACCTGCTGGGCATTGTGGTGGCCATGCTCACGGGCAGGCTTTTCCGCTCCACCCTGCTTAAAGGGGCCGATGCCCCCTTTGTCATGGAGCTGCCGCCCTACCGCATGCCCATGGCAAAAAGCCTGGTGATTCACATGTGGGACCGGGCCAGGATGTTTATCAGGAAGATGGGGACCTACATTTTTGTCGGCGCCATCGTGGTGTGGGCCTTGTCGGCCTTTCCCCGGAACGTCGCCTATTCGGTGGATTATGAGTCACAGCTTCAGAAAGTTGAAGCGGCCTACACCCAACGGATCGCTGCCACGGAGAATGCACAGGCCCTGACCGCCATTGGCGCGGAAAAAGAAAACGCCATTACCGCGATCAGGAACGCCAGAAGCCGGGAGCGCAGCGAGCAGGTTTACATGGGCCGCATCGGCCGGTTTGTGGCACCGGTGTTCGAGCCCATCGGTATCGACTGGCGGGGCAGCGTGGCCCTGCTGACCGGGTTTGTGGCCAAGGAGATCGTTGTCAGCACCATGGGGGTGCTTTATGCCGTTGCCGACCAGGACGGCCGTGCCCTGGGCAAGGCCCTGCGGGCCTCGGGCATGACCCCGCTTTCGGCCCTGTCGCTCATGGTGTTTGTGCTGCTGTATATCCCCTGTATTGCAACAGTTACCAGCATTTCCCGGGAGGCATCGTGGCGCTGGTCAATGTTCACCGTGGCCTATACCACGCTGGTGGCCTGGTGCGCTTCCTTTGTGGTGTTCAACGCCGGGAAAATCATCGGCATCGGTTGATTTTGGGGGTAAGTGGGGCTACACTGTAAAGGTTGACGCAAAATCAATAAACGGTGCCGGAACGAATGAGCGGTGGAACCATCAGGCCGGTGACGGCCCGTAAATACTGAAAAAGAAAGACGCCTGCAGGATGGGAAAAATTTTTGCCGTCGGTGATATTCATGGATGCTATAAGAAGCTTCGCGTACTGATGGACCGGATTCCCATTAATTACAAAGAAGACACCCTGGTCTTTCTGGGAGATTATATCGACCGGGGGGACGAATCTTTTGAAGTGGTGGCGTACCTGGCGGAATTGCGGAAAAAGCATCCCGGCATTGTGTTTCTCAAGGGCAACCATGAAGAGCTGTTTTTCAACTATCTTTCCGGCGAGGACGAGGTCAGTTTTCTGTTTAACGGCGGCGAACAGACACTGAAAGGCTACATGAGCCCAGACGGCGACATCTCGGTGCCCAAGGAACACCTGAATTTTTTTAACGCCCTGCAGCTCTACTACGAAACCGATGACTATATTTTTGTCCATGCCGGACTCAAGGACGGTGTGCCCCTGGAGCAGCAGAAACCCGAAGATTTACTGTGGATTCGAAAGCCGTTTATTGAATCTTCTTATGATTTTGGAAAAATAGTGATTTTCGGCCATACGCCTTATCCCGAGGTGGTGGTCAAGGATAATAAGATCGGCGTGGACACCGGTGCGGTGTACGGATACAAGCTCACCTGCATCGAACTGCCGGCAAGAAAATTTTACGAAGCATAAATTCGGCAACTGGAGAGATATATGACAAACCTTCGGCTTTTTCAGTCCTTCTGCATGGTTTTTATCTGCGCGCTGCTGGTCGCGGCCCCGGCCTTCTCGCAGGAACGGCTTTCGGTGACGGCCACCACGGCCAACATTCGGACCGGGCCGGGCACCAGTTATGACAAGGCGTGGCAGGCGGAAAAAAATTACCCGGTAGTGGTGGTGGAAAAAAAGGACGGGTGGGTGAAATTCAAGGATTACGAAGGTGATGAAGGATGGATTTATGGCGCGCTGGTGTCCGCCACTTCCACGGTGATTGTGAAAAAAACACGGGTCAATGTCCGATCCGGCCCCGGCACAAACCACCCTGTGGTGTTTGAGGCGGAAAAGGGGGTTCCCTTTGAAGTGATCAAAAACGACGGGGACTGGCTTCAGATAAAACACGCCGACGGCGATACCGGATGGATATACCGGCCCCTGGTCTGGTAAGCGCCCGGGTTGTTTGTCGAAATCGCTATCGGGATCGAAATCGAATTGTCTTTACGGTATTGATCTCAAAGCGTATTTTCCTGTAAACCGGAGATAAATCTTTTTTAACACCAGCCGTCCGTCACCAGCCCCGCTTTTCAGCCACCACGTAAATCGCGGCCCTTCCGGCCACCGGGCATACGGTTTCACAGATGCCGCAGCCCACGCATAACGCTTCGACCACATAAGGCCGCTTGAGCGTCACGGTGTTCCCGCCGGTGTCAACGGCCTGAACCGTCTCAAACCGGATGGCCTTGTCGTGGGTGGGGCAGTGCTCCTCGCACACGATACAGGGCACGGACCGGGCAAAGGGGAGGCACCGGTTTTTGTCGATCACGGCTCGGCCCATGACAAAGGCGTGTTTTTCGTCAAGGGTCAGCCGGGAAATGGCCCCGGTGGGGCAGACCTGGCCGCACAGGGTGCAGTTGAACTCGCAGTATCCAAGGCGGGGCAACAGTTTCGGGGTAAACATCGCCTCAACCCCCTGCTCCAGAAAAACCGGCTGCAACGCGTTTTGAATGCACACCTTCATACACTCCCCGCAACGGACACAGGTTTTCAAAAAATCTTCTTCGACCAGGGCCCCGGGGGGACGGATCACCCGTTGCAGCGGGGCCGATGCGGCGGCATCAATTCTGGATAAAAAGGGAAGGGCCAGGCCGGCCAGGCCGGCGGCCAGTAAGTGGCGGCGGCCCAGGTCCGGACCGGTTTTATTGACGGGCCGGGAAAACCGGAAGGTCGTTATGGTTCTCGGGCAGAAATCCAGGCAGTCCATGCAGAGGCTGCACTCTTCGGCCATCATTTCCCTGTTTTCGGTAAAGGCATCCATCCGGCACTGCTGACGGCAGGCATCACACCCCTTGCAGGAAGAAAGGGGGATTCGGCGAAAAAAAGAAAACCGGGACACCAGGGCCAGCATGGCGCCCAGGGGACACAGGGTGCGGCACCAGAACCGCCGGCCCAGCAGCTCCATGGCAAAAATGGCGGCCAGCATGAAAAAGGTGAAAAACGGCAGCAGGAACCGGGACTGCTTGTACGGCAGAATAAAATCCCTGAAAACATCGTAGACCGCTTCGCTGGATGGAACAGCCCAGGAGGGGCCGTGAAAATAGACGGCGTCAAAACCGGCCGCGACCATGGCGTTGAGCATGGGGTCCACGGCAATGGTCAGGCCCCGCACCAGCAGGGCAAAGGGGTCCACAAACCCCACCCACTGCACGCCAAAGGCCGCGGACACCAGGACCGCTGTCAGCACCATGTACTTGGCGGCCCGCCAGCGCAGGGGCGTCCGCCGGACCGGTTGAATGACCTTGCCCCCGGCATCGATCAGGGTACCCAGGGGACAGATCCAGCCGCAGAAAACCCGGCCGAACACCAGGGTCAGGCCGATCACCGCCAGGGAGGGCAGCAGCAGAAAGATAAAGGCCCGACCGGCCAGCATCACCGAGGCCGCCACCAGCGGGTCCCAGCGAAAAAAGATGTTGACCGCATAGGGAATGGTGTCCGCGCCGGAGTAATCCGTAAGCCGGAACAGGGCCAGGAACAGGGCCAGAAACAGCAGCTGGCATGCCTGGCGCAATCGTTTGAAAAGGCGGTTCTGGTTCACGGGGTTGTCCTGTTTTTTTTCATCTTCAATTCGGGTGGCACGAAGGGTCCAAGGATCCAAGGGGTCGAGGAGCCGTCCTCTAAACTTCAATGATCCGACATTTATCCATGTCCATCTCACCCAGACCCATCTTGTAGGCCGCTACTGTTGGGGCCACGGCGTCCGGCGCCAGGTCGAACAGGGTCGTGCCATAGGCGTCGGCGGCCACCGGATCGGTGGAAACAAAAACCGTGTGGCGAATGCTCACATCTTCCAGGCTGCCGCCCTGGGGCCCGTTTTTTGTCAGAATGCGGGTGGCATCCACAACGGTCAGGTCCGGCCGCAGCACCGAGTTCAGGTCGGCCAGGTTCTGGTCGATTCGGTGGTGAATCTGGCCCCGGCTGCCGCCGATGATGCCCATGATGTTTTTCAGGCCCAGGGTGACGCCGGTCAGGCCGTGGTGCTTGGCAACCGGTACATTGATATAACAGTCCGCCGCCAGCGCCTCTTTATAGAAGGGCCACTCGGTGAGTGCCTTGCCCCGGGCAATGGTCACCGGCACAAACCGGCGGTCATCAATAAATTCGCATCTTACCCGGCGATCGCCCATGGCGTCCAGCACCGGTTTGATGCCGCTGTTCTGGTAGCAGCGCCGCTCCTCGTTGCAGGTGCGGTCAAACACCGACACCGACGCGGCACCGGCGCCAAGGGCCAGTTCCACCAGGGTCCGGACCACCAGGGGATGGGTGTTGGCCCCCTGTTCAGGGGTCCGGTCCCATCCGATGTTGGGCTTGATCACCACCCGGTGGCCTTTTTTCACAAACCGCTCCATGCCCCCGGCCTGGCGGATCACGGCCTTTACCAGGGCCGGATAATCCTGGCCCCGGCCCACCACGATTTCCGGCTTTTCCGATGGCAGGGCCAGGGCCTCGGCCGGAAGGCGAAACACCGGCGCCGTGGCCACCATCCCGGCATACCACAGGGCCAGGTGCTTTAAAAACTGACGTCGATCCATCGCCGCTCCTTTTTCAGAACCGTTCCTGTTTATGGGGCCGGTTTTTCCAGAACCATATGTATATTGTCAATAATACCGGCTGAAAACCCGGCCTCACAGGAGGCAAAATAGTACTCCCACATGCGAAACGCCCGGTCGTCAAACCCCAGCTTTTCGATTTGCGCCCGCCGGGCCAGCAGGTTGTTCCGCCACGCGGCCAGCGTGGGCACGTAATGGGAGCCGAGGGCCGTCACTTCGGCCACCTGCAGGGATGTCCAGCGATTGATGGTCTCTTCCAGAATTTCCCGGGAAGGCAGCATGCCGCCGGGGAAAATGTACTTCTGTATCCAGTCCGCCCGCCGGCGATAGGCATGGTAACGCTTATGGGGAATGGTGATCACCTGAACCACCATTCGGCCACCGGGTTTCAGCAGGGACGCGCAGATGGAAAAATAGTCCCTGTAATATTCGTGGCCCACCGCCTCCAGCATCTCAATGGAAACAATTTTGTCAAAGCGGCCCCGCAGGTGCCGATAGTCCTGCTGCAGCACCTCAATGCGGTCTTCCATTTCCAGCCGGGAAACCATTCGTGTCACATAGTCATGCTGTTCCTGGGAGATAGTGGTGGTGGTGAGGGCGCACCCGGTTTGCCGCACCGCCTCAACGGCAAAACCGCCCCACCCCGTGCCGATCTCCAGCACGTGGTCGGTGGCCTGAATGCCGGCTTTTTCACAGATACGCGCAATTTTGTTCAGCTGGGACTGATGCAGATCATCTGTCGGGCGTTCAAATAGGCCGCAGGAATAGGTCATCGTAGGGTCCAGGACCAGGCTGAAAAACGCGTTGCTGGTGTCATAGTGGGCCCCGATGTTTTGCCGGGCACCGGGCACCGTGTTGGCCCGCCGGCGGTGCCGGGCAAAGTCGATGATCCTGGTAAAAGCGGGCAGGACGCTGGTCCGCTGGTCCAGGGCCTCGATGTTGCAGGCCAGGACTTTTATGGCGCCGGCCAGGTCCGGGCTTGACCAGTCCCCGGCCATGTAGGCTTCGCCCAGGCCAATGTCGGCACTGAAAAACAACTTTTTAAAAAACGCGTGATGGTGTACTTCAATGACGCCTTCCTGCTGTTTTCCGAGCCGGCCATGAACCTGCCGGCGGCCGTCCGGCAGCACCAGGGTGAGGCTGCCCTGCCGCAGCGTGGACAACACGCCCCCCACCGCTGACCGGTATATTCTCTGAAGAACGGGCGACGGGGCTTTTTCCATGGTTCGCGGGTCCATGGGCGCCGGCTTGCTGTTAATGGGGAGCCCTTTTTTGTAATGAAGAATGATCGCCTGATAGAAAATGCGGGGAATGGACATGACCGCCTGGATCGGACGGCGGACCACTGTCATGGCCAGGGTCCGGCGGGTCAGCGGCAGGCAGTGCCCCTTCAGCCGGGTTTTCAGCTGGGGCCGGCCCTCCCGGTAATAATTGATGCGGATATCCATTGTTTCGCCGATGGGGGAAAAGAAAAACTCATATTCCCCCTGCCGCGGGAAAAAAGGAGAAACATGAAACCGCTTGGTGGTCCGAAAGGACGCCGCCCAGCCCTCAGGGGCGGGGAGGTGGTCCTTGAGCACATAGATATGGCGCTCGCCAAAGGTGTTGTTCACTTCCGCCACGATGCAGGCAACAGCGTCGTCCGCCCCCAGGCAGTAATAAAAGCTCACCGGGTTGAAAACATAACCGGCATACCGGGCCGCGGTGACCAGGTAAACGGTGTGAACCGTTTCGCGCAGCCCCTCCTGTTCAAGCAGCCGAAAGAGCTTGTCTTTGATGGTGCCCGCCGCGTCGGAAAGGTAGTCCCTGTCGTGGATCGATACCAGCGCTTTCCGGTTGTATCCGAAAAGCGGCACCTCCCGGTCCAGGGCGGCCAGCTCTTCAAGATCGATCACATAGATGTAAAGCGGATAGTGGAACTCATGGGCAACCGGTTCGTAGCGCCTGTGGTAAAGGTCTACGCAAAAGATTTTTGAGTTCATAGCTCGACTCCGAGGTGGCGGGCCACGGTTACCGCGGCCCGGGTCCCATCCTCATGAAACCCGTAACCGCAGTAACTGCCGCAGAAATAGGTGTTACGCTCAGGCCGTATCAACGGCAGGTGTTTCTGGGACACAAGGGCCGCGGTATCATAGATGGGGTGTTCGTAAAGGACCTGGTAGGTGATGGCCTCCGGTTTTATGGGCCAGGGCGCGTTAAGGGTCACAAAAAAGTCTCTCCCGCCGGGCAGGCCCTGGAGCATGTTCATGTAATAGGTGAGGGCCACCCGGGATGCCGGAGTTCCGTCGTCCATGTAGTTCCAGGCGGCCCAGGCCCTGACCGACGGCGGCATGAGGGAGCGGTCGCCATGCAGCACGGTGGTGTTCCGGGAATAGGTCCAGGCCCCCAGCACCGTCTTTTCCGTCTCATCCGGGTCTTCGAGCATGGCCAACGCCTGATCGGCATGGGACGCGAT
Organism: Desulfosudis oleivorans Hxd3; assembly: GCF_000018405.1. Lineage (NCBI taxonomy): Bacteria > Pseudomonadati > Thermodesulfobacteriota > Desulfobacteria > Desulfobacterales > Desulfosudaceae > Desulfosudis > Desulfosudis oleivorans. Next base: position 402,451 of record NC_009943.1, read on the forward strand.
GATCGCCGCGTCAAAAACAGCCGGCGGTCCGTCCGTCGTGGTGACCATAACGCCTTCGGCGGTCCGGGCCACGTTCAGAACAGAAGCGTTGAGCCGCACCTGGCCGGTAAAAACTTTTTCAAACGCGCGTACATACTGCACGGAACCATTGCAAATGGTTTTCCACTGGGGGTGGTCGGTGGCACTGAGCAGCCCATGGTTGTCGTAAAACCGAAAAAAGGACTCACAGGGAAACCGGTTGATATGACCGGCCGGAGAGGACCAGATGGCCCCGGCCATGGGCAGCAGGTAGTAGTCCTGAAAGGCCGGAGAATAACGGTTGACCGAAAGGTAGTCACCCAGGGTCATGTCCCCCAGCCTGCCGCCGTAAAGATCGCGCCGGGCCTGCCGGTTGAACCGGAGGATCTCTCCAACCATGCGCCAGTACCAGGGCCGGAAAAGGTTTTTCCGGTCGGCAAAAAGCCCCCCCGGAACACGGCTGCAGAACTGCACGTCCTTTGCCCTGTTGTAATAGCCGAAGGACATGGGCGCATCGGCCGCCGCTACCTTCAGTTGCTTCAAAAAGGTGGTAAAGTGGGGATAGGTCCGGTCGTTGAAAACGATAAACCCCGTGTCCACCGGCACCTGGCTGCCCGATCCGTCCGCCACCAGCTGCGTGTTGGTGTGGCCACCGAGGTAGTCATTTTTTTCAAACAGGGTGACCTTGTATTTTCTGTCCATCAGGTAGGCGGCCACAATGCCGGTGACCCCGCCGCCGATGACGGCCACTGTCTTAATGTCCTTTTCCGTCTGCATAAATGGGCTCCTGTTCTTTTTTACGGTGACAGCCATTTTGCCAGGGCAAAACCGATAGCGGTCACGCAGGTGCTGAGCACCGCGCCCCAGACCATGTCAATCAGGGTGATGGCCAGGGGCCACTGTTTTATGGTGGCCAGGTTGGTCAGGTCATAGGTGGCGTAGCAGAGCACGCCGAACAGGCATCCTGAAACCAGGGTTTTTGCCAGGGCCTTGGTTTCAATTCCCGGCAGCACGGCAAAAAAGAAGAGGCCGAACACAAAAACCAGGTAAAATACGATGGCCGCTCCCCAGTTGACCTGGGGGGCCATCAGGTACCCCAGGTGCTTTCGATACATGCTTCTGGCAACAACGCCCAGCCAGACAAGGTCGATCACCAGAAAGCCTGCCAGCATGCCGACGTACACCATTGACAGTTTTATTACCGACATGGATGCCTCCTTTTTATTTTTTAGGAAACCATAAAATAAACGAACTGGTTTTTCGAACGTATTCCTGGTAGTCGGGGTTGTCCTTGAAAATGGTCTGTTCCATCAGGGTCACGCCGGTCAGCCGCAGCAGGGTAAAGGTGATCAGGGCCGGGCTGATGATGGTCCAGGCACCCCAGGGCACGGACAGCACCACCACAAACAGGCCCCACCAGATCAACGATTCGCCGAAGTAGTTGGGGTGCCGGCTGTATTTCCATAAATACCGGTTCATGATCTTTCCCCGGTTGGCCGGGTCAGCCAGGAACCTGGCCAACTGCCAGTCCGCGGCTGATTCGATGAGAATGCCGGCGGTCCATATGGCAACGCCCAGGCAGTCCGTCCAGGTCAGTGCGGCCGGGGTGGCGGCCACCTGGCCGTATTGAACCCCCAGGGCGATGGTCCATTGGAACAATGCCTGCACCAGGAACACCTTGTACAGGCTCACCCACCAGAAGCTGTTCCCGTGCTGCGCCCGCCACGCCGCATACCGCGGGTCCTCGCCTTTGCCCCGGTTTCGCACCGACAGGTGAATAAACAGCCGCAGGCCCCAGATGGTGACCATGGCCACGATCATGGCCTTGCGAAACAGGACCCCGTCCGCGCGGAAAAAGGTCAGCCAGGCGATCAGCACAAAGCCCAGTCCCCACAGGGAGTCGGCGATGGTGACATTTTTTTTTGCCAGGCTGAAAACCCACCCGGCCCCCATCAGGCCTGTGGCGGCAGCCAGGTTGACCAGGAAAATATCGACAAAGACATCCATCATCGCACCTCCTCGTGTTTATGCTGAAGCCTTGCCGGCTGAAGCCAGCGGATCGACAAAGGGCTCTCCGGCCAGTCGGCGCTGGATCTGCCGGTGAATCTGCTGATGCACCTCCCGTGTCAGCGGATAGCGCCAGGCAACGGCCATGGCGACAAGATTGCACAAACAGGGGACCAGGGTATAGAGAACGCGAAGGGTGGTCACCACGGCCGGGGATTGGTTTATGGTGGGATCATACCCGGAAACACCCAAAAGTGCCAGCCCCGCTCCCACCCCAACGGCCGCGGCCAGCTTTTTTGCCACGGACCAGAACCCGATATAGACCCCTTCCCGGCGAAGGCCGGTCTGGAGCTGGTCGTAATCAATGACATCCGCCTGCATGGCCGAAGGAATGGCCAGGCTGGCGCCGAACCCCATGCCGGAAATTGCCACCAGAACGCCGTAGGCCCACTCGTCCCCCGGCCCCAGGAAAAAGACACCGAAAAAGGCGCCGGTGTTGACCGCCATGGCGGCCAGCCACATGTTCTTTTTTTCAAACCGTTTGGCCCCGGCCACCCACAACGGCAGCAGCAGGATGCCGGTGACAAAATATATAAGCAGAAAAAGATCGGCCCTGGGCGAGTGCAGCACATACTCCACGTAATAAAGGATCAGGGTGGCCGGCAGGTTGCTGCCGATGGCGCTGATGGTATAACTGATCAGCAGAATACGGAACGGCCTGTTTTGCAGGCTGGATGCCATGCCGGAAAAAAAGGGGGCCGCGGTTTCGGGCCGCACTGTCGTTCGTTCCCGGAAAGACAAGACGCACCAGGCGGCACTGGCAAGAATCAGGGGGCCGTAGAGCAGGGAAAGCACATGAAACACTTCACGGAAATCCTCCGCGGTTTCCCCGATATGCCACAGGGCCTTGACAATGGCAGGGGAGGCGGCCGCGACCAGGGTGCCGGCGATCAGCGCGCCGTCCCGCATGCCGAACAGGGCGGTCCTTTCATTATAGTCATAGGTCAGTTCCGGTCCCAGGGATTCATACGGGACAATGATGACGGTCCAGAAGAGAAACAGGGCCGCCACCATCACGGCAAACCAGGCGGTTGCCGCCGCGGTTCCCAGGCCGGCCGGCGGGTTGAAAAGCAGGGCCATGGCGGCCACGGTCAGCACGGCACCGGCGGCAATCAGGGGCCGGCGCCGGCCAAAGGGGGTTTTGAGCCGGTCGGAAATATATCCCATGGCCGGATCGGTAACGGCGTCAAACAACCGGACCAGCAGCAGAATCAGGCCCAGGGCGCCGATGGGAACCCCTATCACGTCGGTGTAAAATTTCGGAATATAGACATAGACAGGGATTCCCACCACGGCCAGGGAAAAGGCCGGCCCTGAATAGGCCAGTTTCCGGGTAACGGTGAGATGTCTCACGGTGCCAGCCCTTTCAGCAGATCGTTGCGAAATCCCTTGTCAATGGGGTTTTCTCCGATCCAGATGGAAAAAAACGCACGTGAAAAGGCGGCGCCGGGAACCGTTCCCAGTGCCTGCCCGTTTAATGCCAGTTCTGTTCCGGATTCCGGAATGTAGGTGGCCGTATAACGGTCACCGGGCGCCACATCCCGGTAAAGGGCGTTCATCCGGTCGACAAGCGGGGCGAGACGCGCAAACTGATCCGGTGTCACGTTTTTTTCAATCATGGTGGTGGTGGCCGTTGCAAAATCTTCGGCCGGAATGGCGTGAAAATAGTGAAGCACCAGTTGCCGCGTCACATTCTCAAGCGCCCTGTCCGGGGGCAGGCCCGCTTCCAGGTAAAAGGCCCCGGCATAGGCTTTGATGACCACCAGGTATCGCAGAAGGCCCGCGCCCCGCAGGGTCAGGCGCTTTTCGCTGACGTAAACCGCTTTTTCAAAGTCAGCGCCATTGACCTGGGCGCCGTAAAGACCGGTGGTAAAACAAAAGATAAGCACCCAGGTCGTAACGAGCCGGTTGATAAACCGTTGTTTCGGCATGATGCGCATTGTCTTGCACTCCCCTGGTACAGAAATGTGTCTGTCAGGACTGAGACAGGACGCTGACCCCCACCGGTTGCGCTTTTTGGATAAAAATATTTTATTACAATTGTTTATACACAATTTACGCTTTGGTCAAGTCAGCGTGACATCTGCTATCTGTTTGAACAGTCTCAAATAGCAACTTGCATGCCAGATCATGAAATATCCGGGCTGGTGTCTTGATCCGGATTGCTTTTTTGCCAAACAGTGTACCCCATGAGGGGGCATGTGCGCAAGCAGCCGGAAACAAATGAAAAATTCAACTTTGGAATGCCCCTGGAGCCCGGTGTCGCCGGCATGGCGGAGCAGGAAAAGTTTTTAAAATATGGCACCGATATTGCTTTTTATAATCAAAATGTTTAAATTGATTCAGGGGTTAAACCAAAACCGTTTAGCAAAGGAGGACGGATCATGGACGTTAAAGATTTTTGCAGTGGTTTGGAGCAGGAGCTGGTGGCATGGAAGGCCAAGCTGTTTGATGTGGTTGCAAAGGCCGACAGGCTCGGAAGCGCGGAAAGGGAGCGGGTGCTTGCCAATTTTAATGACATGAAAATTATTGTGCAGGACCTTGAAGAAAAGATCAACCAGCTCAAAACCGAGTGCCCGTCTGACTGGAGCCCCCAGAAAAAAGCCATTGAGAAGGGGCATGTGGACATGCGGTCAAAGTACGAGGAGGCAATGGAGTTTATCGGGAAAGCAGCCCCGGTTTCCATCCCGGGTTAAGGCCTGAACAGAAAATTGATTTTGTAAAAAGAGCGGTGCCGGCACCGCTCTTTTTTTTATGCACAAACCGCCATCTTCCTGTATCCACTGTCTAAAAGGCTCAGCCATCGCCCTTCATTGAACCGCAATAAACCCACGCCGGTTGTAAATAACCCAACCCACTCACCTGCCGGTTGGGCAAAATTTTCTATTGACACAGTTCTCTTCGTCCGGTAATGTAGCGTCAGGTCTGTTTATCAATATATTTTGATATTGTTATAAATGCATATAATTAAATACTTAAAAGCTATTTCAGACGAAACCCGGCTGCGGCTGCTCTTTCTGCTGCTTCACTACGAGCTGAATGTAAACGAGGTGGTGGCCGTGGTGGAGATGATCCAGTCCCGTGTGTCGCGCCACTTGAAGATTCTGACCGAATCGGGCCTGTTGCAGTTCCGGCGGGACGGCGGGTTTGTCTACTATTCGGCCCTTACCGACGAGGCCAACGGCCCGGTGGTCCGGCTGGTTGCCGACGCCCTGGCCGATGATCCGGTGTGCGAGGCCGACCTGGGCCGGGCCGAAGCCCTGATTCGGGAAAGAAAAAGCCGGACCAAACGGTTTTTTGAATCCGTGGCCGATACATGGGAGGTGCGCAAGCACGATGTGCTGGGCGACCTTGACCTGAACCGGATACTTGCCGACAGGGTGGGAAACTGCCCGGTGGCGGCGGACCTTGGCTGCGGCACCGGCGCTTTGCTGGCGGCCCTGAACGGGCAGGTTCCCACCGTGATCGGCGTGGACAGCTCACCGGGCATGCTGGAGCAGGCCCGGCTGAAAACAGCGGCCATGGCCGGTGTCAACCTGCGGCTGGGCGAGCTGGAGTATCTGCCCATGCGGGACCGGGAGGCCCACTGCGCGGTGATGAACATGGTGCTGCACCACATTTCCGAGCCGGTCAAAGTGCTGGCCGAGGCCTATCGCATCCTGCACCCCGGGGGAACCTTTTTTATCGCGGATTTTGACAAGCACAACAAGGTTGCGGTGCGGGAAAAAATCGGCGGATCCTGGTTCGGGTTTTCACAAAACGAGATGGACGCATGGCTGGCCGGCGCGGGGTTTGTTCCTGCCGGCCTGGAGCGGTTTGCCGTCAATTATGGTTTGACGGTTAACCTGTTTGTATCAAAAAAACAGCAGTGATGGCTTCGTAAAAAGTCCAATATCTGCGTTGCGCTGCCCCCCTCGTCACTGCGGCGTACAACAAGTACGCCTCATTCCTCGGGACTTGCGACGCCTTGATCTTGAACTTTTTACTTTGCCATCCCAAATGGACTTTTTACGAGAACAGCTGCAGTGATTGAATAAATGATAACAGAAAAGAAGAAGATTTATTTTAACCGTCATTGCGAGCCGAAGGCGAAGCAATCTTGTCCAGAATCGCATGAGATTGCCGCGTCGCTTCGCTCCTCGCAATGACCCGGTGCCCTGGGTCTCCGGGATCGCTGTCGAAATCGAATTGCACCGGCGTAAATGGAATCGATGCCGATGCCGATTTCGATAGCGATTTCGAGCCCGATAAAAAGAGAACCATCAACCAGTCAACACAAAGGAGAAAACAGATGAACATGGCAAAAGGAGATCATTACGAGGTAAAGGATATGTCGCTGGCGGCCCAGGGCAAAAACAACCTGGAACTGGCCGAGCTGAACATGGGCGCGCTGATGGAGGTAAAAAAGCGGTTCAAGAAGGAAAAACCGCTCAAGGGCGTGCGCATTGGTATGGCCCTGCACGTGACCAAGGAGACCGGCATCCTGGTGCGGACCCTGCTGGCCGGTGGCGCCGATGTCTATATCACCGGGTGCAACCCGCTCTCCACCCAGGATGACGTGGCCGCGGCCCTGGCCAAAGAGGGGGTCAAGGTTTGGGGTTATAAAGGGGAGAACAACGAGGATTATTACCGGTACATCAAGTATGTCATCGAGGCAAAGCCCCACATCACCATTGATGACGGCTGCGACCTTGTCTCCGAGATTCACAAGAATCATCCGCAACTGATCAAGAACATCATCTGTGGCTGCGAAGAGACCACCACCGGCATCATCCGGCTTCAGGCCATGGCCAAGGCCAAGGCTCTTAAGTACCCCATGATCGCGGTCAACGACAACAAGACCAAGCACCTGGTGGACAACTTTTACGGCACGGGCCAGTCCTCCATCGACGGCATCCTGCGGGCCACCAACCTGCTTTACGCGGGCAAGACCTTTGTGGTGTGCGGCTATGGCAGCTGCGGCAAGGGCTTGGCCGACCGGGCACGGGGCCTTGGCGCCAACGTGGTGGTGACCGAGGTGGACAACTTCTGCGCCCTGCAGGCCCACTATGACGGGTTTCGGGTCATGAAGCTGGCCGACGCGGTCAAGATCGGCGACATCTTCTGCACCGTCACCGGCAACAAGCATGTCATCCGCGTGGAACACATGAAAAAAATGAAAAACGGCGCCATCCTGTCAAATTCGGGGCACTTTGATATTGAGCTGGAGCTCTCCCGCCTTAACAAGGTGGCCGATTCCAAGCGCCGGGTGCGGCCCTTCATGGATGAGTATGTTCTGGCCGGCAAAAAAATATTTGTCCTGGGCGAAGGCCGGCTGGTCAACCTGTCCGCGGCTGAAGGCCATCCCAGCGAGGTGATGTCCACCTCATTCTGCGGCCAGGCCCTGGCCTGTGAATACGGCGTGAAGAACAAGGGCAAGATGCCGGTGGGCGTGGTTCAACTGCCCGGCGAGATCGACGACACGATTGCCGGGCTCCAGCTTACGGCCATGGGCATCAAGATCGACGAGATGACCGCCGAACAGAAACGCTACATGGACACCTGGGAAGAGGGCACCTGAAATATTCAGACTTAACTTTACCCTCCCACACCCCCGGCGTTAAGCCGGGGGTGTGGGATTTTTGTTTTTACCTTCCTTTAAAATCCAAATCGGTATCGGGATCGACATCGGTATCGAAATTGGGTGCCGGGCTTCTCATGCAGATTCATACCGGTAAGAAGGATGAGGGAAGCCAAAGGCCAGGCTGCATCCGCCGTCAATACAATTCGATTTCGATACCGATAGCGATTTGGATAAACAGCCGGGGATCTGTCCTGCCATGATTAAAACCGTTTTTGGATAACTCATGATCCGGGATAAATACCTGTTCATGTGAAAAATTTCGTGCAATATTCGAACTGGCGCAGTTCATATCGTCTTAATGGGAATGGAACGACAATGGTTCTTGCCTCCCTGTCCGGCATCCTCTTTACGGTTGCCTTTTCCGTAAAACCGCTCTGGTGGGTTTCTTTTGCGGCGCTCTTTCCCCTGCTGTTGTCCCTTGACCGGGCAAGAACGTGGAGAGCTGCTGCTGTCCGGATGTCCCTGTTCTCGATTGTGTTTTCTTTTGGCATGGGCTACTGGGTGTTCCATGCCCTGGTCGGTCATTACCAGTTGCCCGCGGGCACGGCGGTATCTTTTTTCATTCTGGCGCTGGTCCTTCCGGTCTGGCTGATGCACCTGACAATTGCCCTTTTTTACCGGTTCTTAAACAACCGGACCCCTGTTTTTTATGCCCTGGTGGTGCCATGCCTGTGGGTGCTCGGCGATTATGTTAAAGGCATGATACCCCTGCTGGTCCCCTGGGGCGACATCGGATATGCCCTGGTGGACTGGGGCGCCTATTTTCAGATGGCCGACCTGGGAGGGGTCTACCTGGTCTCATTTTTAGTGGTGATGTTCAACTCCCTGCTGGTCTGCCTGATGGAATGCCGCCCGCAAACGAATGATCTCTTTCGCCGGCGGCCGATGAAGGGCCGGGCCGGAACCGCGGTGCTGATCCTCCTGGTGCTGATCCTCCTGGTGCCCTTGTGCTACGGGTCCGTTCGGCGTTACCGGATGCCTGTCCTGTCTTTGGCCGGGGAGAAGACGCCTGCCGTCATTGCTCAAGGTAATTTTTCACACAAAGACCGATGGGGGGGGCTGGGGTTTTACCAGCGACTGAAAACCTATATCGAACTCAGCGGCGATCCGTCGGATATGGGAAAGGCCGGGGTCATTGTCTGGCCGGAAACCGTGCTCAATCATCCCGAGGCCCTGACCGGACCGTTTTTTGCGGACCTGGCCCGGATACTGGGAAAAGAGAACCTGCTGATCGCCGGCGGGCTGAAGCGTGACAGCCAGAGCCAGGGCGTCTACAATTCCGTTTATGTGATCGAAGACGGTCAGCTGAAACGGTACGACAAGCACATCCTTCTGCCCTACTCGGAAAGAGGACCGGCTGTCGGCCCTTTATTCCGTTTTTACAACGCCCCGGACCGTTTTATTCCCGGCACGACCCCGGCCTGTCTGAGCACCTCCCATGGCAGGGTGGGGCTGTCCGTCTGCTTTGAGATCCTCTATCCGGGTTATGTCCGGCTGTCCGTAAAACAGGGCGCCGAATTTCTGGTCAATGTCTCCAATGACGCCTGGTTCGGGGATTCGGCCATGCCCCGGGCCCATCTGCGGGCGGCCCGGGCCCGGGCCGTGGAGACCGGCCGCTGGCTGCTGCGGGCGTCAAACAGCGGCATTTCCGCCGTGATCGCGCCGAATGGAAGCCTCACTGCCGGCAGTGACCTGTTTCGCACCCAGCGGATTTCAGGATCGTTTACGCGTCTGACGACAACAACGGTTTACACACGATGGGGGGAGTGGCTCTTCTTCTTTTGTCTGGCGGTTCCGGCAATCAGCTTATTACGGGCGGGTGTCCGGCGTTGACCCGATCTGGTTGAGCATGGCCTCTCTGGCATTTTCAATGGCCTGCCGCCGTTTCATGGCCCCGGCCTGGTCACCGAGCATCTCCTGGCGAAGAGACTCGATCTGTTCGGCCTTCTGGTCTTCAGACAGCGTCGTGTCTTCGGCAATCCCTTTTTCCGCAGCAAAATACGCCTCTTCGGCCTGCTGCTCTTCGGCCTGCTGCTGCTCCATGGCGTTTATGCGTTCGACCGCGTCCGGCGGCAGGTACCGGTTGCGAATATCCTCAATGGCGGCCCGGCGATCGTCTTCTTCGGCGATTTCATCCAGGTCTTTCTGATAAATGGCCAGGGCATCCTGGTACCTGGCATAGGCGGTTGGCGGCTGAAGGGATATCTCAGTGCCCGCGGCTTCGCCCCACATCTCCTGTGTCAGCCGGTCCATCGCCGCCTGTTTTTCTTCGGCATAAAGGTCCGGGTCAGAGACAATGGCGGCCCGCCGCAAACTGTATTCCTTTTCCTTTACCTGCTCTCCGAAAAGCCTGTCCGCCAGTTCGGTGCCCAGAAAATCCCGGCGAAATTCCTGGACCTCCCGTAACAGCTCCAGGCCGCTTTCGGTTGTGGTGATCGGCCCGAAGCGCGCCGCAAGATCGGCGACCGCCATTTCGCAATCCAGATACCGCTGATACGTTGCGTAAAGCCGGCCGGCCTCCTCGGCAGGAAACTGGGAAAAAATACGATCTTTGACCTGGGCCAGATGGTCTTCGCGGGAAGTTGCCCGGCGAAACTCATGACCCAGCCAGGTAAAATAGTGCAGGGTGGTTCCCGAACCGATGATGATCTGGGAAAAAAGGTCTTTGATGAGGGCGTCTGATTCCGCCGGGCCTGTTTCATCGTCCTGAACAGGCTTCTGGTGGGCCCTTATAGTCGCCATCTGTTCTTTTGATTGCGCAACCTGCTCAATGGCCGGGCCGGTGTCACGGTCAAAAATATAGGCCGCCTCTTCCGGCGCAGGCTGCCTGGTATACAGCGCAACCAGCAGGCCCAGCAGCAGCAGGCCTGCAATGGTAAATATCATTCTGCCTTTAACGCCCATTCTCTTTTTTCCTCAAAAAAACAGGGGCCGCCCGGCGGGCGACCCCTGTCTGTCATCGGTTTTATGAAACCGTTTTAATAGCCGCGCCCCTTAAGGTCTTCTACAATATCCACGAAAAACTGCGGCGCGTCAAATCCCGGGGTTACGCCGAACAACTGGCCGACGATGTTGAGATGATCGCATCCGGCGCTGTACCAGGCGGCGTCTTCCACCCCGCGGAAGTTGCCCCACTTGGCGCTTTCCACACTGACCAGCCCGTCATTGGCGCCTTCCTCGATCAGCATGATCAGCCAGGTCGGCTCCAGAATGACGCTCGGGCAGGAGGTTTTGGCCTTGGCGGCCCAGCTCTGGTAGTAGATGCCGGGTATGTTGGGCGTATTTGGATTAAAGGTGTTGACCATGTAGTCCGGGCAGAGATCAAGCGCGTTCTGAAGGGAATCGGGATTGGTGTCGCCAAAAATAAAAGTGTACACAAAATTGAGCACATCGCCACCGGCGGCCAGCAGCCAGTCCGGAAGGTCATACATGATTAAAGAGGCGACGGCGCTGCCCCGATGAGGACCGGCCAGGCTGGTGTAGCTCGCCACATAGGGCGCCAGGCCGAGGTTGGAGATGGCGTAGCGGGTATAGAGGGTGCCATGGGAATGGCCGATGATATTGGCTTTGGGTGCGCCCGTGACAGCCAGAATTTCCATGAACTGTTGCTTGAAGTCGGCCGCCTTGTCGACGGTGCTGCCCATGGCGTTGACCGAAGTAAAATAAACACTGGCTCCTTCAGCCTTCAAAGCGTCCTCAATGCCGTACCAGTAATCCACGATACCGAGGATTTTGGTCGAAGCGCCCATGCCATGGGCGAGAACGACAGGATAGCGGGTGTCGCATTTGTAGGGAGCTGTGCCTCCGGCCAGGCCAAGACCTGTCAGGCTGATGCTTACAAAGAGTCCAACAATTAAAAGGGCTACCAGTTTTTTCATTCTTTGTTCCTTCCTTAATGTTAGTTACCCGTTTTGCGAATGTTAACAGTGTTTACAATAGCAACAACCGTGCCGTATTTTTAGTTAAGTATATTCAAGCACTTGAAAATTGATGGGTTCGCAATCGCCGTATATAGCGGTTTATGGTTGCCATATAAGGCAATTTTTTTTATTATTGTCATATCCGGCAATCTAACCTGGAGGCAGGACCATGACTTTTGAACAGGATGCCCTGGCCCGTCGCAACCATCAGCAGGTTCTTGAAAAAACCCCCTATGTCGCGCTTGAAGACATTTATCAGCGCCTGAGGCACGCTTTTCCCATAGACCGGATTTACGTGGTTCAGCTTGATCCGGATCGTCGCCTGATGCGGGTTCTGGCCGAGGCTTCCGAAACCGGGGCGGAGAAAACCAACTTTCTGTTTGACGCCATTCCCGATCTGATTCTGGACCCTTTTGAGAAGGGGTATGTACCGGAAACATACATCATCAATGAACCCGCAACGGATGTGATCGGCAGTTATATTTACAAAAGAGGCAAGGCCGCCAACTGGTCCTCCGTGAACCTGAATTTTTCCGACGCGTCTGTCGGTTATGGAACGGTTTTTTTCACTGTTGCCGGCACCAACAGAATAAACGAAACATATGCCGGACAGGTGGCTGACGTAAGAGGACCGCTCCACCTGATTTTTGAAAACATTGTTAAAGACCACCAACAGACCGATACGCTGCCATCGTTAAAGGAGCCGATGGAAAACACCGACGAAATCTTCCGTCAGGTGACCCGTCGGCTGTGCGGCAATCTTGACCTTCAGACCGGGGTGTCCCACTGCCTGCAATACCTGAGCAGATTCATGCCGGGGCAGACAATTATCGTACACCACTGGGAGGAGGGGCTTAGGTCCTTCAGGGTTCTGGCGGAGACCTACGGGTTTATCGCCGGCAAGATTGAGCCGGTCATTCCCTGGGGACAGGAAAAATTACTGGCCGAGGATATTTTAAGACTGGGCACCACCCGCCTTATCAATCAACCGGGGCGCGACTCCACCATGGAGAATTACGTTAATCATTTCGGAACCGACTGGTCGGTCCTGGTCATGCTCCTCATTGATAAGGATATGCCCATCGGCGTGGCCAGCCTGGGGTCGGAGGGGAACAGCATGCTGACCGAGGATCACCTGCGACTCTTTTCCCAGCTGCACGATCCCTTTTTTATCGCTTTTTCCAACCACATGAAGCACCGGGAGATCATTCGGCTCAACAAACTCCTGGAAGAAGAAAAAAAGTTTCTTCAAAAGGAACTGCATCATCCCGTGACCGGCAGTATCGTCGGCGGCAACTTTGGTTTAAAGGGAGTGATGGAGATGTCCCGGCTGGTTGCCGGCCAGGACAGTCCGGTGCTGCTGCTGGGGGAAACCGGTGTGGGCAAGGAGCTGGTCGCCAATTTTATTCATCAGCATTCCGCACGCAAGGACGGGCCGTTTATCCGGGTCAACAGCGGCGCGATTCCGGAAACCCTTATCGACAGTGAGCTGTTCGGCCATGAAAAAGGGGCCTTTACCGGCGCCGTGGGCCGGAAGACCGGCCGTTTTGAACGGGCCCACGGCGGCACCATTTTTTTGGATGAAATCGCCGAGCTGCCCCTTCGGGACCAGGTACGCCTGCTGCGGGTCTTGCAGCATAAAATCATTGAGCGCGTGGGCGGCACCGAATCGATTCCCGTTGATATCCGCGTCATCGCCGCCACCAACCGGAACCTGGAAGAGATGGTGGCCGAAGGCAGGTTCCGGGAAGATCTCTGGTTCCGCCTCAATGTCTTTCCCATCAAGATCCCGCCCCTGCGGGCCAGGAGAAGTGACATTCCCGCCCTGGTGGATCATTTTATTGAAAAAAAATCCCGGGAGCTTAAATACCGCAAGCCCCCTACCCTGGCCCCGGACGCCATCGTTCGCCTGAAAAATTATTCCTGGCCGGGCAATGTCCGTGAGCTGGAAAACGTGGTGGAACGGGAACTCATTCTGGGTACAGGGGGGCTGCTGCTGTTTCAGAATATCACCCAGCAGCCGGCGGAAGACTCACTGCCGGATATTCATCCGGACGATCAGGAAGCCCTGGCCATAGACGATGCCATGCGCCGCCACATTCAACACGTCCTGAACCTGACCAAAGGACGCATTCACGGCCCCAAAGGGGCCGCGGCCCTGCTCAAAATCAATCCCAGCACGCTGCGCAACCGCATGAAGAAGCTGGGAATATAAATAAAAACAAAACTGACAGCCGGAACGTCGCCTATGAACAGCCCGCTTCCCGACAACCCGCCTTCCCCTCCCGCCCGGATGCGCTTTCTTGGCGTGCTGCCCACAGGTATCTGGGTGCTGGGTCTGGGGTCGATGTTCATGGATATCTCTTCGGAGATGATTCACAGCCTGCTGCCCGTGTTCATGGTCTCGGTGCTGGGCGCTTCCATGGTCACGGTGGGCGTCATTGAGGGGATTGCCGAGGCCACCGCCGCCATCACCAAGGTTTTTTCCGGCGTACTCAGCGACTACCTGGGCAGGCGAAAACGCCTGCTGGTTGCCGGCTATGCGCTGGCGGCGTTGACCAAACCTGTATTCCCCCTGGCCAACGCCATCGGCTGGGTGCTGGCCGGCCGGTTCGTGGATCGCATAGGAAAGGGCATTCGCGGCGCACCGCGCGATGCCATGGTGGCCGATATCACGCCGCCCCAGCTACGGGGCGCGGCCTACGGGCTGCGCCAGGCCCTGGACTCGCTGGGCGCTTTTCTCGGTCCTTTGCTGGCCGTGGTGCTGATGCTCTGGCTGGCCGGCAACATCCGGGCCGTGATGTGGGTTGCCGTTGTGCCCGCCTTTATCACGGTGGGGCTGCTGGTGTTTTACCTGCGCGAACCCGAACGCGCATCCATCGCCAGCCCGGTATCGCCCCTGGCCGGGGCCCAGCGGCTGCCGGGGCGATTCTGGATGGTGGTGCTGCTGGGCGGGGTGTTCACACTGGCGCGTTTCAGCGAGGCGTTTCTGGTGCTGCGCGCCCAGGACGTGGGGCTGGCCCTTGCCTACGTGCCGGTGGTGATGATGATCATGAATGTCTTTTACGCGGGATTTGCCTATCCACTGGGTGCGGCCGCTGATCGCGTCAACCGGCGTACACTGCTGCTGGCCGGGCTGGGCCTGCTGATAGGGGCCGACCTGGTGCTGGCAGTTGCCGCCTCTCCGCTGACGGTTTTTATCGGTGCCGGCCTCTGGGGACTGCACATGGCATGCACCCAGGGACTGCTGTCCAAGCTTGTCGCCGACACGGTTCCCGCGGATCTGCGCGGCACGGCCTTCGGCATCTTCAACCTGATAAGCGGCGGGGCCCTGCTGCTGGCCAGCATTATTGCCGGCGCTTTGTGGAGCGCCTTCGGCCCGGGAGCCACCTTTACCGCCGGCGCCGCCTTTGCCTTGCTTGCCGCCTGCGGCCTGATTGCCTACGGCGTAAAGCCTCAGGCCGCAAAATGAAATAGCGCTAAAAATACACTGCCCGACAAAAACCCCATTGACAGCATACCCAGGCAGTCACCGCAGACAACTAGCCTCTGTTCAAACAGAGGGGAAGAACGGTATCAATAAAACATCCACCGCTACCGCCGCCCTGGGGGATGAGGCTGGTTTCAGCAGAGTCATCATTATCCGTATCCGCCGTATCGGTGCCGAGAATGGCTTCCACAAAATCCGGAATGCCATCTCCGTCACTGTCCGCTATGCTCTCCGTCCAGGGAAAATATTCAACCAGGTCACTGACCCGGTCCCCGTTTCCATCCGGATTATACCATCCGCCTGAGGCGCTGTCGTCCGAAGGGTCATAGGGGCCGGTGGCGTCGCCCCAGTAGTTGCCCGAGGCATTGACGGCAGCGGCCACGGATGCCGCCGTCATACCGGACCCACTGTTACCGGAAATAACATTGCCGGTAACAGTGGGTAGGGAGGGACCGACAACATTGAGACCGGAGCCGTTATCGGCGATATAACAATTTTCCACCGACAGGGGAGTGTTGCTGATATATACCCCCGCGTCCGGATGGTTCATAACAATACTGTTGGTCAGGGTACCCGATGAGGACTCGTAGACCGAGCCATTGTCGCTGTTATTGAAAATATACCAATAGTCACCGTCAATGCTGGAAAAATATGAATAGAGCCCGGTACCGCCACCGCTGATATCGATATGGTCAAATGTAAAACCGTTGCCGGTATAAGACAGGTGGAGATTGGCCGCCTTGCCGAGGATGTTGGTTTGGCCGGCATTTTCAACAACACAGTACTGCATGGTAGAGACAGAAACATCATCCGACCGGGGACCGAACACAATGCCCTGCCAGCCGTCTTCGTCGCCGGTGGCAGAAGTGAAAACAATCCTGGCCTCCGGGGTGCCGGCGGCGATCAGGCTGCCGCGATAGGTGTTGGAACCATCGTTGGAAGGATGGGCGATCCACAGTCCCAGGCCGGATGCGAATTTAAGCGTCACCCCCGGTTCCACGGTCAACTGCCTGGCATTCCGCACCGATAGGTGTGCGTCGTTGACGGTATAGAAAGCCTCACCGGCTTGCTCATACAACGTATGATTGCCCATCATCTCCCCACCACTGATCTGAATCCCCGGGTCGATGTTGTTGGAAAGCGTATTATCCTGAATAACGGGGTTGGATGCTGCAATATCGTAATAAATGGCATAACTACCATTTCCGGATATAGTGTTGCCGGTGACGGTAAGTGAAGAGGCGTTTAAGAAAATCCCATATCCGGTGTTGTCGGCAATCGTACTGTCGGTAATACCGCCGCTAGACGACTGGCAGTGAACACCTTCCGCCTGATTGCCGGAAACCGTCAGGTCACTTCCGCTAAAGCTTGTACTGTCGATAAAAAGGCCGTTTTCACCATTGTCGGACGCACCGCCTCCGGCCCAGGAAAAGCTCGAATAATCGCAGGCAACCCCGTGGCCGGTGCCGCCGTTAAAACAGCAGTCGGTAAACGAGGTATTGTTGCCCCCGGCATAGTAAAGCATCAGGTTCGCGGAAACACCGTTGGAATTGCTCTCTCCGGCTTTCTCAATGGTCAGGCCGCTGACCGTGGAGGTCATTAAATCATCGCTTCTCGGTCCCAGGATGACGCCGCGCCATCCGCCAGCCTCACCGGAATAAGCGGTAAACATCACTGGTTGTTCAGTACTGCCGTTCACCATGAGTCCGCCCCTGTAATTGTTGCTGCCATCGCTGTTGTAATGAGCGATCTCAAGGCCGGCGCCGGATTTAAACCGCACGGTCACGCCCGGATCAATCATTAAATAACGGGAAGACCTAACAGCGGTAATGCCCGAGTGAATATAGGGCTGGGCATCTCCCGAGCCCGGCAGATACCAGCGGATATGCCGGGTGGTCACCGTTCCGCCGATCTGCTCTATGCCGGTTTTTTGTGAGTTCGAGAATGTGTTCTCATAAATCGCGCTCTGGGCGCTGATCCGGGCCGGATAGTCGGTATTGTTATCAAAAGTATTGTGGCAAATGGTGAGATACGATTCAAAATCATCGGTATAAATGCCATAACCGGCGTTGTCCGCCATTGTCATGTTGGAAAACGTTGCAACCGTCCCGTTCTCCGCCATAATGCCGTGACCGTCATTGTCGGAGGCGTTGCCGCCATCAATATCGCCGGTGCTAACGGAAATGCAGTACCCGGTTTCTCCATTTTCGACTGCATCGGTATCTGTTGCATCAATGACCGAATATTCAGCATAAAGGCCATGCCCGGTGTTGCCGGAGAGGGTACAGTTCAACAGGTTCAGGGTGGAATAGCTGGAAAAAAGACCGCTGCCGCCGCTGTTTTTTATCTCAACATGGTCAAAGGCAACCGCCCCGCCGCTGCCGGTATAAGACAAATGGACATTGGCCTGCGCGCCAAGTTCATTGGTTTCGCCGGCATTTTCGATAACACAGTACTGCATGTTAGAACTGACATAATCATCCGACCGGGGCCCGAAGATGATCCCCTGCCAGCCGGAGGCAGAACCGCTCGAAGAGGTAAAAATAATTTTAGACTCCGATGTGCCTTCGGCGGTCAGGCTACCGCGATAGGTGTTGCTGCCATCGTTGTTGTAATGGGCGATCCAAAGGGCTGTGCCGGAATCAAAACGGACGGTGACGCCGGGTTCAATGGTCAGGCGGGCGGAAGAATAGACATAAATCGTCTCCGTCACCAGATAGGGACTGTTGGCTGCGGTCCAGGTCGTATTACTGGTAATAGCGCCGCCCACCGTTGTGTCGGCGCAGACGGCGGCAGGCGCCCCAAGAACAAAAACAAACATCAATAAGATAAGACTGCTGTTTAAGAACCGCTTCATTAAATCTCCTCTTTTTCGAAAATGCAGTGTCAGCCCGGATATTTCAGGAAAGATTCGGGTTAAGGCGCTACCTGAAAAAACGCCTCGTCAAATTCGGGATTGCCGGCATACTTTTGCATAAAAAAGGCGGGCAGCTGGTCGATCTGCTCAAACAGGGCCGGGTTGGCGTCGATGCCGGCCTGGAGCAGGGCTTTTAGAATGGTTTTGGGCTCGGGCGGGCATCCCTTGATGGGAATCATCTCCTGGATCACCGGGTTGTCTTTGTGTTCCTGGTACATGCACTTTCCCACCAGGATGGTTTTGTTCATGCCCGGGGTGGGCGCCATTTTCTTTCCGGTAAGCACCTCGATGTTGTCCCAGGGCTCGCCTTTCCACGCGTACCGGATGGCCGACAGGATGATGCCGTTCATGGCCGCGCAGTAGGTGCACATGGTGGAGTCAAATTTGCGGTAATACAGCCCCTTGATGCCGTCCTTGACCAGGGGCGCCGGAATGCACCGGTCCGCGTCCTCGTGATAGGCAAAGTCATATTCGTGAAACGCGGCCACGCTGTCGATGGGCTCGCCCGCCACCTCAACGTCGGACAGGTCCGTGGGCCGGTTGTGGTTGGCCGCGGCATGAACCATGTAGGCAATGGCGGCCGGATCGTGGCCCAGAATTTTCGCGCCTACCATGTCCGCGGACAGAACGTCGGTGGAGGCCACCAGGATATTGCTGGGCCGGGGCTTGCCGTCAAAGCCGGGCCCCCGCTCCAGGGTGTAAATGCCGTCGATCAGGGTGAGCATGGGGGGCAGTTTGTCGGGCAGCCGGGCAATGGAAAAATAGAGGTCCTTTACTGCGTCCGGGCTGTGGGCCTTTTTGCGGGAGGGAATGTCCATCACCCCTTTGAGGTTCTTGATGCCCAGGCTCACCACGGTCTGGTTGTGGGTTTTCATCACCGGCAGATCCACCACGAAATCGCTGTGCAGCATGTCGGTGTTAAAGGAAAATTCAACACCGTCGCCCAGGTCCACCGGCTCAAAGTCGTGGTCAAACACGTTGATATGCCGGATCCCGTACTTTTTTGCCAGGGTTTCATAGCCCAGGGTTTTAAAGGCGTGGACCGGGGTCTCTTTGTCTTTCGGGTCGCACACAATGCCTTCACCGATGGTGATGTCGTCGATGCCGCGCTCCTTTAACAGCACCACCATGTCCTCAATGACCCGTGAGGTGGTGATCACCCCCCACTTGGGAAAGGCCACCGCCTTTGACCAGAACACGATATTGGGCTTGAGAAAGACTTTTGCCTTTGGGGGCAGATGGTCCAGGCCACCGGCGAGATCAACGGCTTTTCTGACCGATTCCAATGGTTTTTCGTATTTGACAACAGATACGGTGTGTTTTTTCATGGTTTGGTTCCTTTGCCCGTTTACGGTTGTGGAATCTTATTTTCAGTAAATATATCTACAGCAGAGTCGGCCTTTATGGCAAGGCGATTGTTGTGGCGCGGCTCCGGGGGTAAAACCCTTTGAAAAAGGTAAAAAACTGTTGCGCAGGCATCCGCCGGTACGATAAAAATGCAGACGATGCTCTCGTAAAAAGTCTATTTGGGATGGCAAAGTAAAAAGTTCGAGATCAAGGCGCCGCAAATCCCGAGGAATGAGGCGTACTTGTCGTACGCCGCAGTGACGAGGGGGGCAGCGCAACGCAGCCGGCCGCCTTGCGGCAATTGGGCTTTTTACGAAGCCATCAAATATAATAAAGGGAAAAACATGCACTACGAAGGCAACATGATCCGTCCGCCCAGCGAGGCCTACAGCATTCTGCTTCAGGCCACGGTGGGGTGCTCCCACAACAAGTGCACCTTCTGCGCGGCCTACAAGGGCGAACGATTCAAGATCAAGTCCGATGACATCATTATGTCGGACATCGAGTTTGCCGCCCGGCACTGCAGAAACCAGGACCGGCTTTTCATCTGCGACGGCGACGCCCTGATCATTCCGCAAAAACGGCTGCTGGCCATTTTAAAGGAGATCGAGCAAAAGCTGCCCTGGGTCAACCGGGTGGGGGTGTATGCCAACACCAAGGGCATTGCCATGAAAACCTCCGAAGAGTTGGCCGAGCTGCGGGCCCATGGCCTGAAGATCGCCTACATGGGCCTGGAGTCCGGTGATGACGAGACCTTAAAGGCCGTCAACAAGGGCGCGGATTCTCAGAAAATGATCGACATGGGAAAAAAGATCCGGGCCGCGGGTGTCGCCCTCTCCATCACCGTGCTGCTGGGCCTGGCCGGCCGGGAACGGTCCGAGATTCACGCGCAAAAAACCGGCGAAGTGCTCTCCGCCATTGACCCTGAGTATGTGGGGGCTTTAAGCCTGATGCTGATTCCGGGAACCCCGCTTTACGATGAATACGCGGCCGGCCGGTTCCCGATTTTGACGCCGGAAGAGACCCTGGTCGAACTGCGCACCATGATCACCCACACCAACCTGTCAAACGGCCTGTTTCACGCAAACCACGCGTCCAACTATCTTCCCATCAGGGCCAAACTGCCGGAAGACAAGGCAAGCACCCTGCGGCTGATCAATCAGGCCCTGGCCGGTAAAATCAGGCTCAAACCCGAACACATGCGGGGTTTATAGCTTGAATATTATAAAACGACCAAAAATGCTTCGCCAAGAGAGGAATAAATACACAAGGCCATCCAAATCGGGATCGCTATCGGGATCGGAATCGGAATCGAAATATGGCACTGGGACACGAAAAACTGGACGTTTACCGTCTTGCTATCCGTTATGTCGCCTGGGTTTATGAAAATGCCGGCCACCTGAATGGGGTCCATCGGTCCGCGCGAGAGCAGTGGCTTCGCGCCAGTCAGTCGATACCGCTGAACATTGCCGAAGGAAACGGCAAAACAGCGGGGGCGGATCGAAGGCGGTACTTTGAAATCGCCCGTGGTTCGGCGCTGGAGTGCGCCGCAATTCAGGATGTTCTGGTGGTCGGAAGGGGATTGCAAGAAGAAGAGAGCCGGGAACGCAAACTTGAACTGGATCGTATTGTCGCCATGCTCAGCCGTTTGGGTGGTAGAGGTTATTGCGTCGGTGAAGAGGCCGAACCCTACGGGCATGACGAAAACGATCCCGATCCCGATAGCGATCCCGATGGCAACAGACCATAGCGATAAGTGCGAAGCCGTCAACCTTAACAGCAAATCAATTTTTTAAATAACCCCTTAACAGGAGAAAAATTTCATGGCCACCAGAAAAACCGCGGGCAACAAGCCGATCGACGAACGATGCATCAACACCATTCGATGCCTTGCCATGGACGCCATTCAGCAGGCCAACTCCGGCCATCCCGGGGCGCCCATGGGTCTTGCGCCGGCGGGATATGTTCTGTGGACAAAGGTGATGAAGCACAATCCGAAAAATCCCCAGTGGTTCAACCGGGACCGGTTCGTTCTGTCCGGTGGCCATGCCTCCATGCTGCTCTACAGCCTGCTTCACCTGACCGGTTATGAGCTTTCCTTAAAAGACATTCAGCAGTTTCGCCAACTGGGCAGCAAAACCCCGGGCCATCCGGAGTACGGCCACACCCCCGGCGTGGAGACCACTACCGGTCCTTTGGGCCAGGGGTTTGCCAATGCCGTGGGCATGGCCATGGCCGAGCGTCACATGGCGGCCCGGTTTAACCGCAAGGGTGCGACCATTGTGGACCACTTTACCTACGTGATGTGCGGCGACGGGGACCTGATGGAGGGCCTCTCCTATGAATCGGCTTCCCTGGCCGGACACCTGGGCCTGGGCAAACTGATCTGCCTGTATGACGACAACGACATCTCCATTGAGGGCCACACCGATATCACCTTTACCGAAAACGTGGCGGCCCGGTTCAAGGCCTGCAACTGGCATGTGGTGCCGGTCAAAGACGGCAGCAGCGTGGACCAGATTCTCGACGCGCTGAAAGCGGCCCAGGCCGAGACTGAAAAGCCGTCGCTCATCATCCTTAAAACCCATATCGCCCACGGCAGCCCCAACAAGCAGGACAGTGCCGACGCCCATGGCGCGCCCCTGGGAAAAGAGGAAATTGTTCTGACAAAAAGAAACCTGGGGTTCCCCGAAGACGTGGTCTGCCACATCACAGAAGACGCTTTGAAGGTTTTCAGAAAATGCATGGAAAAAGGGGAAAAGGCCCAGGGAAAATGGCGGGCCATAGTAGACCGCTACGCAGAAAAGTTTCCCGACCTGGCCGCCCAGTGGACCGCGGCAATTACACACCGGCTGCCCAAAGGGTGGGACAAAAACCTTTCCGGTTTTTTACCGTCCGACAAGCCCATGGCCACCCGGTCCGCATCGGGAAAGGTCTTAAACAAGCTGGCCGAAGCCATTCCCGCGATCATCGGCGGGTCCGCGGACCTGGCCCCGTCCAACAACACCTTTCTGGCCTGTTCCGGCGAGTTTCAGAAAGGCACCTATGACCAGCGCAACATCCGGTTCGGGGTGCGGGAGCACGCCATGGCATCCATCATGGCCGGCATGTACCTGCACGGCGGCCTGCGGCCCTACGGCGGCACCTTTCTGATCTTTTCCGATTACATGCGGCCCGCCATACGGGTGGCCAGCCTGATGAAACTGCCCCTGATCTATGTGTTCACCCACGACAGCGTGGCCGTGGGCGAAGACGGCCCCACCCACCAGCCCGTGGAACAGCTGGCCTCGCTGCGGGCCATGCCCGGCCTTACCGTGATCCGGCCGGCCGACGCCACGGAAACCGTGGACGCCTGGAAGGTGGCCGTCACCAACACCGCCGGCCCGGTGGCCCTGGCCTTAAGCCGCCAGAACCTGCCGGTGCTTGATGCCGCCATAACAGCGGGCAAGCTGGCCAAAGGCGCCTATGTACTGGAAGAGTGTTCCGGCCGGCCCGACATCATCCTGATCAGTACCGGCGCCGAGGTGCATGTCACCCTGGAGGCCGCCAAACTGCTGGCGCAAAAAAATATTGCCGCAAGAGTGGTCAGTATGCCCAGCTGGGAGCTGTTTGAAAAAACCGACGCGACCTACCGGGAGTCCGTGCTGATCCCCGGGGTCCCCTGTTTTGCCGTTGAAGCAGGGTCCCCCATGGGATGGGAGCGGTACACAAAAGACAGCCATGCCATTCTGGGCATCGACCGGTTCGGCACATCGGCCCCGGGCGGCACCGTGCTGAAGGAGTACGGCTTTACCCCGGAAAACATCGTGAAAAAAGTAACGGCGGTACTCGGAAAATAGCCGGCAAGGCCGGTTTTTCGACGACTATGACGTCTACGCCATACCAGATCACGTTTCCAAAAGGCCCGCCTGCCGATGCGGGGCAGGGGGACCAGTGCTTCTGCGTGACAACGCCCGATGGAAACCGGCAGACCATCCGCTGCCATGATTATGGTCTTATTTATTCTCTGCCCGGGCTTTACGAGCAGGTGTTCTGTGACCGGCTTGCCTGCGTCTCTCCTCAGAAGGTGGCCGACGTGCTGGAAAAAGTGGTGGGCCTGTGCGATGTCCGGGTGGCAGACCTGCGCGTACTGGACCTGGGTGCGGGCAACGGCCTGGTGGGAGAAGCCCTGTCGGCAAAAGGGGTGGGCCGGCTGGTGGGCGCAGACATTATTCCCGAGGCCCGCATGGCCACGGAGCGGGACCGGCCCGGCATTTACGATGCCTATTACGTGACCGACTTTTGCCGGTTGTCTCAAGAGGAGACAGCGGCTTTTCAATCCTGGTCTTTTAACTGCCTGATCACCGTGGGGGCTCTTGGCTTTGACGACATTCCGCCCCGGGCCTTTGTTGCGGCCTACAACATGGTTGAGACGGGGGGATGGGTGGCCTTCAATATCAGGGAAGATTTTCTTGACAAGACTGATACCAGCGGGTTTGCCGGCCTGGTCCGGGAAATGCTCTTTTCCCGGCACATGACGGTTCACCACCTGGAACGGTACCGGCACCGCCTCTCCACAGACGGCCGTCCCCTGTTCTACCTTGCCGTTGCCGGCAGAAAACGGGCCCACCTGCCGGAAACTGCCCTCTGAAAACCATTCCCCGGCCTGACAGTATGGAATGAAATCACATACCGAAAAGGGTGTGTCACCTCTTTTATTCAGCGTCGGATATGTCGGTCTTACGCCGATTCTTTTTTTTGGTCCTGCGGATAGACCATTTTCCCGCTTTTGGACAGGTCGTAGCCGGCCAGTGTCTCGGCCAGGCCGGTAAAGGCCGGGTCGGTAAGCATGGATAAAAAGGCCTGAATCTTCTTGTCGAAAAACAGGCTTCTGGGAATCAGCAGGTCAAACCGCTCCCAGTGCATGGGCAGAAAATCCAGGTCCAGCAGCTGGGCCACGGCCCGAATGGCCGGACCGGTGTCAGCCCGGCCGGACAGCACTTCCAGGCCCACATCCAGGTGGCGCTGCACGTCGTGGTCATAGCCTTTTAACGTACCGGGAGATACGCCCGCCTCTTTGAGCTTGCGGTCAAACCAGAGCCGGGTACCGGTACCATGGGCCCGGTTGACGATAGTCAGCTTTTTGCGGGCCAGATCGGCCATGCCGGCCACGGTTTTCGGGTTCCCCTTTGGCAGCACCAGCCCCTGCTCGCGAAAACAGAAGTTGACCACCGCCGGCATGTTTTCCATCTCTTTGGCGGCAAAGGAAAAATTGTATTCGGCTTCATCCTCCTGGACCAGGTGGGAGGATGCCATGTGGCATACGCCACGGCCCAGCGCCCGCAGGCCGCCCATGCTGCCCAGGTTGCCGAACACCACCGTGATTTCGGGATGGTGTTTCATGAACAGGGCCATGGCCCTGTCCAGCAGGATGTCGTTGCTACCGGCCACCACCAGCAGCGAAGGCGTGTCGATCAGGCAGGAGGCCTCGCCGGGATGGTTAATGGTGTTGGCCGCGATCCACTGCTCCACCAGGTGTTTCGGAAACAGCCACTTGCCTGTGACCTTGGTGGCCGGCATGCGCTGTTCGGTGATCAGCTTGTAGACTTTTTTTTCGTGAATCCCCAGCAGCTGGGCCAGTTCCTTTGTGGAGAGCAGTTGGGCCATGCCTGTTTTGCCTTTAAGGGTTGTCTTTTCAGCGGCACCGATAGTGCGAATGCCTCAGGTGAAGTGTGCTTAAAAATACAAGGGAACGCACCGGCCTGTCAACCTCGGTCATTTGCGCCGAGGTTTTTTCATGGACAATGCCGCTTCTCGTTCTTTATACTGTTTTCTCGAACCAGAAAAATGTCTCTCAGCCTGAATCTTTCACGGAGTGTGTATGTCTGTTTCCAATACCGAACGGGTTCGTCTTTTTTACAGCCGGTTTTCCGGCACCGACCATGTGCTGGTGGTGATCAACGCCGACCCCGACGCCATCGGCAGCGCCATGGCGGTAAAACGGCTGCTGTGGAAGAAGGCGGCCTCGGTCACCCTTTCCAATATCAATGTCATTGACCGGCCCGACAACCTTGCCATGGTGCGGCTGCTGGGTGTCAAGCTGGTTCATATCGACACCATTGATGTCAGCCGCTATACCCGGGTCGTGATGGTGGATTCCCAGCCGGACCACAACGAACGCCTGGCCGGCATTACCGCCGACGTGATCATCGACCACCATCCCGTGGCGGTCAAAAGCACCGCGTCCTATGCCGATATCCGGCCCGACTACGGCGCCACTTCCACCATGCTGATCGAGTACCTGAAGGCGGCCCGGATTAAACCGTCCCGGAAACTGGCCACCGGCCTCTACCTGGGCATCAAGACCGATACCAGTAATTTTGAGCGGCACGCGACCCCCGAGGATGTTCGCGCCTTTCAATATATTTTCAGGTATGTCAATGTTCACCTGGCCCGGCGGATCGAACAGGCCGAGATCAAACCCGAGTTTCTGGCCTATTTTTCAAAGGCACTGAACCGAAAGGTCATGCGGAGGAAAAAAGCGTTCATTCACCTGGGCCGTGTGGTCAACCCGGATGTGTGCGTGCTGGTGGCCGATTTTTTCATGCGGGTCAGCTCGGTGCAGTGGAGCATCGTGTCCGGCGTGTATGACGACCGGCTGATCGTGATTTTGCGAAACGACGGGATTCGCCGGGACGCCGGCCAGGCGGCCAAAAAGGCATTTGAACAGATGGGCAGTGCCGGGGGCCACAGGAGCATGGCCCGGGCCGAGATTCCTATCGGCGCGGTTTACAAAGAGGTAAAGAAAAAAGAGGAAAAAGAGATCGCACGCTGGGTTATTCGCAAGCTGAAATAAAAAGGGGCGCGGTAATGACGACTGCATTTGCCGTCACCCTCGGGCTTGACCCGGGGGTCCAGAATCAAATTGATTCAGTACCGCATTAATAAGGAACCCGGTCAATTTTACACTGGATTGCCGGATCGGAGTCCGGCAATGACGGGTACGGAACCCGGTCACTCCGGGCAATGACGGGCACGAAGGCAGGTCAATTTTACACTGGGTCCCCGATTACGCCTCGCCCACGCTGTCTGACAGGCTGGCGTTGGTGTAAACCTTCTGCACGTCTTCGCAGTCGTCCAGGGCATCCAGCAACCGGATCATCTGCTCGGATGTTTTGTCGTCCAGGTCCACCATGGTCTGGGGCAGCATGGTGATCTCGGCAAAGGCGTATTGGATCGACGCGCCGTCAAGTGCCTGGCGCACCGTTTCCAGGTCTTCCACCTCGGTGATCACCTCAAAGGTGTCGTCGGACTCCCGCACATCCTCGGCCCCGGCCTCGATGGCCACTTCCATGAGGTGGTCCTCCTCGGCCGCGCTTTTTTCCACCTCGATATATCCCTTTTTATCAAACATCCAGGCCACGCACCCGTTTTCACCCATGTTGCCGTTGTGCTTGCTGAAGATGTGACGGATCTCGCTGACGGCCCGGTTCTTGTTGTCGGTCAGGGACTCCACCAGCACGGCGGCCCCGCCCGGACCGTAGCCCTCGTAAGTGTTCTCCTCGTAGTTGACACCTTCCAGGTCGCCGGTGCCTTTTTTAATGGCCCGCTCGATGTTGTCCTTGGGCATGTTTTCGTCTTTTGCCGCGGCAATGGCCGTTCGCAGCCGGGGGTTACCGTCAGGGTCGCCACCGCCCGTGCGCGCGGCCAGGGTAATCTCCTTGATCAGCTTGGTGAAGACCTTTCCGCGCTTGGCGTCCGCAGCGCCCTTTTTGTGCTTGATGGAAGACCATTTATTATGACCCGACATGTGTACTCTCCTTTTTTGAAAACCCTATGACATATGTTTCTTTGCTGTCTTTGCGGCAGGTCTCCGGCTTGAACACCTTGTGCCGTTCGAACTCTGCTTTTACCATATTTACAAAATTTTGAAAATCTTCTCCCTGAAACACCTTGCACACAAAGTGGCCTCCCGGCTTCAGCAGGAACAGGGCCAGGTCCAGGGCCGCCGCTGCAAGGTGAAAGGAGCGGGCCGCGTCGGTGAACTTGTTGCCCATGGTGTCCGGCGCCATATCACTGAGCACCACGTCCAGGGGGCCCAGGGTCCCGGCCAGGGCCTCCCTGTCGATTTCATAAATATCTTCCTGTAACGAGGTCGCCTGGGCCGGCATGTGTGTTGCGACTTTTTTAAGATCAATGCCGGTCACCTTTCCGCCTCTGCCCACCGTCTCGGCGGCAAACATCATCCACGATCCCGGAAAACAGCCCAGGTCCAGCACGGCGTTTCCCGGCTTCAACACATTGTGTTTCTTCTGAATTTCCTGAAGCTTGTATACCGACCGGGCCGGGTAGTGCTCGGTTTTGGCCTTGCGCGCGTAGTGATCCGGGGTTTTGCGCCCTTTGGTGGGGTCTCGCTTCATAGTGTGTCCTTGCATGGATGTTTCATCGATGGCCTCGTAAAAAGGCAGGAACAGGACGGCACAGTAAAAAGTTCAAGTTCAAGGCGTCGCAAATCCCGAGGAATGAGGCGTACCGGGTGTACGCCGCAGTGACGAGGGATGCAGCGCAACGCAGAAATTGGGCTTTTTATAAAGCCGTCTTTCATTGAAATAAGACCTCCATAGCCTCGGCCACGGTGCCGACACCGGTAACCTTGATCTCTTTGTCGCGGGACATGCGCTTGAGATTGCCCTGGGGCAGCAGGCAGGCGGTAAAGCCCATCTTCTTGATCTCTCCCACCCGGGTATCAATATGGTTGATGGCCCGCACCTCGCCGGTGAGCCCCACCTCGCCCAGCACCACGGTGCCGGTTGGGATAGGGCGGTCCAGAAAGCTGGAGGCCACGGCCGCGATCACGGCCAGGTCCACGGCCGGCTCACTGACCCGGACCCCGCCGGCCACGTTCATAAACACGTCATACCCGGTCAGCTCCATGCCGAGCTTTTTTTCCATCACCGCCACCAGCAGGGCCACCCGGTTGGCGTCCAGGCCTAGGATGGTGCGGCGGGCCATGCCCAGGCTGGTGCGGCTGGCCAGGGCCTGAAGCTCCACCAGGATGGGCCGGGTGCCCTCCATGCTGGCCGTTACCACGGACCCCGGTGTTTTTTCAGGCATTTCCGACAGAAACACCGCCGACGGGTTGGCCACCTCGCCCAGCCCCTCGGTGCGCATCTCAAACACGCCGATCTCGTTGGTGGAGCCGAACCGGTTTTTCACGGCCCGGAGAATGCGGAACACCTGGTTCTTGTCGCCCTCAAAATAGAGCACCGTGTCCACCATGTGCTCCATGATGCGGGGCCCGGCAATGCTGCCGTCCTTGGTCACGTGGCCGATAAGAAACACGCAGATGCCGGTCTTCTTGGCCAGGGCCATCAGCCGCATGGTGGCCTCCCGCACCTGGCCCACGCTGCCCGGGGCCGACGAAAAATCGCCGCTGGACATGGTCTGAATGGAGTCGATCACCATCACGTCGGGTTTGGCCGACCGGGCCAGCGCCGTCACCCGTTCGATGTCGGTTTCAGCCGCGGCCAGCAGGGAGGAGGAGAGGGACGGGCAGAGCCGCCGGCTGCGCATCTTGATCTGCCGAAGGGACTCCTCGCCGGACACGTAAAGCACGGTGCACCCGTTTTCAGACAGTTTCTGGGCCGCCTGCAGCATCAGGGTGGACTTGCCGATGCCCGGATCCCCGCCCACCAGCACCAGGGATCCGGCCACGATGCCGCCGCCCAGGACCCGGTCAAATTCGCCGATGGCGGTGTGAATCCGTCTTTCATCGGCCAGCTCAATGGCATCCAGGGCCACGGCTTCCGCCGGCTTGACCCCCCGGCCGCTTTTTGCAGCCGACGCCGAGCCGTCGGCCGGCTCCTCCACAAAGGTGCCCCATCCTTCACACTCCGGGCAGCGACCCATCCATTTGGGGGCCTGGTATCCACAGGACTGGCAGCAGAAAACGGTTTTCATGGATTTGTCTTTCGGTGAATGTCTGTTGTTGTATTCTCTTTTATATCAGTCACCGCCGGTTCGTCAAAGGAGAAAAGGGCTTGAGAGGATACAATGCGCAAAGAGAGGGCCTGCCGTTGATGCTCGGCCGAAGCATGCCGGCAAAAATTAAATGCAGTGGCGACCTTCAGGCCGCCAAAACCAGGGACGACGACGTTGCCAACCGCGCTTTTCTGCATCCTGTTTCTTGATTCGTGCCGGAAAAATTATCAATATATTGGAGTTTACAACCCATTCGGGATCAAGTATAAATATCAGGTTCAGAGTCTTATAAGCTTACGAGTACCGGAGAAAAACAGTGAATCCACAACGAACCCTGGTGATCGCCACCCGTAACAAGGGAAAAACAAAGGAGATTCGAGACCTTCTGGCCGGCCGGAACGTGGAGATCAAAAACCTCGACGATTTTGGCCCCATTCCGGAAATCGAAGAAGACGGCGCCACCTTTGACGATAACGCCTACAAAAAAGCGAGTTTTGCCGCCCGAATCCTGGGATTTACCGCTCTGGCCGACGATTCCGGCCTGGTGGTGGAGGCCCTGGACGGCGCCCCGGGCGTGCATTCGGCCCGGTACGCAGGTCCCGATGCCACCGACGCCGATCGCTGCGAAAAACTGCTTTCCGAAATGGCCGGCCAGACCAACCGAAAAGCCGCCTTTGAGTGCGTGATCTCCATTGCCGTGCCCATGGGAGCTGCCCTTACCTACGAAGGCCGGTGCCAGGGGGAGATCACCGAAAAGCCAATGGGCGACAACGGGTTCGGCTACGACCCGGTCTTTTACTACCCCCCTTTGAAAAAAACCTTTGCTCAGCTTACCACCGAAGAGAAGAACCGGGTGAGCCACCGGGGCAAAGCCCTTCAGGAAGTGGCCGCCGAGTTCGATAAAATACTGATCTGGATCGACCAGAACATGCCGATCTTTGAAAAGACAGCCTGCCTCAGCCATGACGACGACACAGCCAACAACGATTGAAGACCTGGTCCGTAAAAACAGGACCTGCCGGCGGTTTTACGAAAACCAGCCGGTAGATAGAGATACCCTCTGCCAGCTGATCAACCTGGCCCGGCTGTCCGCGTCGGCGGCCAACCGCCAGCCCCTCAAGTACATTCTCTCCTGGGAAAAAAAGAAAAACCAGGTGATTTTTCCCTGCCTGGCCTGGGCCGGGTACCTGACCGAGTGGAAAGGTCCCAGGGCCGGAGAACGGCCTGCCGCCTACATTATTATTACCGGCGATACCACCATCACGGACAACTTCTGGTGCGACCACGGCATCGCGGCCCAGAGCATTCTGCTGGGGGCCCGGGAGATGGGGCTGGCCGGCTGCATGATCGGCGCCTTTAACGAAAAAAAATTAAGAACCGGCCTCGCCATTCCCGATCACCTGGCCCTGCTGCTGGTGATCGCCCTGGGTAAACCCAAGGAGCAGGTGGTCATTGAGGAGGTCGGACCGGACAACGACATCCGTTACTGGCGGGACAGGTCCGGGATACACCATGTGCCCAAACGGAAACTGGAGGATATTATCCTTCCATAAAGTGTAAAGAGACACAAAACGGCGAAAGCCCCATTTTTTATAATTTGTAGATTTTTCATTAATAAGGAGGAGTGCCATGGCAGAAATCGATATCGCCCAAAAAATCGGAGGCATCGACTCGGTTGACGCGGCCCGCAAGGTGTTTGAAAAGAAGATGGACAAGGAGAGCCTTGCCAAGATCGACAAAATCAAAACGGAAAAGGCGCTGATCAAGATCGCCAATGCCATTGTGATGGGCGATCCGGACGCGGTTTTCGTCAACACCGGCTCCGCTGAAGACAAGCAGTGGATACGGGATCATGCCCTTGAAAAAGGCGAAGAAAAAAAGCTGCCCATGGACGGCCACACCATTCACTACGACCTTAAAGAGGAACAGGGCCGTATCGTGGACCGGACCTACTATATTGCCGACCCGGAAGAAGATATCAGCTCCCTGGCCCAGAAAATGTTGCGAAACGACGCCGTGGGCGTGGTGAAAACTCACATGACCGGCATCATGCGGGGAAAAACCCTGATCGTGGGATTCTACTCCCGGGGTCCGGTGGGCGCGCCCGCCTCCAACCCGGCCATTGAGGCCTCCACATCGGCCTACGTACTTCACAGCGCCGAGATTCTCTACAGAAACTTCTTTGCCGATTTTGACAGGGAGGTGGCGGCCGGAGGCCACTTTTTCACCAACATTCACAGCGAAGGCAAAAACCGGCCCGAGGACCTGCCCAACGCCCGGGTGCTGATGGACAGAAAAGACCGCACCACCTACAGCTTCAACTGCACCTATGCCGGCAACACCCTGCTGTTGAAAAAGGGAAATCACCGGTTTGCCGTGGACAAGGCCGTGTATGAACACCGGGGCGAGCAGTTGGCCGAGCACATGTTTATCACCGGCATGCAGGGACCCGGCAACCGGCAGACCTGGTGCGTGGGCGCGGCCCCCAGCGGCTGCGGCAAAACCACCACAGCCATGGCCGGCAATTTTTTCGTGGGCGATGACCTGGCTCAGATGTGGATTGCCGAAGACGGCTCCATTCGTTCCATCAACCCGGAGTGCGGCATATTCGGCATTGTTGAAGATGTGAACATGGAGGGCGACCCCCTGCTCATGACCAACCTGCGCAACCCCGGCGCCGAGGTGATCTGGACCAACGTGCTGATTGATGACAACGGGGTGCCCCACTGGACCGGCCACGGCGAGCCCATGCCGGACCATGGCATGAACTTTCAGGGAAAATGGGAAAAGGGCATGACCGACGAAAAGGGCAAGCCTATTCCGCCTTCCCATCCCAATGCCCGGTGTACCATCTCCTCCACGGCATTGGCCAACTATTCAAACAGGGCCGAGGATCCGGCCGGCGTGGAGACCCGGGTTGTGACTTACAGCGGCCGGGATTCGGACACCATGCCCCCGGTGTGGGTGGCCCGAAATTCCGACAACGGCGTGGTGATCGGGGCCTGCATCGTGTCCGCGGCCACGGCCACGGAAGTGGGGGCTTCAGGCGTCAAACGGGCACCCTGGGCCAACGCGCCTTTTAT
The DNA here is from genome assembly GCF_000018405.1 of Desulfosudis oleivorans Hxd3. Lineage (NCBI taxonomy): Bacteria > Pseudomonadati > Thermodesulfobacteriota > Desulfobacteria > Desulfobacterales > Desulfosudaceae > Desulfosudis > Desulfosudis oleivorans. Next base: position 434,876 of record NC_009943.1, read on the forward strand.
TCCGGGCGCGCTGGGAGACTACATGGCGGCCCAGTTCGAGTTTTTCGCAAGCCCAAAAATCGCGGCCGACAAGCGACCGGTCATGGCGGGGTTGAACTATTTTCTCACCGACGAAGCCCGGGGCGGAACAACCAAAAAGCTGCTGGGCGAAAAAAAGGATGTCAAGGTGTGGCTCTCCTGGCTGGAGCGGATGGCCCACAACGATGTGTCTTTTATCGAAACCCCCATCGGCAACCTGCCGAAATACGAGGATCTCAGGCAGCTCTTCTCCGACCTGATCGACAAGCCCTATCCCTATGAGCTGTATGAAAAGCAGTTCTCCCTCTATATCGACAACATCATCGCCCGAATCGACCTCCAGACCGCCGCCTACAAAAAGGACGAGCGGATTCCGGAAAAGCTCTTCACCATTCTGGCGGAACAGAAAAAGGGGCTGGAGGCGTTGAAGGCCAAATTCGGTCCCATTGTCACACCCAAACAGCTGGAAGAAAAATAGCCTTTTATTCCCAGGGCCGCCCGTCAAAAAAATATGACGGGCGGCCTTTTTGTTTGACCGGGTCGAATCGGACTCGTACTCGTGATCGGCTGTTGATGAAATTTGATCAAGATTACGAGCACGAGTAAGAGTAAGAGTAAGATAGGGAATACGGGTTATACAAAACACAGCAAAAAAAGTCAGGATGGACAGTGAATAAAAATCGACGAAACTCCGTCCTCTCCTCTCCCTATGTCTGGACCTTTACCACCTATTTTGCCGAAGGCTTTCCCTATACCGTCATCCGCACGCTCTCCTCGCTTTTCTTAAGAGACATGAATGTCCGGCTGGAGTCCATCGGCCTGACCTCCCTGTTCGGCCTGCCCTGGATTTTAAAATTCCTGTGGGGACCCCAGGTGGACCGGTTTTCCACCAAGCGGACCTGGATGCTGACCTGCCAGTTCCTCCTGGTGGGAATGATGCTGCTGACAGCCGCCTTTGCCCCGTTCTCCTGGGGCGTTTCCGCCATTGTCCTGCTCTTTTTTGCCGGGTCTTTTATTGCCGCCACCCACGACACCGCCATTGACGGCTTTTACATGGAGGCCCTGGACAGTGAGGGCCAGGCAAAATTTGTGGGCTACCGGGTCATGGCCTACCGCATCGCCATGATGACCGGCACCGGCGTGGTGGCCACCATCGGCACCACCTTGGGCTGGCCCCTGGCCTTTGCCTGTGCGGCCCTGATGATGGGACTGGTGTTTGTGTACCACTTTTTTTTCCTGATTCGGGTGGAGCAGCAGGGCCGGCCGGCCAATGAGCTGGTAAAATCCGCCCTTCGGTTGAAAAACCTTGCCCTTGTGACCGGCGCCGCCCTTCTGGTCCTGGGCCTGCGGGCTTTTCTGGCCTCCCGGCCCTATGCCCTGATCAGGGAGCAATACCCGGTGCTGCAGAAAATCAGTTTTCCCCACTGGGTGGGCCTCTTTCTGCTGCTGTCCCTGATCAGCCTGCTGGTGCTGCGAAAACGGATCTGGGCCCGCATTGCCGGCAAACCGGACACCTTTTACGCCAGGGCTTTTATCACCTTTACCGACAGGGAAAAGATCGGCACCATTTTCGCTGTTATCATCCTGATGCGCACCGGCGAATTTCTGCTCACGGCCATGGTCTCTCCCTTTTTCGTGGACGTTGGCATCAAGGTCCATTACGGGTGGCTCTCGTCGGTGGTGGGCCTGCCCCTCTCCATTGCCGGGGCTCTGGTGGGAGGGTTTTGCATCTCCACCTTTTCGCTGAAAAAAGTGATCTGGCCCTTTTTGCTGCTGCAGAACCTCACCAACCTGGTTTACATGGTGCTGGCCTTACACCTTGCCCCGTTTGTGGCCATCAACACCGGCGCGGCCGTGGCCCAGCCTGTTGGCGCGCTTAACCTCTTCTGGGTGGCCGTGGTGCACGGGTTTGACCAGTTTTCCGGAGGCCTGGGCACGGCCGTGCTCATGACCTTTCTGATGCGCATCTGCGCAAAAGAGTTCAAGGCGGCCCATTACGCCATCGGTACCGGGCTGATGAATGTTTCCGGCCTGTTTGCCGGCATTCTCAGCGGGTTTCTGGCCGGGTGGCTGGGGTATGGATATTTTTTCGGCATCAGCTTTCTTTTATCCGTGCCTGGCATGATCGCCGTCCTGTTTCTGCCCGCCGATATTTACGTTGAACCCTCGAAACCGGCACCGAAAAATTGACACCAGACCGGCCTTTCCTTATATTGATCGACAAGAACATCCATCGAAGTACTGGCCTCGAAATCGAAATCGGGATCGCTATCGCAATCGATCATATTAATTCGTTCGATCCCGATCCCGATAGCGATTTGGATTAAAGGAATACACCATGACCCGTCAACCCGCCATCATCAAGGAAAAACTGGCCGCCGTGGCCGCGCAGCGGCAAAAGGCCCTGTCCCTTCCTGCCAAAGAAGCCATGGACCTGATTCTCGGCTCGCCGGACGCGCCGGCCATTGTCCACTCCATGGCCGACCAGGATTTTTATTTTCTGGTCAACGACATCGGCCCGGAAGATGCCCTTGAGCTGCTGGCTTTGGGGTCGGGCAGCCAGTGGGAACACATCACTGATATCGAGTGCTGGCACAAAGACCGAATCAGCGGGCCGGAAATGCTCCGGTGGTTTGACCTGCTGATGCGGGCCGACAAGAACCGGTTTGTGCAATGGATGGCCGCTGACAAACATGAGCTTCTGGAGCTGCTGCTCTACTACACCACCCAGGCATCGGCCCGGGAGCACGACCAGGAGCCGTCAGAGTTTGACGAGTCCTTTTTCACCTTTGACGATGTCTTTTACGTGCGGTTTACCAAAAGATGGCCCCAGGACCCGGACCTGCCGGAAACCCTTGAGGCGGACCACGAAAAGATGCTCTACGCCTTTCTCAAACACCTGGCTGAAATCGATTTCATCGCCTACAGGGACCTTCTTTTTTATACCGCCAACGTGCTTCCCACGGAGGCCGAGGAGGAGGTCTTTCGGCAGCGCAGCATCCGGCTGGCGGAAAAGGGACTGCTGCCTTTTGATGAAGCCGTCGGCATTTATCAACCCCTGCCGCAAGGCCGCAAACCCGTGAAAAAACCGGCCCGCCGGCCGGCAAAGAGAAGCCGGCTGCCGGTGCCCGTGGTCCACCACCGGCTTTTGAAAAAAACCACCCTGTTTGCCCAGGCCCTGGAGCGGGTGGATTCCCCGGCGGCCCTGGAGGAACTCTCCACCGAATTTGCGGCCCTGTGCAACAGCATCGTGGTGGCTGACGGCGCCCGGCTGAGCGCAAAAAAAGAGCTGGCCCACGTGGTGAACAAGGCGTGCGGCTACATTGCCATCGGCCTTTTTCGGCTGGCGGAAAGCAAGGAGACCCTGAACCCGTCAAAGGCCGCGGCCCTGATGACAACCCACGCCCTGGGCGATATTTTCCGATCCGGTTATGGCGCGGCCATGGAGATCAAGCGAACAGCGGACAGATGGCATTCGACCAGCTGGTGTTCGGCCAAACAGCTGCCCGTGAGTTTCTGGGGAGAAGAGCGCGCCGGAATCCTGGCCGGCCTGCTGATCAAGCGGCCCCTGTTTTTCGATGCGCAAACAGGTCTGCCCCGTGAGTTTGAAAGCATGGAGGACATTGACCGGACCCGGGCTGTGCTGGACGAGATCATGACCATCGACGGGCTTCTGAAAAAGGCAGATGTTGATCCTGCCCCGGTGTCCGGCACTGTATTGACCGCCACCAACCTGGTGCTGACCCTGTGGGCGCGAAGCGTGCTGGACCTGCCCGAGACTGTTGAGTTTATTCCCGTAAACCAGTTTGGCCCTTTTCTTTCCGGGCTTTTCAAAAAGGCTGAGGGCAAAGAAGACGGCCGCATTCAAGACGACAAAAAAGAGTCGTTTCTGCAATGGCTTTCAGGCCGCACCGGCGTGGAGCCTCATGATATATCGGCGCAAGCCGGCCATGTTCTGGAACGAATGTTTGCCGAAGCAGAGGCGGAGCTGGGAGCAGTTGCCCCGAAGGACCTGGACCCGAAGTTTGTCCAGGTATTTCTGGTAAGCTAGTTTCCATCCATAAATGGCCTTTTTCCGCAATCTCTGCGTCAAACCGCGGGCTTCCTTGTGCGGCGTACAACAGTACGCCTCCGCGTCAGCCCTTGTTTTCCTTGATCTTGCGAAAAAATCCTCATTTCTGGATTGGAAACACCACATGGTGTCCTCCATGTTAAATGGATGGACATAAGTTAGTTTCCATCAGTCCGAAAACATAACGCGGGCAAGCTTCGCTTAGCCCGTGGCACCCATCAACGACCGGGTGTCCATGACAGCATCCCTCGCCCATTGCAGCGCAGCCGAGCGTAAGCGATTTTTTCGGAGAAAGCGGGCAGGCTGTCTGAGCGAAGCGAGTTCCTGCCCGCGCCGAAAAAACCGCTTGCGCGAGGGCAGCCGAAGGCCAAGCTGCAGGGCCGGTTCTTTTGGTACTTTTCTTGCCGCCAAGAAAAGTACATACGGTTTGTCTTCACACAATTTCCAGCATGCGCTGCACCGCTGCCAGGGCCTTCTGCTGAATCTCGCGGGGCACCTTGACCTCCGGCGCCAGGGTCTCCAGGCAGGCTGCCACATCCGCAAGCCCGATCTTCTTCATGTCCGGGCATACCATGGATTCCGAGGCCCAGTAGAACCGCTTGTCCGGACAGGCTTTTTGAAGCGGATAAAGAATCCCGTTTTCCGTTGCCACGATAAATTCGGTCCGGTCCGATTCAGCGGCATGGCGCAGCATGCCGGAGGTGGAAAGCACCGCGTCGGCCAGGGCCGTCACTTCAGGCCGGCACTCGGGGTGGGCCATGACCAGGGCGCCGGGATGGTCGCGCCGGGCCGTCTCGATATCCTCCGGCCGCAGGGCGTCGTGTACGGGACACCAGCCGGGCCACAGGTGAAGGGTTTTGTCGGTATACCCTTGCGCATAGGTGGCCAGGTTCCGGTCCGGGGTCATGAGGATCTCTTTTTCCTCCAGGCTGTTGACCACTTTTACCACGTTGGCCGACGTGCAGCAGACCGTAGACATGGCCTTGACCGCGGCCGGGGAGTTGACATAGGTCACCACCGGCATATCGCCCAGTTCCTTCAGTTTTGCCGCAAGGGCCTGGGGCGTGATCATGTCGGCCATGGGGCAGCCCGCGTTAAAGTCGGGCAGCAGCACGGTCTTGTCCGGGCAGACGATGGACGCGGTTTCGGCCATAAAATGGACCCCGCAGAAGACGATCACATCGGCGTCGGTTTCGGCGGCCCGAATGGAAAGTTCCAGGGAGTCACCGCAGAAATCGGCGATATCCTGGATCTCGGGCGGCTGGTAGTTATGCACCAGTATAATGGCGTTGCGCCGGGCCTTGAGGTCACTGATACGCTGCTGAATCATCCGTCGTTCTCGCTGTTTAGTTGAATCACATCGGCATTCACCGGAATGTCGAAGACAAAAAGGGTGTCGGCAGCCGGCAGGTCAAACCGCCGGTTGGTAAATTCGATGCGCGTGGCGTCGTCATAGGCGTTGACGGTTTCAACGGCGGTCACCTCAAAAGTGTCCGCGTTCACCACGAGATAGATCGCCGCCACATCCATGGTCTTCTTTTTGGGCGCCAGCTTCAGCATATACGTCTCGCCATCGGTGTCCGGGGAAAGGCCGATCTCATAGTCGGTGCGCAGACGCTTGATGTCCGTGAAAAAACTGGCGCCCCGGCCGTCGCCGAAAAGCGCGGGGGCACTTCCAACAGTCACCTGGTTTTCATCCGGCTTGAATATCCACAACCGGTCGCCATCCGAGATAATATACTGCTTTTCGGGCTTCTCGTAACTCCACCGGAACCGGTTGGGTCGTTTGAACAGCACAGAGCCTTCGGCTGTGTCCGTGATGTCCATTGCCTTGAGCGTGGAGGTCTGAAAAAAATCAGCGGCAAAGGTGTCACAGTCGTACCGGGCCTCCACCCGGCTCAGAATCTCCTCCACCGGAAGCTGCATGTCGGACGCCTGGGCCCCGGCGAGGCCGATCCACAGCGTCACGCACAGCAAACAGGCCAGCGTTATCACTTTTATGTGACTGCTTCTCATTTTGTCACCCCGTGGTTCATGGACACGCCCTTTTCTGGTTTGTCAAACGGGCCTGTAACCGCTATTGATCAAGTAGTTATTGGTACAGGATTTTACCCCAAAGGGCAATCCCGAAAAATGAAATTTTGTTTTCCCTTCATGGCGGACCTCCGCCGCTCCGGCTGTTTCCCGATAGTTCAGGGCGACCGGTGGCCGCCCATGAAACGAAACAGATCGACGGGAATTTTGATTCGGATGGGATAAAGCGGCCCGTTGCTCCTTCCGGCGGAATCTTTGTCGGCAAAGACCATTTTCCCTTTGAAAAAAGGGGGTGTTCGCAGTAAAGTGATTTTTATGTTGCGAATATGCGTAATCGACGGGCAGGGCGGCGGCATCGGCGCGGCTGCCATCAAGAAAATACAGGAGGCCTTTGGCGAGACCGTGGAGATCATCGCCCTGGGCACCAACGCCATTGCCACGGCCCAGATGCTCAAGGCAAAGGCCAACCGGGGGGCCTCAGGTGAAAACGCCATTGTCCGCACCGTGGCTGAGGCGGACGTGATCGTGGGACCCATCGGTATTGTCATGGCCCATGCCCTGATGGGAGAGGTCACCCCGGCCATGGCCGAGGCCGTGTCCGGATGCCGGGCCGCCAAAGTCCTGATTCCCCTTTCCCAGGAACGGGTGGAAATCGTGGGCGTGGCCCAGGAACCCCTGCCCCACCTGCTGGAAAACCTTATCGAACACCATTTGAAACCCAAAAAGAGGTAAACCATGTGTGAAGCCAACGCTTATATCGTTGATGAAAAAGGCGACAACACCCTCGTCATGGAGGCGGTCGACTTGGTGGAACCCGAAGAAGACGGGGTCAAACTGATCAGTATTTTCGGTGAACAGAAGTTTTTAAAAGCCAAAATCCATTCCCTCTCCCTGGTGGACCATAAGATTTTTCTCAAAAGCGACGGGTAGGGGATAATCGTATTCCTCCCAAAAAACGGGTCGCCACCACACCGGCTTTTTAAAAAAATCAGAGTGTTGTTTTTCAATGAAGGTATCTATCGCAAAAACATCCGGTTTCTGCATGGGGGTGCGCCGGGCCGTGGACATGGTGCTGGACGCCTCCAACCGGTACACCGAACCGATTTACACCTTCGGTCCCCTGATTCACAACCCCCAGGTGCTGCGGCTTCTGGCTGAAAAAAAGATTTCAGTCATGGAGACCATTCCCGAACAGGGAAACGGCATTGTGCTGATCCGGGCCCACGGGGTTCCGCCCCGGACCCGGGAAAAACTGGAGGCGGCCGGCTTTACCGTCATTGACGCCACCTGTCCCCGGGTGGTAAAGGTCCAGACCATCATCTCCAGAAATGCGGCCGAAGGGTGCGCCGTCATCATCATCGGCGACAAAGACCACCCCGAGGTGGTGGGCCTGCTGGGATATGCCGGCGACAGGGGGGTTGTGGCCGACAGCCTGGAAGCGTTAAAGGCCCTGCCCGCCTTTGAAAAGGCCATCATCGTGGCCCAGACCACCCAGAGCACCCGGCTTTTTGACGAGGTCGGCGCATGGGCCGCGGCCCACCATCCCCACTACCAGGTGTTCAACACCATCTGTCCCTCCACGAAAAATCGGCAGGCGGAAACCGAGGCCCTGGCCAGACAAACCGATGCCATGGTCGTGGTGGGAGGCTACAACAGCGGCAACACCCAGCGCCTGGCTCAGGTTTCAAAAAAAAGCGGACACCCGGTGTTCCATGTGGAGACCAGCGAAGAGCTGGACACGAACGCCCTGGCCAAATCCGACCACATCGGCATCACCGCCGGGGCCTCCACACCCAACTGGATCATCAAGAAAATCTATCGCGAGCTGGAGGCGGCCCGGTTTCGCTCAAAGGGGCCGCTGGCCCGCACGCTTTTTTCCGCCCAGCGGCTGCTGTTGCTCACCAACATCTACCTGGCCATCGGTGCCGGCCTGCTCTGCTACAGTGCCTCCCTGCTGCGGCAGGGCGAGCATTTTGCTCCCCACATCCTCATCGCCATGCTCTATATCTTTTCCATGCATACCTTGAACCGACTCACCGGCATTGCCGAGGATCACTACAACGACCCCTACCGGGCCGCCTTTTACGACAAAAACATGACCGTTCTGGCCCTGCTGGCCGTGGGGGCGGGGGGGCTGGGCCTGGCAGTGGCTTTTTCCCTGGGTGTTTTCCCCTTTTTGATGCTTCTGGTGATGAGCGGCCTGGGGCTTTCCTACAATCTTTACCTGGTGCCCAAAGGCGTTACCGCCATTCCCTTCCGCCGCATCAAGGACATTCCCGGTTCCAAGACCCTGCTGATCTCCGCGGCCTGGGGCGTGGCGGTGTGCGCGTTTCCCGCGGCGGCCACCGATTCGCTCAACTTCTCCTCCATGTTTACGGCCCTGTGGCTGGCCGGCATCGTGTTTGTCCGGTCCGCCTTTTTTGACCTGATCGACATGCAGGGAGACAGAATCGCGGGCAAGGAGACCCTTCCTGTTCTCATGGGGGCCGACCGGGCACTGCGGTTTTTAAAACAGATGCTGGCCGGACTTTTTCTTTTTCTGCTGGCGGCCACGCTGCTGGGCGTGGTGTCAAGCCTGGGATACCTGCTGCTGGTGCTGCCGGTCACCGGTTACATGCTGCTGGCCCTTTACCAGCGGGACACCCTGCAGAGCGGCCTGGTGCTGGAATTCCTGGTGGAGAGCCAGTTTGTGCTGGCGGGCTTACTGGCCCTAACCTGGACCATGATGACGGCTTTGTAAAAGCCCCAATTTCTGTGTTGCGCTGCATCCCTCGTCTTTGCGAGGCGCCAAAGCGACCCCCACGTCATTGCGAGGAGCAACGCGACGAAGCAATCCCCTTCGTCTCTGAACAAGATTGCTTCGCGGCCCTGTCCCGCCTTGGCGGGATCGCAATGACCCATGTATGTTCACGATTGTTTCACCGCGCAATGACATTTTTAAGCACGTGGTCGGGCCAGCATATGGAACCCGCCTGCGGCCCGCATTTCAATCGAAATCGTTGTCGAGGTTGGAGATCGGAGTCCATTTCGATCCCGATAGCGATTTTGATGCAACGGTCTTTCTATCGGTCCTGGCCGGGTTTTTTGAAAAACGGGGGTTCTGTTCCGGCCAGCAGTCGGGAGATATTGGCCCGGTGCCTTGCGACCACCAGCAGGCCGACGGTCGCGGCCGCGGCCGCAACCGGACCTGTGCCGTAAAAAAACCATGTGCCGGCCGGCAGCGACAGGGCCGCAAGAATGGACCCCAGCGAGACCCGCTTAAATCCTGCTACTGCCGCCAGAAACACCACCAGTGCGACCAGGCAGGCCCAGGGAGCTGCCACCAGGAACACGCCGCAGGCCGTGGCCACCCCTTTGCCGCCGCCGGTAAACCCTGAAAAAACGGGATAGCAGTGGCCTGCCACCGCGGCCAGGCCGGCAAGGGCCATGGCCGGCTCCCCGGTCGACGGCACCATCAGGCCGGCTGCGGCCACCGGAAGCGCACCCTTTAAAAGATCAAGGGCCAGCGTGATCAGTCCCAGCCGCGCACCTGCCACCCGGGCCACGTTGGTGGCCCCGATGTTGCCGCTGCCCTGGGTCCGAATATCTTTTGAAGAAAAAAGTTTTGTCAAAACCAGGCCCACCGGAACGGAGCCCAGCACAAAGGCCCCCGCAGTACACAAAAAAATTTTTAGAATGGTTTGTCCGTCCATGATGGTCTGTTCTTTTCGTCCTGGTTGGTGTATGGATCAGTTTATACCATGGATCGTTATCATTCAAAAACCGGTTTTCATCACCAGGGAACCTGACAGTGACGACGCTTTATCCAAATCGAAATCGCTATCGGGATCGGGGTCGAGACCTGTGCCGAGTCATACGCCGGTTTATACACCGACGGGAGGCCTTGCCCGCACCATGAACGAACCCGTTGTCGTACCCATCACAGACACATTGGACCTGCACACCTTTGCCCCCTCAGAGGTGGGCGACCTGCTGAAAGACTACCTGGCCGAGTGCCAAAAGGCCGGCATTTTTTCCATACGGGTGGTGCACGGCAAGGGCACCGGCGTTCTTAAAAAACGGGTGTGGGCGGCCCTGGCTAAAAACGCATTGGTGGACCGGTTTCACGAAGCCCCGCCTGAAGCCGGCGGCTGGGGCGCGACCATCGTGGAGATAAAAAAAGTATCGCCTGACATACGGCACACCTGAATCAACGCGGCAGGAGGAAAAATGGAAACGCCCATTATTTCGGCGGTCAATAAAGACCGGTTTGTAAAAGAGATCGGCATTGAGCTGGTCACGGTGTCAGCGGGATACGCCAAAACCCGGATGACAGTGGAGCCACGGCACTTAAACGGCCTGGACCTGGGCCACGGCGGTGCTGTTTTTACCCTGGCCGACTACGCCTTTGCCGCGGCTTCCAACTCCCATGGCGTGGACGCCGTGGCCATCAACATCACCATGTCCTATTTCAAGGCGGCCAGGGCCGGGGACGAGCTTACCGCCGAGGCCAAAGAGATCGCCTTAAGCCGAAAGATCGGCACCTATGCCATTTCGGTCTTCAACCAGAACCAGGACACGGTGGCCTTCATGCAGGGCACGGCTTTTCGCAAAACCCCCTGACCCGGATATTTCATAAAATTTTTCGACCTTTGCTGTTTTTATATCATATCGTGAAATATCCGGGCTCAGATGCACCGGGCTGCGAAGACAAAACAGGAAGAAACATCAAGGCAGGGGTTGAGCTTCGTACGACGTCCAGGCGGATGCCATTGTAAAAAATTAAAACAGACGGCTTCGTAAAAAGTTCAAGTTCAAGGCGCGCAAATTCCGAGGAATGGGGGGTACTGAGTGTACGCCGCAGTGACGAGGGATGCAGCGCAACACAGAAATTGGGCTTTTTACGAAGCCGTCAGGACGGAAGGAGACGGTAGATGTAGTAACGGCGGCCTTCCAGAAAAAGGGTGAGCAGCCAGCCGTCACAATCATGGGAAAGCCGGTTCAGCGTGGACTCCCACAGGGCGCCGTACATCAGCGACAGCAGTTCAATCCCTTCGGCGCGCCCCTCTTCGTTAATGATTTCGTAGCGATACATGGCTGTTTGAGTGCTTTTTGGATGACATAACCCGTTAAAAATTGTATGTCAAGAAAAAAAACATACAGCATGTTGTGGTTTGCCCCGCAGATTTCATGAAATTTTTCAGACCGCGTGCATATTCATATCAGACACAGCATCCAATATCCGGGTTGGCCGCACATGCCGGGGGCGGCGATCAGGCCCCAAGACATCCGGGCAGACGCTTTTAAAAGTATCGTTGACAAAAAGTGCCGGGTTGGTTATATAGTTTTGTTTATATGAATAAAATACCCGACAGGCGCGGGCCGCCTGTTTGGGGCGCCATACAGGGCCGGGGTGTGCCGGAGGAAATGAATGACGATCATCAACAGTCTGCTGGATACTGAGTTTTCAAAGCTCACCATGGCCCAGATTGTTCTCCACATGCATCCGGATGTGATTGTCCGCTACCGGTTTGAATCCAAAAACAAGAAAAAAATAGGCCATATACAGGAAATCAACCAGGAGATTGACCACCTGTGCACCCTGCGGTTCAAGGACGATGAGCTCGACTACCTCGACTCCCTGAATGTCTTTAAAAAAGATTTTATTGAATACCTGCGGCTGGTGCAGCTGAACCGGAAATACATCACCGCCGAGATCGACAACAACCGCCGTCTGCAGATCGAAATCAAGGGCCCCTGGATTTCCACGATTTTCTTTTCCGTTCCCGTGCTGACCATTGTCAGCGAGATCTACTCCAAGTACCAGAGCATCAACGAAAAAGGGTTTCACAGCGTGGAAGACACGCTGGACACCGGGGAACAGCGCCTGGCCAAGAAGATCGAGTACCTTACCACGCTTTTAAAAACCGGCCAGCTTTCGGGGTTCAAGTTCGCGGACATCGGCACCTGTTTCCGGTATTCCCATTACTGGCAGGGCGTGGTGATTGAAAAGCTCAAAAAACAACTTCGTTCCTACCTGTTTGTGGGTACCAGCAACCCCTACTTTGCCATGAAGCACAAGCTGGCCCCCATGGGCACCATGAACCATGAATGGCTGATGGCCTACCAGCAGCTTGGTACCCGGCTGCAGCTGAGCCAGAAGACCGCGCTGCGTGACTGGATCGCCGAATACCACGGTGAGCCGGGCATCTGCCTCTCCGACGTGGTGGGGTTCAACGCCTTTCTCCGGGATTTTGACCTCTACCTGGCCAAGCTCTTTGACGGGTGCCAGCACAACAGCGGAGACCCCACTTCCTGGTGCGTCAAGCTGATTGAGCATTACGACAAGCTGGGCATTGATCCCAAAACCAAGACCGCCATGTTCTGCGACGACATGAACTTTGAAACCGCCATTGAAATTCATGAAACCTTAAGCGAGATGATCGATATCACGGCCGGCATCGGCCGGGACCTGATGCACGACCTGGGCATACCGCCCCTGGATATCAGTTTCAACATGGTGGAGTGCAACGGCGGCCCCGTGGGCAGCATCGGCGACGACGCCGGCAAAACCCGGTGCGATGATCCCCGGCACCTGGCCGCCCTCAAGGATGTGTTTCACATTGACACCTGATTCACCCGCTGGCTGCAGCGTCGCCCCGGCCACTTGAAAACCGCCGGGCCGGTTCTGTTTTACCCCTGTCCCACTTTAAAGCAATCGATTTATGCGTTTTTTTTCTTTTATATTACAGCTTCTGCTGCCGGCCCTGTTGCTGGGGGTTGCGGGGTGTACGGCCCCGCCGGCTCCGCCGGTTTATGTCGATTTTGAGACTGCCGCGCCCTTTGACCGGCTTTGCGCAAAACTGGAAAAAGACGGGTTTGACGGCCAGGTTCTGCGGCGGTATTACACTCATCCGGATGTGGCCTTTGAGCAGGCCGGCACAGCCCTGTTTTTTCACCACAGTGAATCAAAGCTGAATTACGACCAGTTTTTAAAAACCGCTTCCCTGAACCGGGCCCGGGAATACCTGCAGGCCCAGGGCCGTTGGCTGACAGCGGCCCAGAACACCTACACCGTGGACAAAGAGGTGATAACCGCCATTCTTCTGGTGGAAACCCGGTTCGGCGCCTACCTTGGCACCCGGCCGGCCTTTAACATTCTCTCTTCCATGGCCTCCCTTGCCGACCCGGCCATGGAGGCGGAGTTCTGGCAGTCCATCGAAAAGACCACGACCTTCACACCAGAGGCCTATAACAAGCGGGTGCGGGACAAATCCAAGTGGGCGTACAACGAACTCAAGGCGTTTCTGGCCTATGTGGAAAAAGAAAACATTGAGAATCCCGTGTCCCTGAAAAGCTCTTATGCAGGGGCCATGGGAATCTCCCAGTTCATGCCCAGCAACATTCTCAAACTGGGCGTGGACGGCGACAATGACGGCCGGGTAGACCTGTTCACCCATCCGGACGCCATCTTCAGCGTGGCCTCCTTTCTCGCCCACCACGGATGGAAACCGGGCCTGGACCACCAGGCCGCCTACAAGGTCCTGCTCAACTACAACTACAGCCGGCCTTACGCCGAAACCGTATTGAAGATACGCGAACGGCTCAAGGCCGGACCCTCCTGACAAACCCGGAAAGATTCAACCATGAGCCCGATAACCATCACCATCATTGCTGTCGGCCTGCTTGCCTGGCTGCTCACCTGCTGGGCCTTGATCGATGTGGCCGGCCGGGACTTCGGCGGCATTGAAAAAAAGGCCGCCTGGGGTTTTGTCGCCTTTATTCCCTTTGTGGGCTGGCTCATCTACCTGGTCATCGGCCGGCCGAAAAGCACGCCCCCAAAGGCCGGCCCGGACCCGTCATGAAAATTCAGCAGGCCACCCTTCACCACCTTGCCACAACCGAATCCACCATGGATGTGGCCCGGAACCTGGCCCTTCAGGGGTGCCCCCATTTTACCGTGGTGGTGGCCGACACCCAGACCGGGGGCCGGGGCCGCATGGACCGCACCTGGCATTCCGACCCGGGAGGGCTTTACATGACGCTTGTGTTAAAGCCTGATATGCCGGCCGCAGACGGGTTGAAACTCACCTTTCTGGCCTCCCTGACCCTGGCCCAAACAGTACGGCGGTGCTGCGACATCGACGCCGGGGTCAAGTGGCCCAATGATATTCTTGTAAAAGAAAAAAAGCTGGCCGGCCTGCTTTCCGAAATGCAGGCCACCGGCAGCCGGATCGACTTTGTCAACATCGGCATCGGCATCAATGTCAATAACGACCCGGCCCGGTTTGAGCCCGGGGCCACCTCCATAAAGGCCGCAACCGGCGCGACTTTTTCCCGAGAGGGGCTGCTGGACGAATTTTTAGGCGCGCTCAAGACCGGGCTGCAAAACACCAGCCTGCCATCCGTCATTCAGCAGTGGAAAACCCTTGCCGTCAGCCTGGGCCGCCCGGTAACCGTTGTCACGCCCCGGGAGACCGTAACAGGCATTGCCGAGGACGTAAATGAAAGCGGCGCCCTGCTCGTCCGCATGAGTGACGGCGACCTTCGGGAAATCTGCTACGGCGATTGCTTTCACCGCTGATTCGTGTACTTTTCTTGGCGGCAAGAAAAGTACCAAAAGAACCGCGCCCCGCGGCTTGGCCTTCGGCTTCCCTCGCTCGAAGAATTTTTCGGCGCGAAAATGAACTCGCCCCGCTTCCAGCGTGGCTCAGACAGCATTTTCGCTTTCCCCGAAAAATTTCTTCTCACTCGGCTGCGCCGCAATGGGCGAAGACTCTCATTGATGTCTGTCCCGTCACCAACACCATGCCTTTGATGGGTGCCACGGGCCAGGCGACAGCTTGCCCGTGCTGCCGCTCACGGGCAAGGCCATTCGGCCTTGGCCCGTGCCACCCGTTAAAGAATAAGACGCACCTGTATGCCGTACTCCCACAAAGAAACGCCGACCGTGCACCCCCGGGAGCGCCGCACCCCAGTGCGGCAACTCAAACGGCAGACCACGTTTCAACAAACTTTCATGTTCCACATGATCACCACACACCCGTCATTGCCCAACTTGATTGGGCAATCCAGAATAAAATTGACCTGTTACCTTATTTAAAAAAACATTGAATCATTTTTATTCTGGATCGCCGGGTCCGTCATCCCGGACTCCGATCCGGGACCGGCGATGACGAAGGAGGGGCCGCTTCATGGCCTTCGGGTGCTTCGTGGTCTTCGTGTTAAAAAGCAGCCTGCCATACCAGGCATACGGCCTCCCTCCAAGCGAAAAACACCAATAAAATAATGCTTTGCCAGGCCGGCGACGCGGCACCTACCCCCCGTTTTCACATTTCAGGGTTTTGGAAGCGCAAAATCAGGGTTTCCCCGATTGTGCCGCGACCATATCTGACCTATCACTTACTCCCCAGAAGACCGAAACACTGTTTACGTTTCTGACGGCAACTGTTTTCGGTACAACAAAAACGTTTATTCACGGAACGAAATGCACATGAAGTCCGCAAAGGCAGCGATTGAAGCCGGTTTTGAACGATGGGCCCTGGCCCTTTACCGCCGACCACGGGTAACCCTGCTGGTGCTGGCGGCCCTGACAGGATTTTTTCTTTTTCAGATGCCGCGCCTTGATTTTGACACCTCCTCGGAATCCCTTTTACACGCAGACGATCCCTATCGCCTGGCCTACGACCGGTTCCGGGAAGATTTCGGCCAGGACCGCAACATCATTCTGGGTATCACCGGCCCGAACATCTTTTCTTCGGAATTTTTAGGCCGGCTCCAGGCCCTTCACCGGGAGATCGAGGAGACGGTCCCCCATGTCAAACGGGTCAAAAGCCTGGTTACGGCCCGCCATGTCACCGGAGAAAATGACTTTCTCCATGTGGGAGAACTGCTGGAATCGTGGCCCGAAGAACCCATGGACATGGGCCAGCTGCGACAGCAGGTCATGGAAAACCCCTTCTACCGGAATTTTTTGATCTCGGAAGACGGCGACCTGACCGCCATTGTCATTGAAACCGATGCGGTTATTGCCAGCGCGCCCGCATCAAACGACGAGGTCCTGGCCGGATTCTCCGACGACGCCCCGGCTGGAAAAACGGGGTCAGGGGCGTCTGATACGGAAGAGCGGTTTATCGGGGCACCTGAAATCCGTGAAATTGTTGATGCCGTGACTCGACTGATCCCCCGTTACCAGGCCCCGGATTTTCAAATCCGGTTTTCCGGCTCCCCGGTGGTGGTGGATCTTTTCAACCGGGCCGTGGCAACGGACATGACCCGGTGCGCCCTGTATACCCTGGTGGTGATCACCCTGGCCATGGGGCTGCTTTTCCGCCGGGTTTCAGGCGTGTGCCTTCCTCTTATTGTGGTAACGGCATCTGTCATTTCGGCCCTGGGCATTATGGCCATGGCAGGGGTCAAGATCAAGATCATGACCGCCATTCTGCCGGTCTTCATCCTGTGCGTGGGCGTGGCTGATTCGGTTCATGTGCTGACTATTTTTTTCCGGGAATACCGGCCCGGCGCATCCAGGGCGGAGGCTGTCGCCCATGCCATGGGGCACTCGGGCCTGCCTGTTCTCCTGACCAGCCTCACCACGGCGGCGGGGCTTCTCTCTTTTTCCTTTGCTGAGATATCGGCCATCGGCGAGATGGGGATTTTCTCCGCCGTGGGTGTGTTCATGGCCCTCTTCTATACCATCTGCCTGCTGCCGCCCCTGCTGGCCCTGCTGCCCTTAAGGCCCGGCCGGGCATCGGCCGGACACTCCCGGGCCATGGACCGGGTCCTTTCCGGGCTTGCCCGGTTTGCCACGACTCATCCGAAAAAGATTGTTGCCGGTGGCGTCTTTCTTATGATCCTGTCTCTGGCCCTGCTGCCCCGGCTGCGGTACGTGGACCACGTGCTCAACTATTTTTCCGACCGCATGCAGGTCAAACACGACATGGTCTACATCGACCGGGAACTTCGGGGCATCATCTCCTTTGAAGTGATCGTGGATACAAACCGGGAAAACGGCCTTCACGAACCGGACCAGCTGCGCAGAATCGATGACGCGGCCCGGCAGGTAAAAGCCGAAAGCGCCGCCATGGGACCTGAATTTGCCGTTGCCAAGATATTTTCCCTCACCGACGTGGTCAAGGAGATCAACCAGGCCCTGCATAACGACGACCCGGCATTTTACACCATTCCCGAAGAGCGCCGGCTGGTGGCCCAGGAACTGCTGCTGTTTGAAAACAGCGGCAGCGACGAACTGGAGCCCGTGGTGGACACGACGTTTTCCAAAACGCGGGTGTCAATAAAGGTACCGTGGCTCGACTCCGTGGGCCTTTATCGGCTCAGCGAACAGATTCGGCGCGTGTTTGAAATCACCTTTGCCGGCCATGCCGACACCTCCCTGACCGGCATGTCCCTGATCCTGGCCCGCACCCTTCCGGCCACCCTGTCGAGCATGGAACAGAGCTACCTGCTGGCGGCGGTGGTTATCTCGGTGCTGATGGTGCTTCTGGCCGGCGATATCCGCATCGGGCTGCTGGCCATGTTTCCCAACCTGCTGCCCATTCTGGCGGTGATGGGCGCCCTGGCGGCCGCAAACATTCACCTGGACATGACGGTCCTGATGATCGGCAGCATCGCCATCGGCCTGGTGGTGGACGACACCATGCATTTCATTCACCACTTTCGGCGTCACCTGGACCGGGTTGGGGATCCAGCGGCGGCGGTCCGCCTCACCCTCCTGGGCGCCGGCCGCGCCCTGCTGATCACCACGCTGGTGCTGGCCGGTGGGTTTCTGGCCCTGACCGCCGCCACCATGCCGCACATGGTGCGTTTCGGCCTGCTGCTGACCCTGGTGCTGGTGTTGGCCCTGGCAGCCGACTTTATCCTGGCGCCGGCCCTGATGGTGCTGACGGCAAAAAAACCGCCGGTCCCCCATTATGAAATCATTACACCGGTCCCGGTTCAAAAGGACGAACCGCCGGACCGTAAAACAGGTACGCATGATTGACCTTGTTGCTCCGGGCCTTCCGGCAGCCGGAAATAACCCTAAACCAAAGGAGTCTGAACATGCTGTTTAAATCCAAACCCATTGTGTCGGCCCTGGTGCCGGTGGAAAAGATTTCCGAAGACCTGATCCGTGAAATGCACAGCCTGTTTATCGAGTATTATGAAAACGCCGATTATGACACCTTTAAACAGGACCTTGGCGCCAAAACCGGTTCCTTTCTGTGGCGGGAACGAAAAACCGGCCGGCTGATCGCCTTTGCCAACATCCGGCTCATGAAACTTCCCTATAAAAAACGTCATGTCCATGTTTTTTTCTGCGGCGACACGGTGTGTCACCGCGACTACTGGCAGCGCAACGCCTCCGGCAACAGCCCCATGGCCGCAACGGTCTACGGATTTCTGCTCCGTTTTATGATGAAACACCCCTTCAGCACCTACTGGTTCATGATCTCCATGAGCTTTCGCACCTACCTGGTCATCGCCAACAACATGGTCCATCACTACCCCCATTACGAACGCACCGATGCCAAGGTCCAGAAGCTCAAAGAGATCTGCCATCTGGTGGCCGGCCATATGTATGGCGACAAGTTTGACCCGGAAACCGGGCGGGTGGACTTCGGCCGGAAGGACGAAAATCAGACCATCAAAAGCGATGTGGCCCCGGTCACCCCTGAAATGCTGGAGAAATATCCCAAGATCCGGTTCTACGAATCGTTGAATCCGGATAATCAAAAGGGCGTTGAACTGGCCTGTATCGGCGCCATCGACATTGATTCAATCACTGCTTATTGCAAAAAGTTTTTGCGCCGCACCTGGGACGGCCTGACCGCCAGGGGTAAAGTGACAACCCTGCCGAGCACGGCTGCATTGGACCGGAACCAGGAGAAAAAGAAAAAGGCGGCATAACCCGAAAACTGCATGAAACAGACGGGCTGACAACAGGGAGGACGGCGCGCAATGGATATGCTTACCAACATCGCTCACCAGGCCGCCATGGCGGTTTCACAAAAGGGATACCGGACCTACACATCGGGGCTGGCCGATATTCGGCCCCATCAGCAGCGCATACTGGCTTCCATCCTCAGGGCCGTCAGGGGGTCTGCGTCCGGCCGGTATTACGGCCTGACCGGAGAGGAATCCATTGAGCGGTTTCGGGCGAAAGTCCCCCTGACCGAGTATGCCCACTGGGAAAAACAGATTGAGCGGCAGAAAAAGACCGGGGAGCCGGTTCTCAGCACCAGCCCCTGCGAGCGGTATCAGCCCACCAGCGGTTCCACGTCGGACATTAAGTGGATTCCCTACACCCGGCAGTTCCTGTCCCAGGTGGACGCTTTTATTTCACCGATGATCTACCGCATGTACCGGCAGTACCCCGGCATTCGAAAGGGGGTTCACTACTGGTCTCTTTCATGGATTCCAACAGAGCTGCGCAGCCATATCAGCCCGAACATCAACGACGATCTGAAGCTGCTGCCCTGGTGGAAACGGATGTTCATGTCTCTGACCATGGCGGTGCCGGACAGCGTGGCCCACGCGCCCACGTCAGAAGCCTCCATGTTTGCCACCGCCTGCTATCTGTGCGCGGCCGAAAACCTCTCCCTGGTATCCGTGTGGAGCCCCACGTTTCTGCTGAGCATGCTTGATCTGATTTCCGACCATCGCCGGGAAATGGCCTCGGTGCTGGCATCAGGCGCCTGGGGAGAGGCCCGGCAGTCTCTGGCCTACCTGCCGTGCCCCCGTTCGCGGCACGGGGCCGACATCCTGGCAAACCGGGAAGCAGAGCTGTCACCCAAAACCCTCTCCCGGTTATGGCCGGGCCTTCGGGTGATCAGCGCCTGGGACACGTGGACCTCAACGCCATGGGCAAGCAAGATAAAAGAGCTGTTTCCTTTTGCCGTGCTGGAGGGAAAGGGTCTGCTGGCCACCGAGGGCATTGTCTCCATGCCCTTTGACGGCCAATACCCATTGACCTACCAGTGTCACTTTTACGAGTTTGTGGACTGGCATTCCGGCGACATCCTGAACGCGTGGGAGCTGAAAAAGGGGCAGGTCGTCCAGCCGGTGCTGACCACCGGCGCCGGCCTGCTGCGATACCTTTTGCATGACAGGCTGGAGGTGACCGGTTTTCTGCAAAGCTGCCCCTGCTTTCTTTTCCTGGGCCGGTCCGACGGCGTGGACCTGGTCGGTGAAAAGATGAGTCCTGAGGCGGCCGGCCGGGTGCTGAACAGGATATCGGACACCTACAGCAGCGTCCGGCCGGTCAGCCTGCTGGCCGTGCCCAGCAGCCATTCCGGCGCCACCGACGGATACGTGCTCCTGTGTGAAGGCGATGAAACGGCCCCGGCCGGCGATATCGCTGAACGGGCGGAAAAGGAACTGCGCGGAATTTATCACTACAACCTGGCCCGGGACCTGGGCCAGCTGGCCCATCTGAAATGCGTTGTGTCCCCGGCGGCAACCGCGATTTACCAGTCCCGGGCCGCGGCCCGGGGCATGGTGGCGGGCAACCTGAAAATAGAGCCGGTGGTCCTGTGGAACTGCGCGCTTCCCGGCCCCCTGTGCAATGCCTTTGCCGGGCCGGTGGACGCACGGGTGAATTAAAATGAAAGGATATTCTTCAGTTTAGCACTGAAACGGATACAAGCCGTTTACTGTGGCTAACCGGGAGATAAGCCGAACAAAACAGACAACACTATTTAAGGGAACAACGACCATGAATTTTAATCCGGACAAAACAGAGTACCCTTCTGTCGCGCCCCAGGGCGACGACGGGGCTGTCGAGACGGAAATGCCCACAATGAAAATAAGCGACTTTGCCGCACAATTCGGGTGTGTCCCGCTGACGCCGGCGGACAATCCGAAAATTCAGGCGTTTTACAACAGCATGGCCATGACCAGCGAAAAATTCAGCGTGCACACGAAAAAGGAGCCCGACTATTTCCGGTTTCTGGCCTATGCCGCGGACAACCACCACGTGTTCGGCTACCCCAACGCGCAAGGCGAGCTGGAAGGCATGGTGTCGTTGATTGTGCGGCCCTGCTATATTGGTGGCCGGCCCGACAGGGTAGGCCACTTTCTTGACCTGCGTTTCAAAAGAAGAAAAGAGCGCACGATAAAGGGCGACTGGAAAGAGCTGGGCCTGGGCTTCACCCGTTCCGGCAGCCGGGTGGAAGAGACGGAAGGGTGCCGCATCTACCACGGTTCCTACATCACCACCAACATCTATGCTACTGCCTCCATCGGCAAGGATGCACACGCAAAGGCCGGACAGAAAAAGGCTGAAAAACCGGCACCGGCACCGGAACGCAAGGCCCCCCCGGTTCCGCCTGAAAAAACCCCCGCGGCGCCCGCGCCGGCACCAGAGGCGTTCAGGGTCAGCAACCTGGCCGCCTACCAGGCGATCAATATCTACGCCCGGAAACCCTGGAAGATTTTAAGCCTGGGCAGCTTTGGAAAATCAAGGGAGAAGCTGGTGGTCACCCAGGGTACGGAAAAGGATCTCGAACCCTTGAAAGCGTTTCTGGACCGGCAGAACCAGCCCAAAACCTTCGGCTACATCTATGCCGGGCCTTCAGGAGAGCTGGAGCGACGGCTGAGACGATGGGACGGGTTGTCCATGTCCTCGTTTTTCATTGCCCGGGACCTGTCCGGGAAAATTCTTGGCGCCTTTGGCGCCTTTGACCCCGGCAGGGGCCGCCAGCTCTACATCGATGCCCTTCCCCCGGAAAAGGAGCGGCTGGCAAAACTGGGCGCCATGGCCGGGTTGAAGGTGCCCAGGCCCAACGAGAATATCGACATCCTTTACCTGACCTCCCTGGAGCTGGACCATGACCTGGCCCCGGACCTCCGGCTTTCAGTATTTGACAGGCTGCTTTCCGCCCTGTTTCGAAGCGGTCTTCCCAGGCGCTATCATATCGTGTCGTTCTGTGATTACAACAAACAAAGCCTGCTGGAGGTTGTCTCCGGCGGTTACATGTATGACGCAACACCGGTCCTGCTCTACCAGCTTCACTCCCCCGATGCCACGGAGGTGTACCGGGAGTCGGACATGGTCCTTCCCCCCGGCCATGAAATGGTCCTCATGTGAGCATACGGTAGGGGCCAGGGATTCAAGGGTTTGTTGTTGAACAAGTTATCAGGCTGTTGGTTTCAGTTTTTGCCTGAATACTTGAGTCCTTGAATTCCCTGGCCCCTTTCACAACCAGCGATGGTAAGGCTCGGCAAAAACGCCGGACCCGGCATCCACCTTGAACATACGGACAAAAAATGACATAATGCGGTCCCATGCTGACCGCTTGCGGATTTATAATCAGTTAAAACAAACCAAGGAGAGAATCCATGCGGTACTTCTGCCATTTCACAGCCTGTTTTAGCCGTTCCCTTGTTTATGCCATCTGCCTTGCCGCGCTTATCGGCGGCCTGGTGTCGCCGGCCCTGGCCGCGGATGACCCGAAGGCCCGGGCCATCATGGAAAAAGTCGACGCGCGGGATGACGGCGACAGCATGATCTCTGACATGAAAATGATCCTGATCGACAAAAACCAGCAGACCCGGGAACGGACCATGCGCTCCTTTTCCCAGGACCGGGGCGAAGACACCTACCAGCTGATTTTCTTCTCCGGTCCGCCGGCCGTAAAAGACACCGGTTTTCTCACCTATGATTATGACGATCCGGACAAGGATGACGACCAGTGGCTCTATCTGCCGGCATTAAAAAAGACCAAGCGCATCGCCGCCGGAGACAAGACCGACTCTTTCATGGGATCCGATTTTTCCTACGCGGACATGACCAAAAGTGAACTGGACAACTACAACTACAAGCTTCTCAAGGAAGACACCGTGGACGGTCACAAGACATGGATCATCGAGGCCGTGCCCCGGACTCAGAAGGTGATCGACACCTTTGGGTATACCAAGTCCATCGTGTTTGTGCGGCAGGACAACTACGTGATGGTCCGGGCCGTGAGCTGGGTGGCCGACAGCAGCAACCTCAAGTACCTGGACGTGAAACAGCTGGAAAACATCGACGGTATCTGGGTGGCCATGGAGACCCACATGACCACGAAACGGGACAAAACCACGCTGCACAAAACCATCCTGCTTCGGGAAAACGTAAAGTTCAACCAGCCCATGGACGAAAATCTGTTTACCGTCCGACGGCTTGAAAAGGGGTTGTAGCCTTCCTGCCGCGGCAGGAACAGGAGAGCCGGCCATGAAGCGTCCACTTGTCACAAAACAGGACAGCGCTGGCCGGCTTTTTGCTTTTCGGCTGGAGCGTGCCCGGGAAACCGACACGGAAACACACCGACACCCATGCATCATAAAGGAGGAGCCATGATCACCGACGCCACCCGCCAGGCCCTGGACGGCCTTCGGGACCTGAACATGATCAAGTGGTACGCCATTCCCCTGCTGGCTATTGTGCTTTACGTGTATGCCCGTGAAATCAAGGAGGCGCGCAAAAACGGAGACTGGAACGCCGTGTTTGCCGGGGTCACCCTTTTCGGCGCCGACTTTTTAAACGAGACGGTCAACGGCTGGATCATGCACTTAAGCGGCCGGTCGGCCCTCTGGACCACGCCCGGCGACACGGCCCTGCGGGTGATGGTGGGCTGGAACATCGAGATCATCTTCATGTTCCTGATCGCCGGTATCATCTTCTATCACAGCCTGTCGGAAAACCGGACCCGGACCGAGATGTGGGCCTGGGCCGTGGCCTTTGCCGCCTTCTGCGTTTTCGTGGAGTGCCTGCTTAACATGGGCGGCCACCTGGTGTGGGAATACCCCTTCTGGGAACGCACATTCTGGGGCGTGTGGCTGATCTTTTTCTTTGGCTATTTTGCCTTTTTCTGCTGGATCATCCTGGTGATCACGCGGAAAACCACAAAAGCCAAGCTGGCCATCATCGGCGGTCTCTATGCCGTGCCCGCCATCATGAACATCCTGGCCCTGGGCCTGCTGGGCTGGAGATACTGATCCGGGCCGGCCGGCTGGCCAGCTAGTGTCCCTCCATTTAACATGGATGACACCATGTGATGTTTCCAATCCAGAAATGAGAAAAGGCCATTTATGGATGGAAACCAGCTAGAAAAAGCCACCGCCATGGCGGTGCACATGGTCTCCGACGCGCCTGGCCCGTTCCATCTCGGCCTCGGACAGGGGCCCCAAATCCAGGGCCGTCAAGGCCTCGCGCATCTGTTCCATATTTGACGGGCCGCACAGGCAGACATCCACGGCCGGATGGGACATGGCAAACCGGTAGCAGTCACTGGCCCGAAGCGGCGGCTCTCCTTCGGGCATTTTTTCAGATTTGAGCAGGTGGCCCCACCGGGTGGCGGTGTAGGAAACCACACCGGGCCGGGAATCGCCCTTCAAAAACGGAAAGGTCTCTGTTTCCGCACCCCGGTGGGCCGCGTTGTAGCGGACATGAAACAGATCAAACACGCCCTCTTTTGTCAGTTGGACAAACAGCCCGCGGGAATGGCCGGACATGCCGATAAACCGGCACAGTCCGTTTTGTTTTAGCCGCAGCGCCATGTCCATAAGCCTTTGGGCGGGCCGCCGGTTGTGCCACCCCAGCATCAGGATATCGGCATGGGCCAGGCCCATTGAACGCAGATTCCTTCTAAACAGGGTTTCGGTCAGCAGGCCGAACCGCGCATAGGTCTGAACCGCCACCACCAGGTGCTCCCGGTGACCGTTTTCGCAGATGTTCCGAATGGCGGTTTTCATGTTCGCGCGGCGACGGCCCGATCCGATGTAAAAATAGTTGCACCCCCGCTCAAACGCCTCCTCAAAGGCGGCCGGCGGCGCGCCGTAACTGGCGGCAAGGCCCAGCCGCCCGACGGAAAGCCCGGTACGGCCCAGAACACCCTTCGCAAAACTCCCGTGCGCGGTCTGTATGGTCTGCTCCATGATCATTCACCTTTCATCGTTTGATTATTCGATCCCCATTGCGTAAGATACGGTTTATATTCTCCGTGGTGGTCCATTGCATGATAATCGTTTTTTTGCGGCAAGGCAAAACCACGGCACACGACAGGAGCATTCATGAAGATCATCATCGTGGGCGGAGGGCCGGCCGGGCTGATCACGGCCCTCTGTCTTGCCCGGATGCACGGGGCTGAGATTTGCCTGCATGAAAAGCAGGGGCCCCCGGCATACACATCGTCGCTGTGCGCCGAGGGTATATCGCGCGACATGCTGCAACGCCTGGAACGCCACACCGGGTTTGATTCAACGCCGTTTATCTCCCGGGCCGTTTGCGGCATTCAGGTGCATTTTCCCGGAGGAAAGTGCGGCTACCTTCATCAGCCCGGCGCCACCCTGGAACGAACCGCCTGGCAGCAGGCCATGGCCGAATTTGCCGGGCGCCGGGGCGTTGAGGTTTTCTGGGAGTCACGGGTCTCCGGCATCGACGAACTGGATGCCGATGTGGTGGTGGGGGCCGACGGTCCGGCCTCCAGAATCCGGACCGCCATTGGCGGTACCGTGGACATGGTGCCGGCGGTCCAGTACCGCATGAATTTGGACCGGCCCCGGGAGTTTCTGGAGTTTTTTATCGACGAGCGGTTCTACCACGGAAAACACAACGACGGGTATGCCTGGATCTTTCCGAAAAAGGATTCGTTCAACGTGGGGGTCAAGGGCTCCTTTGAACAACTGGATCTGTTTTTATCGGCGTTTGACATTCGAGGAGAGATAACGCACAGGGGCGGTGCTCCCATCGCCGTTCACGGCACCCGTTTTGAAGGGACCCTGGACCGGCGGAAAGTTTTTCTCATTGGTGATGCCGCCGGCCTGACCAATGCCGCCACCTGCGGCGGGCTCAATCCCATCATCGCCTGCGCCGACTTTTTGCGCCAGGCCGTTGGCTGGCAGGAGGAGGGCGCTTACACCCGCCTGATCAAAACCCATCACTATGACCCGGCCTACTGGAAGGCGGTCCGCCATCTCTTCTACCCGCCGGATGCAACGCTTCGGGCCCTGGGAGAAATCCTTAACAACGGCCCGGTCAACCCCACCCCGGCCATGGCGGCCCGGGTGACCTTTCATCCGGGCCTGTGGGTCTACTGCGGCCGCCTGCTTCGTCACCTGAAGCCTCTTAAACAGGTGGCGTGGTAGCCGTTCTGAAACTATCAAAAGCCGTTGCCTTGACCGGTTGAATGCACTACATTAACACCCGGCAACCAAACATTTCTTTGAACCAATGGTACAACCAGAGCAGGCCATGACACGCGGTATGAAAAAAATCCTTTTCGCGCTGGTCTTCTTCTGCTTGCCGGCTCTGCCGGCAGGAGCAGCGGAGAAGCTGCCGGTGTTTGTCAGCATCGCGCCCCAGAAATATTTCGTGGAACGGATCGGCGGTGATCATGTGGCAGTGTCGGTGATGGTGGCGCCGGGCGCCAGCCCGGCCACTTATGAACCCCGGCCCGGCCAGATGCGGGCACTTTCAGCGGCCGTTCTCTATTTCGCCATCGGCGTTCCCTTTGAACAGGTGTGGCTGCCCAGGATCGCGGCCGCCAACCCGGCCATGAAAATCGTCCGTACAGACCGGGGAATTGAAAAACGCGCCATGACACACCACGCCCATGATGACGGACACGCAGAAGCAGCTGTCAGCCACGGCGGTGCCGACCCCCACATCTGGCTGTCGCCGTCCCTGGTTAAACTTCAGGCCGCAACCATTGCCAACGCGTTAAAAGAAGCAGACCCGGCCCATGCCGCCGACTACCAGGTCCATGCCGATGCGTTTTTCGCCGAGCTTGAGGCCCTGGACAAAGAGTTGCGGAACCTGTTTGCCGATGCCACCGGAGCGCGGTTTCTGGTGTTTCATCCGTCGTGGGGCTATTTTGCCGACGCTTACGGCCTTGTCCAGGTGCCCATGGAAGTTGAAGGAAAAGAGCCCAAGCCGGGCCAGTTGCGGGACCTGATTGAGCATGCCAGGAAAAACCGGATTTCCGTCATCCTGGTTGCGCCCCAGTTTTCATCCAGAAGCGCGCAGGTCCTGGCCGAAGAGATCAGCGGCACCGTGGCCGTGGCCGACCCGCTGGCGGAAAACTGGCCGGACAATTTACGGACCGTGGCCCGCACCATTCGGGGGGCAGTAAACCGATGACCGCCATCGTGGATATGCACAACGTTTCATTTACCTATGGCGGTCCGGCCGTGATAGAAAACGTCACCCTGTCCGTATCCGAAGGGGAGTTCGTGGCCCTGATCGGGCCCAACGGCGGGGGCAAGACCACGCTGCTCAAGCTGATGCTGGGCCTGGTCAAACCGCAAAAAGGAACCGTTCGGGTGCTGGGCCGGCCCCCTGAAAAGGCATCCCACCATATCGGATACGTGCCCCAGGACATTCACTTAAACCTTGCATTCCCCGTCACTGCCCTGGACGTGGTGCTGATGGGAAAGCTTGCACCCGGCAAACGGTGGATCGGCCGACCGGCCCGTCACAAAACCGACGCCCTGGCCGCCCTGGCGCAGATGGGCATGGAGGCCAGCGCGCATACCCGCATCGGAGAGCTTTCCGGGGGCCAGCGCCAGCGGGTTTTTATCGCCCGGGCCCTGGTCACCCAACCGAAACTGCTGCTGCTGGACGAACCCACGGCCAGCATCGACACCAGGGGCCAGGCCGACTTTCTGGAATTGCTGCATGATCTGAATCAACAGGTCACCATCGTGATGGTAAGCCACGACCTTCTGGCCATCTCGCACCATGTGACCTCGGTGGCCTGCGTCAACCGGGGCCTTCACTACCACCGCCGGTCCGAACTGGCCGGCAGCCTGATCAATACGTCGTGCCCCTGCACCGTGGAGTCGCTCTGCCCGGTGGAGATGGTGGCAAGGGAAACCCCGCACCTTTTTATTCGAAACCGGAAACCGTGACCCCATGATCGAGGCCCTGCACTACGACTTCATGCAAAACGCCCTGGCCGCCGGCCTGCTGGCCGCCGTGATCTGCGGCATCATGGGCTCCCTGGTGGTGGTCAACCGCATCGTGTTTCTCTCCGGCGGCATTGCCCACGCGGCCTTCGGCGGTATCGGCATGGCCTTTTTCTTCGGCTGGTCCTTTCTGGCCGGCACCCTGGGGTTTGCCCTGGTTGCGGCCCTGATCATGGCCGGGATCACCCTGCGGGCCAAACACCGGGCCGACACCATCATCGGCGTGATCTGGGCCGTGGGCATGGCCATCGGCGTGGTGCTCCTGGACCTGACGCCGGGATACAACGTGGACCTGATGAGTTACCTGTTCGGCAGCATTCTCACGGTGCCGGAAAAGGACCTGTGGATCATGGCGGGTCTGGGGCTGGGGATTTCGGTGCTGGTGGTTTTCTTCTACAACGACCTTCTGGCCATCTCCTATGACGAGGAGTTTGCCCGGGTGCGGGGCGTGGCCGTGGGGCCGATCTATTTTATGATGATCGGCATGCTGGCGGTCTCCATCGTGATGGTGATCCAGGTGGTGGGCCTGATCCTGGTGATCGCCCTGCTCACCATTCCCCCCTTTATCATGGAAAAATACGCTCGGTCCCTGGCCCGCATGATGATCGGCTCCAGCCTGCTGGGCATTCTCTTCACCCTGGCCGGGCTGTGGCTCTCCTACGCCTTTGACCTGACCTCGGGCGCGGCCATCATCCTGGTGGCCGGCGCCGCCTTCTTTCTCTTCCTGCTGATCGAAAAGGTCCGGCTGATGGCCCGGCAACGGCTGTAGGGCCGCCCCTGCCTGTCTTCCTGCACGCAATTTTCATTTTCCCCCCAAAAATACACTTTTGAGAATTCGTGCTCGTGCTCGTGACCGTGAACGTGCTCGAAAGTATTCGGGCTGGAACGCAGGCCGGATTAATTCCACTTCTAAATCAAAATGGTCCCAAACCGAAATATAACGTCATTGCGAGAAGCGAAGCGACGAAGCAATCTCCCTCGCATATGGCCAAGATTGCTTCGCTTCGCTCGCAATGACACGTGGGGCAAGTGCTTCGGCTCTCAATGACGATGTAAAAGAAAACGCCTTTTGAAATAAAATCAGAATAAGATCACGATTACGGTCACGAGCACGAGCACGATGAGTAACAGAAAACAAGGTTTCTACGAAACCGTCAAAGCGTATCCAATAACCGGTAATACTCCCCTAGGGATTCCAGGGATTTCATGGTGATATCAAAGGCAAGCCAGCTGACCACAAGAATGATAATGGTCAGGCTGATTTTATAAACCCGGGAGGTCTCCGGCCGCCACCAGATCAAAGGCAACGCCAGGGGACCGACACAGAGAACGGCTATGGTGATAAAAGAGGTGCGAAAATACCAGGGCTGTTTTTTTTTCTCAAAAAAGGCCCGGGCCTCCGCATCCAGAAACTCGCCGCAGTGTTTGCACTTTACCGCCTCATCGGCAATCGCTTCGGCACAGAATGGACACTTTTTCATGGGTTCCCCCTTTTATCCGGTTATTTTCCCGCCTGGGACCACGCATACAGGGCAACGGCAATGGCGGTGGCCGCGTTCAGTGATTCCACGGCGCCGGTGACCGGAATCGACACCGCCCGGCTGCGCCACGCATCGGGCAGACCGGGCCCCTCGATGCCGGCCAGCAGGCCGAAGGCGGCGGGGAAGGAAAACCCGGTGATGGGAGCCCCCTCCATGGAGAGGGGCACAATGGGCAGGTCCTCGGGCAGGTCCTTTAACGACGGGCCTTCAAACAGGGGGGCGTGCAGCACGGCCCCGGCTGAGGCCCGAATGGTTTTGGGATGAAAGGGGTGGGCGCACTCGGACAAAAGCACGATTTTTGCCGCGCCAAAGGCAACGGCTGAACGAATGGCGGCCCCGGCGTTTTCCGGGTCCTGAAAAGGCAACAGCAGGGTGCAGCCCGGTGAAAATCCTTCGTCCGGCCGCCAGACCCCCATGGACGAGGGTTCAAACAGCAGCAGGGGGGCGCGGGTGCCGAAAACATCCAGGGCTTCAAACAGGGCCGGGGCCAGCTGCTCCCAGGCAAGATGGGACGGGGCGTTTTCCGGCGGCGGCGTCTGGTCCTGCCGGGTGATCCAGGCCCGGCACTGATCGGGAAAGGCGGCCAGGGCCTCGGTTACCGGCTTTACCCCGGCAACCAGGGCCAGGTTTTGTTTTTTTACGCCCCGGCCCCCCAGCAGTTTTTTTAACTCCTTGAACCGGGCATTGTTTTCGCTTTCAATCACATGCACCCTGTGTCTGTTCATGGCCGCCGCCTTTTGCTGGCGCCGGGAGGCGTCCAGGCGTTCAAATATCACCAGCCGCCGCCGGTGGGGAGTGTGGGCAATGGAGTAGGCTATATCATCCGTCAGCCGAAACCGGGCGCCAAACTTTGCCTGTGCATCGGCAATCTCGTCGTCGCAGGAAGGGCCTTTCATGAAAAAGATTTTGCCGCCCGAGGAAAGACAGCCATCAACCCGCTCCAGGGTGGCGGCCATGGCCTCCACGGCCCGGGTGATCACGCCGGCCACCGGCTCCTGAAAGTCCGGGGCAATGGCCCGGCCGATCACTGAAACACCGTAAAGGCCCAGTTCCTGAACAGCGGTGTTGAGAAACGCCACCCGCTTGCCCCGGCCTTCGGCCAGCAGCACGGTTAGCTCCGGAAAGGCTATTTTCAGCGGAATACCGGGCATGCCCGGGCCGGTGCCAAGGTCCAGCAGAGGGGAGGGCAGATCGACCAGTGTGCCGGGCAGGATGGAATCCACGTAGAGCTTTAGCACCATGTTTTCAAAATTGTGAATGCGGGTGAGGTTCAACTCAGGGTTGTGTTTGCGCAGCAAACAGTGGTATGACCATAGCTGCTTTAAGCCGGCATCGGAAAGCACGATGCCCGACCGCGCAAGCAGGCGGGCCATCTCCCGCTGCGTGTGCCGGCTTTCTCCTGCGGAGGTGCGCTGTTTTTTTACGGCTGCCATGGCTTTGACTTGAGAAAAGAGTGATGACCGCCCCAACACCCGACTTTTTCATACCCCAATGGCCGGTGCTGTATGAAGACAACCATCTTCTGGCCCTTTATAAACCAGCCGGCCTGCTTGTTCAAGGAGATAGCACCGGCGACCCCACCCTTCTGGAGCTGGGCCGGTGCTGGCTCAAAATACGGTACAACAAGCCGGGCAAGGTTTTTCTGGGAATGGTGCACCGCCTGGATCGGCCCGTGGCCGGGGTGGTGCTGTTCTGCCGCACCTCCAAGGCGGCGGGCCGGATCAGCGCTCAGTTCCGCGACGGTGTTACGGCCAAACAGTACGTGGCCGTGGTGGAAGGCGTCATTCCCGAGAACGAGGGCCGCCTGGCTAACCACATTTTTCGGCGCGGCCCCACCAGCCATATTATTGACGTTCCTACCCCGAAAAGCCGGGAGGCGCGCCTGGCCTTTCACGTGATTGACAGGACAGACAGCCGCACCCTGGTCAAGATCGACCTTGAAACCGGCCGCCATCACCAGATTCGGGTCCAGTTTGCCCACCTGGGCTTTCCCGTGGTGGGTGACCTGCGCTACGGCGCCCCGGCCCCGCTGCCCGGCCGCCAGATCGCCCTGCTGGCCCGGCGCCTGACAGTGACCCATCCCACCCTGGGCCATGCACTTACCTTTACCAGCTCATTTCCCTGGGGCTGGCCCTGGCCCGGCGACCACGCCAACAGTGACGCCCCGCCCTGGAACTGGTCGGAGATACAGGAGACCGTCATGCCCCTTCTGCCGCCGGAGGCGCCATGTTAAACATCGCCCCGGCCGGCGCGGCTTCCGATCTTGACGGTAAAACTCCGGGCGGCGTTTATCTGTGCCAGGTCGGCCCAGCTATCTCCTGCGGGGCCTGCTGTGGCCTTTACAATATTCAGCATCTTTCCCGCGAAAACCTGACCCACCTGCTGAAAGGCCGGACACAAAGGTTTGCGCGGGTGCCCCGCACCATTGAGGCCATTGACCGGTTCGGGGAAGAGACCCTTGGCGCCGAAGGTCGCCACCGGCCCATGAAAAACTTTCACCACTGCCCGTTTCTCGGCCTGATCGGTCCGCAACAGACCACGGTGGGGTGCCTGCTCCATCCCCGGGCTGACGGCAACAAGGGGATTGACTGGCGGGGCCTGAGCTATTACGGGGCCTATGCCTGCGCCACCTATTTCTGCCCGACCTGCCGTGAACTTGCCCCCCGGTACAAGCGTATGGTCCGGCAGGCCGTAGACAACTGGTACGACTACGGCCTGATGATCACGGAAACCGGCATGCTGAAAACTTTTTTTGAGCAGGTGGAAAAGCGGCTGGAGCGGACCGTGGACGCAACAGACCTTGAAGGACGGCCCGCCGCAATGGCGGTTGTCCAAAGGTTTCTGGCCATCAAGCACACATGGCCGTTTGCCGACCCGGAAACGTTCCGGCCGGCCAACTTTTTTTTCAATCAAAAAGAGTATGCGCCGCCGGCCATTGACTTTAAAGCCCCGGGCGCGGAAACATCCAGGTGGGCGCCGGTGCTTACCGCCCTCTGGTCGAACCTGGCCGATTGGCAGGCCCTTTGCGCGGCCGAGTCTTTTTTGGACCGGATGGCCGGCGATCTGTCGGCCGCACTGGCGGCACCTCCTTTGCCGCCTCGGTAAGCACCCTTTTCTGTGCCTCTTTTTTTGCCGGGTCTTTTTCCACGAACACGGGATTGCCGTTCTGATCCTTTTCCGTGTGGTACATGGCGGTGGCCGGGGTGGAAGGGGCCGGGGTAAATATCTGGACCTGCTCCGGTGTAAAGGCCAGGGTTTTTTTGACGATGGCGCCCAGGCGGCGCATGTCGGCCAGGGTGCATCCGGGAAAGGCCGCGATAAAATAGCAGGTGAAAAATACCCGCTTGCTCAGCCGTTTTTTGGTGGTGTTGAACTCCCGCACGAACCGGGTCCACACATCGGCGCCGGGTTTGCCCATCAGCCGCAGCACATGGGGTTCCGAGTGCTCCGGCGCGATCTTCATCTGGCCCGATATGTGACGGGTCAGCAGGGCCTCCAGGTACCGCTGCCCGCCGCCGGCGTCATGCAGCACCAGGTCGTGACGAATACCGGACTGCACAAACACATGCCGCACACCGGCCAGCTTGCCGATCTTTTCTAAAAGCCGCCGTTGCCGATGGTGGTCCACCACAAGGTTGTCGCAGATCTCCGGCCAGAGACACTGGCGGCCGGCACACACCCCGCCGGTTTTTTTGCGGCCGCACCCGGCGCCGTACATGTTGGCCGTGGCCCCGCCCACGTTATAAATGGTGCCCTTAAAATCCGGATGGTCCCTCATCTGGCGGGCCTCCCGCAGAATGGAGGCCTCGCTTCGGCTCATGATAATCGGGCCTTCATGAACCGTAATGGCGCAGAAGCTGCACTCGCCAAAGCACCCGCGATGGGTGACAATGGAAAACTGTGTGGTTTCAATCGCCCGCACTTCGCCTGCCGCCTTGTCCGTCGGGTGCACGGATCGTTGATACGCAAGCCCGTACACATGGTCCAGCTCCTCGGTGGAAAGGGGCTGAGGGGGCGGGTTGATCACCAGGTAGCGGGTGTCCTGAAGCTGGCACAGCCGTTTGCCCCGGGGCGTGCGGCTCTGTTTGTAAAACTCGGCATACATTGTGGCAAACAGCTCTTTATCCTGGGCCACCGCCTCATGGGCGGGCAGTTCCACGCAGGTGTCCGGTTTTTCGCGGGACATGTAGCAGAGGCCCCGAATGTCGGCTGTGGGCAGGTTGTTTTTCAACGCGTGGGCCAGCTTCACCACGGTGCGTTCGCCCATGCCGAAGACCAGAAAATCGGCCTTGGCGTCGCACAGCACGGACCGGCGTACCGAATCGCTCCAGCAGTCATAATGGGAGATGCGCCGCAGGCTGGCCTCGATGCCGCCCAGCACAATGGGCCGGGTCTGCTTGAAGTGGCGGCGGATCAGGTTGGCGTAGGCGATCACGGCCCGGTCCGGCCGCCGGTTGTTGACCCCGCCCGGGGTCAGGTCGTCGCTTTTCCGTTTTTTCCCCGTGGCCGTGTAATTGGAGACCATGGAATCCACGCACCCGCCGGTCACCCCCCAGAACAGGGCCGGCTCGCCCAGCCGGGCGATATCGTCTCCAGAGAGGTCGGGCTGGGCAATCACCCCCACCCGATAGCCGGCATCGGACAGCACCCGGCCGATCACGGCCACGCCCACCGACGGGGCGTCAATATAGGCGTCCCCGGTGACCAGGATAACGTCTACCGCCTCCCATCCCAGGGCATGAACCTCTTCCGGTGTTGCCGGTAAAAACATGATGACTCCTGAAGGGATTGTTTATTTCAATGTCAACGCAAAAAGAGTTTTCATTGTTGAAGATCATTGCGAGCCAAAGGCGAAGCAATCCTGGACGCGACTTACGTCATTGCGAGCCGAAGGCGAAGCAATCTTGAACATACAGGTGCGCTTAAGATTGCTTCGTCGCGTTGCTCCTCGCAATGACGGAGGGGTATCGCTTCGTGCAATGACGGGGTTTACACGAAACTGCGATATCCACTGACATCAGCATCCGATAATCCACTATATCCGGATTTGCAGCCAAAAGCCATTTCTAAAACTTTTGGCCATCAGCCGAATTTTTTTGTGAAAATGAAAATATGGCTTGACTTTGATTACATTGTGATACATTTTGTATACAAATGTATCACACCCAAAGGAGGCCGATATGCCCGAAGACAAGAAAAAAGAGAAGGTACTTCACGCGCGCATCAGCCAGGACCTGGAAGAGCAGATTCGAAAAGAGGCCGGGTCCCTGGGGGTCTCGGTATCCAACCTGGTGCGCAACATTCTTTCCAACACCTTTGACCTGGTGGAAAACATCGTCACAGACAGCGCCGACATCTCCCGGTCCGCGCGCAGGCGGTCAGCGTCGCCGGTCGACGGAACCAGACCCTCCGGCCCGGTTGCGCCCGATCCGGTTTCAGAATCGGGCCGCGTGGTGGCATGGCAGGAAGCCATTATGAACCTCAACGCGGTCTGCTCGCAATGCAACACCATCCTGGAAAAGGGAAGCCGCGCCGCCATTGCGGTTGTCGAAGGCACCGGTCCGCGTCCCGCCCTTTGTTTAACCTGCCTCAAGGAGATCACCCATGAAGACCAGAACCGTTCGGATAATAATGAATAACCGCAAAGGCCTGCCCCCTTCATCCCCGGCATACCGGGATACGCTTTTCTCCCGAACGGGCCGGGTGGTCAACCGCTCCTGCGCGCTGGTATTCAACATTCTGGGAAACACGGAAAAACTCGTGGGTGATATCCTTCGCGATTCGTTTGCCGTTGCCGGTGAAGCCGAGGCCGTGTATGCCAGGGCATGGGACCGCGCCGCCTCGGTGAACGCGGCCATTCGATCGGCCCCGCGCTTTACCCGCCTTTTCAGCGATCTTGTCCGCATCGTGGCAAGCTATCGTATCCATTCTGTAAAATCCCGGTTTTTATCCGATGCCGAGGCAGCGCAGGCCCTTGAAGCGCTGCATCAGAAAAACGCCCGACGGATTTATGACCTTTGCGTGGAGATGCGCGGCGGCCTGATCAAGATCGGCCAGTTTGCCTCCACCTACACAAACGCCCTGCCCCCTGCCTACATCGAATACCTTGGCCGTCTTCAGGACCGGGTGCCGCCTGTCCCCTATAAAGCCATTGCCCGGCGGATCGAGTCTGAATTCGGCCGGCCGGCGGAACAGGTGTTTGCCCGGGTCGACCCTGAACCCATCGCGGCGGCCTCCCTGGCCCAGGTCCACCCGGCCGAACTGCACGACGGCACCCGTGTGGTGATCAAAGTGCAGATGCCTGATATTGAGAACACGGCGGAAATCGATCTGACCGCCTTTACCATTGCCGCGGACCTCACCAACGACCTGTTTCCGGCCCTGGGCCTTTCTGAAATCAGCCGGGCCCTGGCAGACTCGGTGAAAAAGGAGCTTGACTACCGCCAGGAGCTGGCCAACATTCTCAGGTTCAACAGGCAGACCGTGGATGATCCGCGCGTGGTCGCCCCCAAAGTCTACCCCGGGCTTTCCACCCAGCGCATTCTGACCATGGAAAAACTGGAAGGCGAGCACCTGATTCCTTTTCTGGAAGCCGCCGCTCCTGACCGAAGAAATCGGCTGCTGGCCCTGATCGCCGAAAGTTTTTGCAGCCAGATCGTGACCCACGGTTTTTTTCATGCCGACCCCCATCCGGGTAACATGTTCGTGCTGCCCGGTGACCGGCTGGGCCTTATAGACTTCGGCTGCGTGGAGCATTTTTCAGCCGGGACCTACGCCCTGTATATGGAAATGATCTCCGCCATTCTGTCCCGGGACGCGGAGAGCATGGCCCGACTGTTTGAAAGCATGGGGTTTTCCGCCGGCGCCGGGGCAGGGGCGCCCCTGCGGGAAATGGCAACGGACTTTATCGAGCTTCTGATGCTCGACCCGGACCAGAGCCTGGCCGACGTGGACACAACGCAAAAACTCACCAGGGGGCTGGAGCTGATCAAAAAATATCCCGGCATTCGGGTGCCCCGCCATTTTGTCCTTCTGGGCCGGGTCCTGCTGACTCTGGGCGGCATCATGATGCGCTACAACCCGGATATCAATGTTTTCATGCTCATGGTGGATCAGATGGGCAAAAACAAATTGTAACTGTTTATGAGTGCATCGGCGGTTGCCACGGGCCGATCACCACCCTGCCCGTCATTACCCGGCTTGACCGGGTAATCCAGAATAAGATTGATCCAAAAACCTTACAACGCGTTTGCAGCGGGTAACAACACCGGGACAAAGGGCGCTGGCCGGATGAATTGACAGATGTGCATAAATAATGCATATTAAGGCATCATAATTATAAGGGGTGAAGCCATGAGAACAACACTGAATATCGAAGACGGCCTGATCGATAAGGCGTCTAAAATGACCGGTATAAAAGAAAAAACCGCTCTTGTAAAACTGGGGCTGGAGGCCCTGATTGCCAGGGAAAGCGGCAAACGGCTTGCACGGCTTGGCGGCACCCAGAAGCAGCTGGAAGCGGTTCCCAGAAGAAAAGGGGCGTAACAGAACATGGTGCTTGTGGACACATCGGTCTGGGTTGCCCATTTCAGGGATGGATCTCCCGGGCTTGCCGCCCTGCTCAATGACGGAAGGGTGATGTGCCACCCGCTGATTGTGGGCGAGCTGGCCTGCGGCAATCTCAAGGACCGGGCCGTCATCCTGACCCACCTGCAATTGCTGCCGATGAGCACCGAGGCCGAGCATCATGAGGTGCTGGCGTTTATTGAGAACCACCACCTGATGGGAAAAGGGCTGGGGTATGTGGATATGCATCTTCTGGCATCCGCCGCGCTGACCGGCGTGCCCCTCTGGACCTTTGACAAAAAACTGGCACAGGCATCCGATATCCTTGGCATAAAATTCACTTCCCCGAAAAACCCGTCATGAAAACCAGCGGTGCCATCAGCCGGAACTGTCCGGGAATATCCTGACTTTTACACTTCTGCAAAGCGTTTTGCCAGCAACCACGAGCCCCGGCCCGGAAAAAAAGCTTGTCTTTTGCAACCGCATCCTTTATAAACCAGACACCATTTACCGGCACCTGTCGCCGGTTTTTTATCAACGTAACAGGAGGCTATCTAGATGAACGGCTCGGATGGAACTCACAGTCGGCAGGCCATTGCCCGCCCGTCGACGTTGCCCGATCCCGACGACCCTGGATCGCAGCGATTCGGCCTTGCGGCCATTCGCGTGACCGGTCGGCGCCCCATTCGCGCCTAGCCCCCCGGTTCACCGACGGCCGCGACTGCCCTTTGCCGCGGCCATAATGGAGGTGAACCATGACAGTCAAAAATCCCCTTGTTGTCCCCGAACTGCGTGAACTGATCGCGGCCGGGGACGCGCAAGCACTTCAAGCCTTTTGCAAGACCGGCCATCCCGCTGTTGTGGCCGAAATGATCTCGGCCCTGCCGGGCACGGAAGCCTGGGAGGTGCTGCGCCACGCCGATTTTCCCCTGCGCTCCGACATCTTCAGCCACATGGACGAGGATCTCCAGATCGAGATTATCGGTTCCCTGCGGCGCATGGAGGTGGCCCGCCTGCTGGCCGACATGCCCCCGGATGACCGGGCCGACCTGTTCAAGGAACTGCCCGACGAGATGCAGGAGTCGGTGCTGCCGGCCCTGGCCCAGGCCGAGCGGGAGGACATCCGCCGCTTGACCGCCTATGAAGAGGGCACGGCCGGCGCGGTCATGACATCAGACTACGTGACCCTGCCCCCCCATCTCACCGCCTCCCAGGCCATCGACCATCTGCGCAAGGTGGCGCCGGACAAGGAGACCATCTATTACGGGTACGTGGTGGATGAGAAAAGAAAGCTCCAGGGCTTTGTCTCCTTAAAAGACCTGATCGTGGCCCGGCGGGAATCCAAAGTGGGCGACATCATGCACCCTGAGGTGATTTTTGCCCGGGTGGAGGAGGACCAGGAGGACGCGGCCCGCAAAATTCAGAAATACGACCTTTTGGCCCTGCCCGTGATCAACGGCGGCGACACCCTGGTGGGCATCATCACCCACGACGACGCCCTTGACATCATCACCCAGGAACAGACCGAGGACATGGAAAAGCTCATGGCCATCGCCGGCAGCCATGAGGCCGGGGTATACATGAAAACTTCGGCCTGGGCCCACCTGAAAAACCGGTCCCCCTGGATCGTGATGCTGGCCTGCCTGAGCATGGTATCGGGTTTTATCGTTCAGAGCCATGAGGGCATGCTGCTTCAGTTTGCCATTCTGGCCTCCTTCATGCCCATGCTGGCCGATACCGGCGGCAACACCGGGAGCCAGGCCGCGGCCCTTATCATTCGGGCCCTGGCGTTAAAAGAGATCTCGACCAGAGATATTCTCCGGGTCCTGGCCAAGGAGTTCCAGGTGGGATTGGGGCTCTCCCTGATGCTGGCGCTTGTGGCCTTTGGCCGTGTGATGTTTTTCGGCGAAGCCTCCACCATGCCGGAGAGCTACTCCCTGGTCTCCATTGCCGTTGCTATTTCCGCAGCCCTGGGCCTTCAGGTGGTTTCCGCCACCTTGATCGGTGTATTTCTGCCCATGTTCGCGGCCCTGCTGAAAAAAGACCCGGCCGTGGTGGCCAGCCCGGCGTTGACCACCATGGTGGACATCACCGGCCTGTTGATCTATTTCACCACCATCAAACTGATGCTGGGTATATGATATAAGACGGCTTCGTAAAAAGCCCAATTTCTGCGTTGCGCTGCACCCCTCGTCACTGCGGCGTACGACAAGTACGCCTCATTCCTCGGGATTTGCGACGCCTTGAACTTGAACTTTTTACTTTGCCGTCTTGTTCCTGACTTTTTACGATGGCATCATATATAAGGAACCTCGAAAAATTAAATTTCCCGCAAAGACGCGAAGGACGCAAAGAAAAGCAAGAACACTGTGTGTAAGGCAGAAAACATAAACCTTTGCGCCTTTGCGAGATAAAAAAACAAACCGTAAAATAAACCATAATTTGAAAAGACAGTGCCGGGCGGGCGTTTAATGCCGCCCGGCCCACTCCATCATGTTCAATCACGTCCCGCGCCTGCTCAGGCTGGCTTTCCCCCTGATTCTTTCATCCTCGGCCGTCATGACCATGCAGATCATTGATACGATCGTGCTGTCGTGGCACTCGGCCGAGGCCGTGGCGGCCATGGGACCTTCCAGCCTGGCCGTGATCCTGTTCCAGGGTTTTTTATACGGCATCGCCGCCTATGCCGGCACCTTTGTGGCCCACAGCCACGGACGCGGGGACAGCATGGGCGTTAAAAAATCCACGTGGATGGGCATTCATGCCGCCCTGTTTTCCGGCCTGGCGGCACTGATCGCTGCCTGGCCCCTGGCCCGGCTGTTTCTGCTGATGGGCCACGATCCACTGGTGGCCCGGTATGAGATGACCTATTTCTGGATCTGCATGGCCGGATCTTTTTTCCCGGTGGCCGGCGGCGCACTGGCCGGCTGGCTCTCCGGCATCGGCCGCACCCTTGCCATCACCTGGGTCATGCTTTTTGCGTTTACCATCAATGCCGTGCTGACCTGGGCCCTGGTGCTGGGCAGGTGTGGCCTGCCTCAAATGGGTATTGCCGGCGCGGCCATCGGCACCGTGACCGCGGAAATGATCTCCGCCAGCCTGTTCACGATCCTGTTTGCAAGGGCCGGCGGGTTCGGCGAGGCAGCGGCCCGCCGGTTTGAATGGCCCGCCTTCCGCCATTTTCTCTTGCTGGCCGTGCCCGTGGGGTTAAGGATCAGCGGCGAACTGGTGGCCTGGACCCTGTTTCTGGTGATCATCGGCCGGCTGGGCGTGGCAGAGCTGGCCGCCTCCAGCATCGCCTTCCGCATCAACGGCCTGGCCTTTTTCCCGGCCATCGGCCTGGCCCAGGCCGCGGGCATCCTGGT
The DNA here is from genome assembly GCF_000018405.1 of Desulfosudis oleivorans Hxd3. Lineage (NCBI taxonomy): Bacteria > Pseudomonadati > Thermodesulfobacteriota > Desulfobacteria > Desulfobacterales > Desulfosudaceae > Desulfosudis > Desulfosudis oleivorans. The sequence continues at coordinate 475,396 of NC_009943.1, forward strand.
GGGTCAGGCCCGGGGCGCCGGGAAAGACCATGATGTACCGGCCATTGCCTGGCAGTCCCTGGCCGTGGGTGAGGCGTGGATGCTGGCCATGGCCCTGCTGTTTGCCCTGGCCCCGGCCCCGCTGATGTCGGTTTTTGCCGGCTTCGGGCCGGAAAGCGCCCAAATCGTGGCCGCCGGCATCCTGATTTTAAAATTCGTGGCCCTTTACTGCATTCTGGACGCGGCCAACATCATCATCGGGTGGGTGCTGGCCGCCGCCGGGGACACCCGGTGGCTGGCCTGGGCCTACTGCGCCTCTTCCGGCGTGTTTCTCGCGCTGCTCTGGCTGGTGGACCGGACCATGCCCGGCCTGGTCACGGAATGGACCCTGGCCACGATTTTTATCGGCACCACGGCCGTGATCTGGATGGTGCGGTTTCAGTCCGGGGCCTGGCAAAAGGCCCGGGTGCTGCGGGAGACTGTTGTACCGACGGTTTAAAGTGCGCCGCCCACAAGGAACGCAGGAACCATTTGACATGTTGCAATAAACCGCTTATAAGCATCAACCCATGAGTACCGGTTTTGACATTCTACGATTCTGCCCCACGGTTTTGCGCCTGTCTGCGTTCGCAGGGGCCACGGAACCGGTGCGAACAGAGACACCCCCCTGCCTGACGCCGCCCTGATGCTTTCGCGTTCCGGGAAAACCCCCGTCTGCCAGACTGTTTTTTTTTGCACAACGCATTGACTTGGCCGGAGCGACGGGCATCATGCCCGCCGGCCCGATAACTTTTGAGACTGTTTAAAAAATGAAAACTGAAAATAAAATTTCTCAGCGGCAGATCAACCGGCGCCGCACCTTCGGCATTATCAGCCATCCCGACGCCGGCAAAACCACCCTGACCGAAAAGCTGCTGCTGTTCGGCGGCGCCATTCAGATGGCCGGCGCGGTCAAGGCCCGCAAGGCCGGCCGCCACGCCACCAGCGACTGGATGGCCATTGAGCAGGAGCGCGGCATCTCAGTGACCAGCTCGGTGATGAAGTTCGACTACCGCGACTACGAGATCAACCTGCTGGACACTCCCGGCCACCAGGACTTTTCCGAAGACACCTACCGGGTGCTCACCGCCGTGGACAGCGCGGTGATGGTGATCGACAGCGTCAAGGGCGTGGAGACCCAGACCCGCAAGCTGATGGAGGTGTGCCGGATGCGCAACACCCCCATTCTCACCTTTGTCAACAAGCTGGACCGGGAGGGCCTGTCGCCCATCGATATTCTGGGCGATATCGAAGACAAACTCCAGATCGAGTGCGCGCCCCTCTCCTGGCCCATCGGCATGGGCAAACGGTTCAAGGGAACCTACAACCTTCATCGCGGCGAGCTGGTCCTGTTTACCCCCGGCCAGGAGCGCCTGACCGGCGATACGGTGACCATTCAAAATCTGGACGATCCCCTGCTGGACCAGGTCCTGGGCAGCCAGGCCGACCAGTTGCGCGAAGACGTGGCCCTGCTGGAAGGCGCGGCCACCCCCTTTGACCTGGACTATTTTTTAAAAGGGGGCCAGACCCCGGTCTTTTTCGGCAGCGCCATCAACAACTTCGGTGTGCGCGAGCTTCTGGACACCTTTGTGGAGATCGCCCCCGGCCCCCAGCCCCGGGCCGCCGTTACCCGCACCGTGACACCGGATGAGCCGGCCTTTTCCGGGTTTGTGTTTAAAATTCAGGCCAACATGGACCCGGCCCACCGGGACCGGATCGCCTTTCTGCGGGTCTGCTCGGGCCGGTTTGTGCGGGGCATGCGGGTGCGCCACCACCGCATCGGCAAGGAGATTCAGATCGCCAACCCCATCATCTTCATGGCCCAGGACCGGGCCTTTGTGGAAGAGGCATGGCCGGGCGACATCATCGGCATTCACAACCACGGCACCATTCGCATCGGCGACACCTTTTCGGAAAAAGAGCCCCTGGCCTTTACCGGGGTCCCCAATTTCGCGCCCGAGCTTTTTCGCCGGGTGATATTGCGGTCGCCCTTAAAGGCAAAACAGCTTCAGAAAGGTATTGATCAGCTGGTGGAGGAGGGGGCCATTCAGGTGTTCCGGCCCCTGGCGAACAACGCCATCATTCTGGGGGCCGTGGGCGTCTTGCAGTTCGAGGTGACCATGGCCCGGCTCAAGGCCGAATACGGGGTGGATGCCGTTTACGAGCCGGTGGATTACAGCGTGGCCCGCTGGGTCCACTGCGATGACCGCAAGCTGCTGTCGCTGTTTGAAAAGGACCGCCAGGCCAACCTGGCCCGCGACGCCGAGGGCAACCTCACCTACCTGGCCCAGAACGAATGGCAGTTCAACTACATGGCGGAAAAGTGGCCGGACATCGGGTTTTCAAAAACCCGGGAGTGCCAGTAGCCCGGCGGCCAACCCGGCCGAAAAACAAAACAGATCCCGAAGGCAGGCCCGGTCAGCCACTTGCGCCCCCTGGCAGTCAGTCCGCTTTGTCAGGCAACGCCTGACCTTTTGGTGACAAAGGCAAAAGGCAGGTCCCTGCCTGGTCAATTCGTACCCGGTAGTTCCGTGCCGCGACTCATGATCTCGATATAGCCGGCATAGCTGAACAACCGGTTACGCTTCTGGGCGGTCAGCTCTTTGACGATGCCGAGCTTTTCCAGGTGGCCGAGCGCCTTGTTAACCGTGGCCGGGGTGAGACCGGTTTTTTCCACCAGTGAGCCCGAAGTGGCGATGGGATGCTCCATCAGCCCCCGATGAACCTGCAGGGTCGAGGCCGCCGCCCGGCCGAGGTCCCTGATTTTGCCGCGGTCCTGGCGTGACAGGTCGAGAAGCTGCTGGGCGGTTTCCACCGCCTGGGTAGCGGTAACGACCACTGCTTCGGCAAAAAAGTCGAGCCATGCTTCCCAGTCGCCGGTCAGGCGCACGTTGTTGAGCAGCTCGTAGTAATACTGCCTGTGTGTTTTGAAGTAGAGGCTGAGGTAGAGCATCGGCTCCCGCAGCACCTTCTGTTCACACAACAGCAGCGTGATCAGCAGACGCCCCAGACGGCCGTTACCATCAAGGAACGGGTGGATCGTCTCGAACTGCACATGGGCCAGCGCCGCCTTGAGCAATACCGGGGTCGGCTCCGGCTGGTCGTGCAGGAAGAGCTCCAGCTTGCTCATGCACTCCAGCACCTCTTCGGCCGGAGGCGGAACAAAGGCCGCGTTGCCCGGCCGGGTGCCGCCGATCCAGTTCTGGCTGCGGCGGAACTCACCCGGGGCCTGCATACTGCCCCGCCCCTTGGTCAGCAGCACGCCATGGATCTCGCGGAGCAGCCGCAGCGACAGCGGCAGCCCTTCCTCCAGCAGGCGCAGCCCATGTTCGAGGGCCGCGACATAGTTGCTGACCTCCCGCACGTCATCCAGCGGCACGCCGGGCGCCTGATCCAGTTCGAACAGCAGCAGGTCGGACAGGGACGACTGGGTCCCCTCGATCATGGAGGAGAGCACCGCTTCCTTGCGGACGTACATGTAGAGGAACAGCGAGGTGTCCGGCAGCAGGGTCGAGACGCTGTCCAGCCGTCCGAGCGCCAGCAGTGCCTTGTCGAACTTGCTGCGCAACTCCAGCGTCCAGTTGATGGGCGGACGCGGGGGCAGCGGTGAAGGCACAAAGGCCTTGGCCGTCTCCCCTACCGTCGATATGGTCACGTATCTGCCTTGGAGTTCTCGCTTCATCCTGCCTGCCTTAAACCTAAAATAAGCGCTGCCGTTATTTTACCTTTAAGTGCTATCCTAAAATAAACAGACAAAAACAGAAAAGCAACGTTTTTCGGATTTTTCTTATCGGGCCGGTAAGACAGGGGATTTTGGGATATCGAGCACCGGTAGGGGCGACCCGCCGGTCGCCCCTACCGGCAGCCTTCACTTTCCGCGTTGCTGTAAGTTACCCTTTGCCATGCTGCGTCATTCGTTTGCGCCCCTTGTCGGTCAGCCGGTATTTCTGCTTGCTGCTGCGCGGCTTGTCGGGAATGGTCATCTCAATCAGGCCGGATTCCAGAGCGGGGAGCAGATAGGCCTTGCGGAAATGTTCATCATCTTTCAGTCCAAGCGACTCTTTGAGCTGTTGCCGGGTCATCTCTCCGGCAAGAACTGAGAGCAGTCGAACTTCCGGGGTAGCTTCCGGGGTCACTTCCGGGGTCGAAGTGGTCACCGTATCCAGGATCATCCGCAGCATGAAGGATATAAAGGGCGAAGAATCGGCCTTTCGGGTACTCTCCTGTAATGCCTCATAATATTCAACCTGATGTTCAAAGACCATGCTTTCTACCGGGATATGGGCAAACAGGGGATTCCAGCGCGAAAGAATCAGGCTCTGCCACAGCCGCCCCACCCGGCCGTTGCCGTCGGCAAAGGGATGGATGAATTCAAACTCGTAGTGAAAGATCGAGCTGGCAATAAGCGGGTGGGTATCGGTGACAGCCAGCCAGGAAAACAGATCGCCCATCAATCGCGGCACCCGCTTCGCCGCAGGCGCCATGTGGATCACCTGCTGGCCCTCCATCACCCCCACGCCGCCGTGCCGATACAGCCCCGCCTCGTCGATCAGGCCGGACATGAGAATCCGGTGTGCTTCCAGCAGATCTTTTTCCGCCTCGGGCTTCCAGGTATCGAACCGATCGTAGGCGGCCAGGGCGTTTTTCACCTCCCGCACCTCACGGGGCGGCGCGATCACCCGCTTGCCCTCCAGAATCGCGGTGATCTGGGCCTCGCTTAATGTATTGCCCTCGATGGCCAGGGATCCCCGAATGGTGCGAATGCGGTTGACTCTCCGCAGCCGCAGGGCCTTGGCCTGATCGGTGATTACAGATAGTCGCCCGATGGCTTCGCTGATCTCGGCGACCCGGTTTACAATCTCCGGGGTGATGGTGCAGGGCGGTTGATAATTGGTTTTCATGCCATCCATGCCTCCACGCCATATTCGGTTATCTGTTCCCGGATTTCGTTGGGGCGACCCGCCGGTCGCCCATTACATCCGTGTCCATAACCACCTTGAAAAATGTCGAAACCTTCATGAAATGTTCGGGTTAGGATCGACTATATCATCTGCCATGGCGCATGCAAAATAAAAACAGGACCTGGCAGCCAACGGAATTGACCCTGCCGGCACAGCATGCTAACTTTTGCACACTGTCCTCAGGGAGGGTTTTACGTGAACGTCCATAACGGCACACGCAAAGTTTCGTGGCCATGTGACGGAAGCCCATCAACAGCGAATCCAGCCTTTTAAAAGCATGGGAGTTTTTCAAATGAACGCCATCGTGACGGACAAAACAGACAAACCCTGGGAAAAATTGCATGAACTGATCACCGGCGCGGGCACGGAGGAAATTCTGGCCTTTTTTGATTTCCTGGGGGCCGCGGAAACCGCCCGCACCATCTCCCGCATCCATCCCGAAGACCAGGTCCGCCTGTTTTCAATACTGACACCGGCGGATGCGGCGGATATCATCGAAGAAATTTCCGACACCCAGGCGGCGGACCTGATTGAAGATTTACCCCCGGAAATGGCGGCCGCCATTCTTGAAGAACTGGACAGCGACCATGTGGTGGATGTGCTGGGGGAAATCAGCGATCATCGGGCAGAGGCCATTTTGGATGAAATGGATATTGAAGGCGCCCGGGAGGCCCGGCAGTTTTTGGAATATCCCCCCGACTCCGCCGGCGGCCTGATGGTCTCCGAGTTTCTGGCATATCCCGAGGGGTTGCGGGTGAGCGACATATTAAAAGATCTTCAAAAAAACCGGGAAACCTATACAGGCTACAATGTCCAGTACCTCTATGTAACAGAAAAGGATAACAGGCTGGCCGGTGTGCTGCGGATGCATGATCTGCTCTTTCCGTCCAAAGACGCCTATCTCCGGGATCTGATGATCAAAAATCCACTAAAGGTGTCCGTGGATACACCCCTTGAAAAACTGCGCCATTTTTTTGAAGAGCACCGGCTGTTTGGAGTGCCGGTGGTGGACGGTGACGGCAGGATGCAGGGGGTGGTGCTGCCGGAAGCTGTGGAAGAGGCGTCCCGGAAGCGTTCTGTGCGCCAGTTTTTGGGATTCAGCGGTATTGTCGGCGGCGAAGAATTCCGGTCCATGCCGCTGCTGGTCCGGTCCGGCCGCCGTCTGTCCTGGTTGAGCCTCAACATTGTACTGAATGTTATTGCTGCCAGTGTGATTGCCATGTATCAGGACACCCTGTCCGCGGCCATTGCGCTGGCCGTATTCCTGCCCATGGTCAGTGACATGAGCGGCTGCTCCGGTAATCAGGCCGTGGCCGTATCCATGCGGGAGCTGAGCCTGGGACTGATTCGGCCCAATGAGCTGATACGGGTACTTTTAAAGGAAGCGGGATTGGGGTTGATCAACGGCGCGGCCCTGGGACTGCTTCTGGGTATACTGGCATTCATGTGGAAGGGGAATTTTTATCTCGGGCTCGTGGTAGGAAGTGCGCTGGCAGCCAACACCGTTGTGGCGGTGATGTTGGGCGGTATTCTTCCCCTGCTTTTAAAACGGATGAAAATGGACCCGGCCCTGGTGTCTTCTCCCCTGCTCACTACGGTGACCGATATGTGCGGATTCTTCTTTGTGCTCAGCTTCGCCACCGCCGTCATGGCAAAACTCAGCGGGGTATAGAAGAGGCGACCGGCTGGCCGCCGTTTTGTTGGTGTCCGGATATGGGGCGACCCGCGTCGAAAAATTTTATGAAATATTCGGGCCGGCAGCCAACGGAGTTGACCTTGCAGACACAGCATGCTAATTTTTCTTCACTATCCTGAGGAGGGTGTTACATGAACGTCTATGTTGGCATTGGCAAAACTTGCGTGGCTGTAAAACGCGGTTTGACCAGAGCGGCCATCAAACACCGCATTCAGGTTTATCATGGTCAACACGCCAAAAGAAAAAACAGGGCATTGTTGATGACGTACAGTTCGGGCGGAAATATTTAAACGTCTGGTGGGACCGGGCCTGTAAAAACCTGGGGGTTGAAGACGTTAATCTTTACGGCGGCACCGGCCAGACCACAAACAAGGTCTTTGACCGGTATTTCCAGCCCCAGAAACAAGAGCATGTCAAGGTAGTGACAGCTATTCAGAAACTGAAAGAAGATGCCAGGAGCAGATCGTAAATTTCAAGCAGAATGTGAATAATACGTCTTAGAAGCACAAAAAATAGAACCAATATAATCTATGATCGGTCAAGAGAGGAGGAAGAAATGAAGAAAGTGCTTATTGCTTTTATCATTTGCATTGCCGCCACGGCATTCGCCTTGGAGGACACCCCGTCGAATCGGCAGAAAGAAGCCGCCCGCTATCTGAAAACAACTCCACCTGCGGATATGATGAAGGACATGGCACAGAAGGTGTCCATGAATCTGCCTCCAGAGAATCGTGAAGAGTTCAAAGCACTGCTCACAAAACACTTGGATCTGGAGGCCTTCACCAAGATCATGAAGGATTCCATGGAAAAGCATTTCACAGCCGACGAACTCAAAGCCCTTGCCGATTTCTACGGATCGCCGGTTGGAAAATCGGCGATGAATAAGTTCGGAGACTACATGGGTGATATTATGCCCGCTATTCAAGCTGAACTACTCAAGGCACATGCGGAGGCAATCAAGGAGAACGCCGAAGCCAACCGCCAAAAACAGAATGCGGAAGAATGACCGAACCAGTCGCTGAACCGGACTTGGGAAAAAGCTGCGCTTTTTCCCAGGCCGGTTAGCTCAACGTTGGAGCACGGATGAAGAAGATGCGGAATATATTGAGCAATGCTCTCATCCTTGTGGCTTTCGCTCTGCTTGTCGCTGGACTGATCCTGTCGTTCCTGGGCAAGTCCACGAATCTCGCCACATACGGTGCCGCCTTCCTGTGCTTCATCTTCTCTCAGCTTCATCGGTTTGAGTCGTTCGAAGGGCTTGGTCTTAAGGCCAAGGTGAGGGACATCGAGGAGACGGTAGACACGCTAATATCGTCCTCGGCGTCGGACACCGAGGAGAAAATCGACACTCCCGTCTCAATCGAAGACCTGACGAAGGAGCTGAATCTCTCTCACAGTAGTGAAGCAGCTTTGGACACAATCCTGAGGCGACTTCAGGACTCAAAGTTCTCCTTCAGATCAATCAGCGGCCTTGCCAAGGACACGCGAATGACTCGCCACACCGTAGAGTCGGTCCTCGCCAGGCTCTACGACTTGGGATACCTGCACAAGGCACATTCGAAATCAAAGGGCTTGCTCTGGTCTCTATCCGAAAAGGGCAAGGCCGTCCGCCTACTGAAATACGAGGAGTGATTGCTCCAACAAGGCCATTGAGGCGCCGCTTGACAGCCCGCTCAATGGCCGACGTTACATTCCGCTACACATTTCGGTAGGCAGGGGGAGCCAAAGAATAGAATTTCATGGGGAGGCGTGCCGAGCCGTAGCTTGCGCGTCGGCTTTTGATTTTGCCCGACTTCGCCCTTCGGCTACGTCGCGGCAGCCTTCGCTTTTCGCGTTGCTGAAAGCGAAGGATGGTGGAGGGCTCGCCGCCTTCCAAAAACTTAGTCTCCCCAGCGCCGACACATTAAAAGTCCTTTATTTACAATGCCTTGAGAACCTCTGAGTCACGTTCTCCGCATCCCTACGCGGGAAATCCTTTTCTCCACATTTTCCCCAAACAGAGAACGGACGTGGGTTCGATTCCCGTTTGCACATCAAACGCGGTGATATCGCAACTCAAGTCTCCATTATTTCGTTCTCTTTGTTTATGCATGACCCTCCCCGTGAGCAACCCTTTTTATAACCGTTCTCGTTCTCCCGCAGTTAACTGAGAACCTCTCGATATCAATGGGTTATTAAAAATCCAGTCCTTTAATGTCAGACGGAAGCGTTTTTAACGTGGACTTCCTTGAGGGAAGGATATCCACGAAACGCTCGCGTCGCGTTGAGCAGTGCGAGCAGGGCAGTACCCATATCAGCAAAAACGGCCTCCCACATGGTAGCCAAACCAAAGGACCCGAACAATATGAATATCCCTTTAACGGTCAGTGCCAGCACAATATTCTGCAAAACAATCTTTCGGGTGTTCTTAGCGATGCTGACGGCATCGGCCATTTTTGCCGGAGCGTCGGTCATCAGCACCACATCGGCGGTTTCGATGGCGGCGTCTGAACCGAGGGCACCCATGGCCACCCCCACATCTGCCCGGGCCAAGACCGGCGCATCGTTGATACCATCTCCCACAAAGGCGACCTTTCCGTCCTCTTTGGTTTCCGCGAGGATTTGTTCGAAAATGCGGACCTTGTCTTCCGGCAGCAATTCGGCATGAAATTGATCCAGATTGAGAGCCTTGGCAACGCTTGCAGCTGCGCACGCGTTGTCGCCCGTCAACATCACAAGTTTCGAAACCCCATCTGATCGCAGCCGCTCCATTGCCAGCTTGGCATCCGGTTTGAGTTGGTCACCGATTAAGATGTGACCGGCATATTGATTATCCACCACTACATGGGCAACGGTGCTGTCAAAGTCACATTTTCCATGATCGATCTGTCTTTCATGCAAAAGCGCATCGTTACCGACGGCGATGCTTTTCCCGTCAAAGACAGCCTTGACCCCCTTTCCGGAAATGGCGACGTGATTGCTCACCAGCGATTCATCAATGGCAAGACCTTTACTCGTCATCGCCTCTACGATGGACTTGCCAATGGGATGATCGGAGTGCAGTTCCACGGCTGCGGCCATTTGCAGTACCTGGTCCGACGAAAATCCGTTGTCGGTAACGACACGATCCACCGTAAAAACGCCGCGTGTCAAAGTGCCGGTCTTGTCAAAAACCACTGTTTTGACTTTTGAAAGGGCATCGATGAACATTGATCCCTTGATCAGGATTCCACTGCGCGAGGCCCGGCCGATTCCACCGAAATAACCCAAGGGGATGCTGACTACCAGAGCACAGGGGCACGAGATCACCAGCAACACCAAGGCGCGATAGATCCAGGTCGAGAATTGGGCGTCATTTATGAGCAGAGGCGGAACCAGGGCGATAGCCGCCGCAATGGCCACCACCACCGGCGTATAATAACGGGCAAAGGTGGTGATAAACTTTTCAGTGGCGGCCTTGCGCGCGGCCGCACTTTCAACCAACTCCAATACCCGTGCAATCGAAGACGCTTCAAAAGGCTTTGTGACCCGAACCGTCAGCGCCGATGCCGTGTTGATGCTGCCGGCCAGGACGGTATCGCCCGGGCGCGTTTGAACCGGAACCGGTTCGCCAGTCAAAGGCGAGGTGTCCACCTGCGAGACTCCTTCAATCACCGTACCGTCCAAAGCGACTTTCTCGCCGGGCTTGACCAGGATGATTTCGCCCACCTTGACCTTTTCGGGAGAGGTTTCCTTTAGACCACCCTCAGTCTTAAGCAAGGCCCGGTTCGGCCTGGCAGCCAGCAGCCCGCGAACCGAACGCCGTGATTTGGAAACTGCCATGTCCTGCAGGAGTTCGCCAACCTTGAAAAACAGCATCACACCGACTGCCTCGGACAGGGCGTGTATGGCCATGGCACCGGTCGTGGCGATGACCATAAGCACATTCTCATCAAAAAACTGCCCTCGCCGCAGCGTTCGCAGCGCACCGATTAAAACGCTCCAGCCGGCCAGCAGGTAAGCGGCAATCACGATGGGATATTCCACCCACGCCCACGGCCGCTGGTGCAATTGGTCTTCAAAAAACAGGTGAATTGCGAAGATAATACCAGCGATGACGATGATTCCAACTTGCTTTCGAAAATTGCCCGCCTCCGTTGATTCATGGGCATCCCCTTCCGAGTCCTGCAAGGTGGACTCGATCTTGACGTCGGGTTCAATGCGCGCAACCGCTGCCAGAGCCTTCGAGATATCGGCCGCCCTCAAGTGTAGGGTGAGGTTGGCAAAATCAACAACCGCCGCTTCCACCCCTTCGGTATTCTGCAGTTCCCTCTCTATCTTGGCCGCGCAGGCGGCGCAGTCAAGATTTTGAACGCGAAATCTCTTTTCCTGAACAGTTTCCATATTGCGACTCTCCTCGGCTATCGGTCGTTTGCAGCCGCTCGAGTGAGCTTATATTGTTTGGGGCAATCCCCAGAAAAAAGCCTATCGGCATCCCTTCGGAGAAAACCGCGCTTAATGATTAAGTTGGCCGTTCGAGATATATCATACGCCACCCGCCTTATCTCGAGGGCGTTGCGATGACTGTCCCAAATCGCATATTTTGCACGCGGATCGCCATCCCTGGGCTGTCCGACGGCACCGACATTGACGATATACCGATAATCCGGTTCGAGTTTAATGGTTTCCTGCTGCAATGGATCGAATTGAAGATCCTTTCCATCATAACCAATGAGCATCAGGCGGTGGGTATGTCCGGAAAAGGCGATATCGAAACTGTTGGATGCAAAGGTTTCTTTAATCTCTGGCAAACTCATATGGTTCAAGTAGACAGTCGGCGAATCGGGCGGACAGCCGTGTACCATCAGCGCGCCAATCATTTCCCGATAATACGGAAGGTTTTTAATATAGAGCAAAGATGCAGATGTGAGATATTTCAGGGTCTGCTCCAACGATATAATTGCTTCCGGTGAAAAATCGCTACGATGAACTTTGTCGATCACCGCCAGTTCATGATTGCCAAGAAGATTGGCAATATCCATTTTTTCCAACAGGACCAGGACCTCCTCCGGTTGTGGACCATACCCGACGGCGTCTCCCAAGTTGACAATGCGGTCGACACCTGACCGGTCGATATCATCCAGGCAGCGGACAAGCGCCTCCAGGTTGCCATGAATGTCAGATATCACCGCGATTCTCATTGTTCTTGCCTTCTCGCTCATCCCGCCGAATTGCTGACAACGGCGCTCTTTACAGTCCTGAAACCAATTTCCTCGAATCCTTCCCAGGGGAAACGCACAACGACCGCGGGTAAAGAATTTTTATCCTTCGGAGCCCCCTCAACGCCACCGATAACCGCATAGCGATTTGTTGTCGAGGCGTTCGCCGATGGCTGGACCAGTCCCTCTGTATAAACCCATTCGCCGATCTCATGGTTGAGCCCCTTTATGCCCAACAGGTTCGGAGAAAAAGATGCGGCTGATAACAGAAAATCGGAACGCTTTGGTTCCGCTTGGTCTTTGGCGCTCGGACTCGGATCAGGAGAAACGCTACTCCAGTTTTCCGTTTCGCCCTGCCAGTCTCCCATCATACGCATCATGCCCCCCATCGGCTGGGTATTCACTTCCGCTGAGGGCTCTGCATTCACTTTCGATCCGTCCTCGCCCTTAACCATTGCAAAGAGCATTTCCACCTCCGTCGGCAATCGTCTGCCGAAGTAGTTTGCAAAGGCCGAAGCGCCATAACCGGTAACGCGCAAAGCAGGACTAGAGGCATAGGCCGGATCACTGACATGAAATTCATTGCTTCGGTAGACGATCGGCTCGTATCCCGCGCGCACCTCTCCCATCAAGAACCAGTTTGCACCACTGCCTTTCACCACACCGCTTTCTATGCTGATTTGTGAAAGGTTGTGATTCAAAAAATCGACGAACTGCTGGTTGGTAACGAAAAACTCGTCCACGTAAAACGGTTCGACCTGGATCGATTGATCGCTGCTCCCATCCAATACCGCAGGGATCGAAAATGGTCCCCCTTGGATGAGGTGCTGTTTTCCAAGGTGCTCAGACGCGAAAGAATCCTTTTCGGCGTCCGCCGGTCTTGCGGTGGTCTCGTTACCAGGGACCGTCTGGGTTTGGTGCTGGCTGGGGGATGTCGAAAGACTACCCTTCGGTGGACCCAAACCGGGTTCACCCATAAAATGCCAGGCGGCCATCGATATGACCGACAGCACCGCAACAATGATACCTGTCCATACCCATCTCGGTTTCGAGAACAGGGAGGCCGATTGTTGCCATGGAAATTTCGCACCCGGCTTCTGAGACGCCAACCCATGGATTACGCGTTCAAGCTGTCCGAGCAAGTCCCGCACGGATTCGGTTCGCTCGTCTCTGCTCTCGGCCGTAGCCATTTGAATAATTCGGTCCAACTCTTGAAAAAAGGGGGATTCGGCTTTGGCAAGCTTTGCCCTTTTAAACGGCGTCGTTACGGACGTGATCTTTCCTTCAACCGCTTCAAAAAGCATTTTGCCCAAAGAATAGACATCAGCGCACTGATCAGCCCTTTTGAAATCGAAAAAATGTTCCGGAGACATGTAATGAGGCGAACCTTTTACGTCCATGGACTGGGTGACCGGTTTCAGTCGGCTCGAACGCGCCAGGCCGAAATCGGCGATTTTGGGCGTGTCCTGGTCCATGAAAATATTTTCAGGCTTGAGATCACGGTGCACGATGCCGTTTTCGTGCAATGCCATTACACCCGCCAGCACAGGTAAAAAATACCGCCTCACCCACGTTTTGATAAGATCCTCTTCCGGGTAGAATCCTTCATCGGACATGGTGTCTCTAAGAGACCCGCCGGGGATGTATTCCATGGCGATGTACTCCATGGACTTGTCCTGATCGCCCTTTTTTACGGTGATGGCATCGTGATCGAAAACCTGCAAAATATTCGGGTGCCGAATCTGGGCCATGGCCTGGACTTCCCGCCTGAACCGTTGGACCAAGGTTTCGGCCTCTTCGTCTCCCTCGTCAATGGATTCAAGCCATTCCCGTGAAACGACCTTGATTGCGACATCGCGATTCAGATTGGTTTGATGCGCACGATAGACCTCGCCCATTCCGCCCTTGTCAATAAAGCCGAGGATGACCCATCTATTGTTGAGCACATCGCCGACTTTCAGCGTGGTTTTACATGTCGTTGTCATATCATGTGCTTTCAGTTCCACTATCGTAGTTGTCCCTCGGCACCGATTCGCCCTCTCAGCGACTGAATCGTTCCGGACTGTTTGTCGATCAAGACCTCATCAATGACGGTGCCGTCCTTTTCAACAAGCCGGGCAATGTAATATCGGCCGGTGTTTTTCAGATCTTTCAGGCCGTATTTTTCCCATTGATCGTCGTCAAGATGCCGTTTGATTATGATTCTGGCAGTGGCGGTTCCCATGCCGTCAAAATATTTTGTCAGGGGATCTTTCTCATCTGGTCTCTCCGATTTAATTTCAACGTCTTTTCTCTTTTCTCCAAGTTCCACGGCACACTCTTTATATCTTCTAAATAATATATCTTATAGGTTGCGGAATCAAAGTCATTTTCATGGATTCTTCCTGATAAATTTCTCCAGTGATGCGCAAGGGTAATAAGACTCATAATTGCGGAGGATCGCCTTTTTTAGAACCGGGAAAGAATCTCTCTCATTTTGACAAACTCTTCTTCTGAGATTTCACCCTTTGCGAATCGCGCCTTCAAAATAGCCTCAGAGTCGACACGATCCTGTGCCAGCCCACGCGGGCCAAGGGTCTGGGACCTGAAGATCCGGATAGCAAAAAACACGATCAATAAAATTCCCAGGCCCCATAACAATAGGGAAAATAAACTTCCCGGGAATAAACCGCCCCACCAGCCCCCTGACATAGGTCCATAACCACAGCCCCACATGATCAAGCCTCCCTTCCCTGATATTCAGGATGAGACGGCCGGTTTCGATCCGGCCGTCTCATCTCCTCATCATGGTTGACTACCAGCATCCGTGTCTGCCCATCCGGCCGTGGCCGCAATACCCATTGTTTGACATCGGCAGGTTGTAGGATCGCGCCTGGACCCTCAACTGATCGTGCAGGACCGCAATTTCACGACTCAGCTCTGACGCCCGATTGGAATCGGGATTGGGCGCGGCCATCAGGGCGTTGTACTCGCCCCGTTTGGCGGCAAGATCCTGTCTGAGTTGAGCGGTTTTGTCATAAAACCCCTGGTGTTGATCACCATTGAAGCCGTCCGTCGGTCCACCCGCGGGGCCGCCCCAATACCCATCCCAGTAGCAGGCGAATGCCTGGGTGCTGAACAGTGCGATAAATGCCGTTGCCGCAATGACAAGAATTGTCTTTTTCATGATTTTTACCTCCGTTATGTTGTTTTTCTTTAAATTAAATGTCCATGACGCCTGTCAATGGCGCCGTGGTCGCCGTTATTTTACAGAATTTGCAACTTGCATGCCACGATTCAATCAAAATGCTTTATATGTTTGGATTTACATTAAATAAACATATGAGCGGACGGACATTCAAAGTCCTTTAAGCCTTATCATCAAATGAGGTGGGGTCAAAATACCCAAACTGCTTGGCACAAAAAAATAAACTGTTGCCAAAATACCCATGCGTGAGTATATTGATGAGAAAGACACGGAAATACAAAGGAGACCATGATTCCAAATACACGTCGCCGCAACCGGACAAACCTGCACACATCTCCATGGATTATCATCGGATCGGTGGGAATCCTGCTGATCGTCGTGGTGGTCCTGGCATATCAGAACTACAGTCGCGAAAAAAAATATATGTCCCAAATTTTGAGTGAAAAGGGCGCCGCGATCATCAAGGCGGTGGAAGCCGGCGCCCGTACGGGAATGATGGGGATGATGTGGGGCGGACAGCAGGTCCAGTCATTAATCGAGGAAACCGCCCAACTGTCGGATGTCTTCTATATTACCGTGGTAAATCGCAAAGGGTTGGTTTTGGCCAGCAGCAATCGCGGATTGATCGGCACCCAAATGAACAGCGGTTTTCCCGAAAAAGGACTTGATCAACCAGAGGAAATCAACTGGCGGTATAAGCGCATCGATGATCAGCGGAACACTTTTGAAGTGTACCGACTTTTTATGCCGATCACTGACCAGGAGCGTCAGATGGGTGATCGTATGTGCCAAATGAAGCAAGGGCGCAAGATGATGATGCGGTCCGATAACGACTGGTGTTTTCCTACCTCAAGCGGCGACAGCGATCAGATCATACTGGTTGGCTTGAACCCTCAGCCCTTTGAAGAAGGGCGCAAGGAGGACATCCGCAACACGGCCATCATATCAGGCATTTTGATTTTACTGGGGCTGGCCGGTTTTATTTCGATGTTCTGGATGCAGGGATACCGCTCGGCTAAAAAATCACTTCAGGACACCAGCGCCATTAAGGACCAGGTGGTCACCAGCCTCCCCGTGGGTTTGATCGCCACGGATAAACACGGAAAGATCGCATTTTACAACAGTGCCGCAGAACGGATCACCGGGCTTGACTTGGCCCAGGCGCGGGGGAAGGAACCCGACACTGTCCTACCAAGGCATTTATGTGGGCTGAAGGAATCACTGGATCTTGGAGAGTCGATATTCGAAAAAGAAATGGAATGTGAGTTCACCGAAAACAAGATTGTCCCGGTGAGCATCAGCGCCTCGAAAATTATCAACGAAGAAGGTCAGTTTGTCGGGCAGGTTCTGATCATCCGAGATCTTGGGGAGGTTCGCCGCCTTCAGGATGAAATCCGCCGCAAGGAAAAGCTGGCGGCGATCGGGGAGTTGGCGGCCGGCGTGGCCCATGAAATTAGAAACCCGCTGAGTTCCATCAAAGGCATCGCTTCCTACTACAAGAGCAAGTTCGAGGACGGCAGCGAGGACAAAGAGATGGCCGGGGTCATGATCGAGGAGGTGGATCGCCTCAGCCGAGTCATCAGCGAGCTGCTGGAGTTCGCCAGGCCGACGAAATTAAACAGGAAGCTATCCGATATGAATGAACTGCTGAAACATTCAACCCGGCTGGTCGAGCAGGAAGCAGCGGCGAAAAAAGTCGATATTCAACTCAATCTTACATCCGAATCCATTGAGGCCGATGTCGATCCGGATCGTTTGACCCAGTGCTTTTTGAATCTGTTTCTGAATGCCTTGCAAGCCATGGAAAGTGGCGGCCGGTTGACTGTTTCCAGCTCCACAGGCGCAAACGGGAACGTTGCAATTGACATCAAGGATAACGGCTCGGGGATATCCGCAGAAGATCTCAGCAAGATATTCGACCCCTATTTTACCACCAAACCAAAAGGCACCGGCTTGGGCTTGGCGATTGTGCACAAGATTATCGAAGCCCACCAGGGGCAAATCAAAGTTCGAAGCACCATTGGTCAGGGCACCGTGTTCTCGATTGCCCTGCCGCTTGGGGACAGCGAAATGAGGTTGTCATGACCATACAAAACCCTTCTCACATTCTGATTGTCGACGACGATCTGAACCACTTGAAAACGCTTCAAACCATCGTCAGAAGTTGGGGCTACCAGGTGTCCACGGCCGACGATGGGGTCAAGGCCGTTGACACCGTCAAAGAAAGACCGTTCGCCCTGATCTTGATGGATGTGCGCATGGCTCAGATGAGCGGCATCGAGGCCCTGAAGCAAATTAAACAGTACAATCCGGCCATCCCGATTCTCATCATGACCGCATACTCTTCGGTTGATTCGGCGGTAGAGGCCTTAAAATCCGGGGCTTACGATTATTTGACCAAACCCCTGGACTTTGAAGTGCTCAAAATCAGCCTAGCGCGTGCTTTGGAGCATTCCGGCCTCAAGGCGGAAAATGCAACCTTAAAATCAAAGATGAGCGCAGATTACGAGCTGGAAAATATCATCGGAAGAAGCCGGCCGATGAAGGAACTGGTCGACATGATGTCCATGGTTGCGCCTTCGGAGGCAACCGTGCTGATCACCGGGGAAAGCGGGACCGGCAAAGAGCTGATCGCCAAATCCATCCATCACAACAGCCAGCGCAAGGATCGCGCCCTGGTGGTGGTCAATTGCGCGGCACTTACAGAGACATTACTGGAGTCGGAGCTGTTCGGCCATGAAAAAGGTGCGTTTACCGGTGCCGATAAACGCCGCGAGGGCAGATTCAAGCAGGCTGACAAGGGAACCATTTTTCTGGATGAGATCGGCGAAACCTCCGCCGCGATGCAGGCCAAGCTGCTGCGGGTCATTCAAGAGCGGGAAATCCAGCGGGTCGGCGGGGAAGAAACGTTGAGCGTGGATGTGCGGATTCTTGCCGCGACCAACCGAAACCTGGAGGAGGATGTGAAAAACGGAAAATTCCGTGAAGACCTTTTCTATAGACTGAACGTCGTCACGCTGCGCATCCCGCCGCTGCGCGAGCGTCAAGATGATACTCCTTTACTTGCCCAGCATTTCTTGGAGAAGTACGCGAAAAAAAATCACAAGCAGGTCAAAGGCTTTTCTCCGTTGGCAATGGATATGCTGCTAAAATACGCTTGGCCCGGCAATGTCAGGGAACTTGAAAACGTCATTGAGCGTGCCGTGATTCTCCTGCCGGATGAACACATCACAGAGAAAGAGCTGCCTGTCACCATCACCTCAAGTTATGCCGAAAAAAGCGAATGGGTGGCTCCGCCCCCACCGGTTGCAGCCAATCGCCCCCTGGAAGAAGTTGAAAAGGAGGCCATTTTGGCCACACTTGATGACAGTGGCGGGAATAAAAGCGAAACCGCACGCAGGCTCGGAATCAACCGCAAAACCCTTCACAAGAAACTCAAAGATTATGGAATAGATTGAGATTCCTAATGGAAAGCCAATTCTTAACGGTCCTGGGCTTAGCGACGCTTCCGGCGCTGGGAAATTTTGGTGGTGGCGTGCTCGCCGAGTGGCTGCGGCCGTCGAAAAAAATGCTCAATCACGCCCTGCATGCCGCCACCGGAATTATCCTCGCAGTCGTTGCGGTCGAAGTAATGCCGGCTGCACTTGCCGGCGCGCCGGCCTGGTTGCTCGCCCTGGCTTTCATGGGAGGTGGCGGCACTTACCTGCTCATAGAATCCGGTGTCAAACGATGGCAGGAGGGCAAACAAGCCGGAGCAGGGGCTGGGGCATGGATGGTCTATCTGGCGGTGGCAACCGATCTTGTCGGTGATGGACTGCTCATCGGCACAGGATCAGCAGTATCGAGCCAAATGGCGCTCATTCTGGCCTTGGGCCAGGTATTGGCGGATATTCCCGAAGGTTTCGCTACGATTGCCAACTTTCGGGATAAGGGCGTGGGACGGGTCAAACGGCTGCTCATTTCCGCCTCGTTTCTCTTGCCGGTCATAGGCGCCGCTGCTCTTGCGTACTTCGCGTTTCGAGGGCGGAGTGAAGTGTTGAAGATGGCCGGTCTGGTCTTTGTGGCCGGCTTGTACATGCTTGCCGCCATGGAGGATATGATGCGCGAGGCCCATGAGAGTGCCGAAGATAGCCCTTGGTCCGCTCTCAGTCTTCTTGCGGGCTTCACGATTTTCCTGGTCATCTCGGGATCGCTTTGAATAGATAGAGGTCCCGCTTCCCCATGAGCTGTCCATTTTGACCCCACAATGCAATTCAGGATGGACTAATGTGGGTATTATTGAACCACACTCCTTCCCGCCCACCTTCACACGATCTATCCTGTCGTATGCTTAATATTTTATAAAGATAAGTAATTACAGCTATATATATTCTTTTCAGACCCGCATGGCAGAGTATTGGCATCATGTTTGCTTTACTCCTAAGACAAAGCCATATGGTTTTCGGAAAGCGGCCGCTTTTTTGATCGGGAACAACAGATTGCAACACATTACATAATGGAGGTACAAAATGAAACGAAATACCAAAGGGATTATGACGCTGGCCGTATTGGCCGTGTTTGGATTCTCGACCCTCGCGTTTGCCGGTTGGGGCGATGGATACGGCCACATGATGGGACCGGGTATGATGGGACCGGGCTGGCAGCAGGGAAGTGGCTATTACGGAAATCTTTCCGCAGATGAAATCGCGAAACTGGAACAGCAGCGCGCAGAATTCTTCCGGGCGACGGAAAATACCAGGCAACAGCTGTATGAGAAGAATCTGGCTCTGCAAAGCGAACTGGCTAAAGAAAATCCGGACACCGCCAAGGCATCAAAGCTTCAGGGCGAAATTTCCAAGCTGCAAAGCGATCTTGATCAAAAACGATTGGAGTATGATATCCAGGCCCGCAAATCAGCACCCAACTACAACCGCGGCTATAGAGGAGGATATGGTTCGATGATGGGTTACGGCCCCCGCGGTGGCGGATATTGTGGGTGGTAAGCCAAGACGCAACGAAAAGGGTATGACAGGGCGGTAAACGCCGCCCTGTCATGCACGAAACCAACAGGGAATCCGTAGGTGACTGCATCAAAGGACGACGCGATAGAATCGATAGAAAGGTGAGCTGATGAAAAGGAATTTTTTGAAAACGGCGATAAGGCCAATCATGCTTGTCGCAATTGTGGGTCTTGCACTAACGGTGCTGGCTGGCTGCGGAATCGGCCATGGGCCATACCGGCATGGTTACAATAATTATCATGGTGCTGGAAGCGGCGATGATTACCGCAATAGTGGCTCCCACGGGGCTATGTACGGCCCCGACGGTAGTGGCTACCACCGACACAGACCTGCTGGCTACGGGGACGGCCGAGGCGGATACTGTGGGTGGTGATCGAGTTTATTCGCCTCAATATGAATAATCATCGAGGAGAAAGCTATGATCATTAAATATGTTTATAACAAAGTGTTGATGGGGCTTCTCGCGATATGGAGTCTGAACAATTTTATGTTAAGTCCCGCATTCGCCCAATCCGGCGGGTACCGAAACTGGCACATGGGGCGATGGATGATGGGCGACTGGGGAATGGGGTGGTTCGGTATGATATTCATGTTACTTTTTTGGGTTTTAGTCATCGTCGGAATCGTTTTTCTGATTCGCTGGCTGGTTCAAAACACGGGCAGCAGAGGCTCATCCGGTGTCGGCACAGGTTCTCAGGCAATGGATATTTTAAAGGAACGCTATGCCAAAGGAGAAATCACCCACGATGAATTTGAGTCCATGAAAAAAGAGATCCTTAGATAGCCCTACAGGAGACCGACTATGAGAAACAGAAACACAGACCTGGGATTCGATAGCAGGCATTCCAGAAGGCATTTTTTAAAGCTGGCCGGCTATGGAACCCTTGGATTGATGGCAGCCGGGCTCTGGCCTGGATTCGATGGTTTCGCAGCCGGACAAACTCCTGATACAGAATTCATCCCCGACCTCGACATCACCCTTTCCGCCCGCCCCGGCGAGGTCCCCGTTTTGCCGGGCGATCCCACTTTGATTTGGCGCTACCATGCGACGGTGCACAAAGGCGACCGTACTCGAATTGCTGAAATACCCCGCAGCTATCTTGGCCCGATCATTAAAGTCCATCAGGGTGAAAAGATACGGATTCGCTTCAGAAACGCCATCCCTGAAGAGTCTATTGTGCATTGGCATGGCCTGCATGTGCCCGCGATTATGGACGGACACCCGCGCTATGTCGTTCCGCAGGGGCAATCCTACTTGTATGAGTTCGAAGTCAAGAACAGAGCCGGTACCTATTGGTATCATCCACACCCACACGGCAGAACCGGCCCACAGGTGTATCGTGGTCTGGCAGGCCTATTTCTCGTGTCCGACGAGGAAGAGCAAGCTGTTGGCTTGCCCGATGGCGAATATGATGTTCCACTGGTGATTCAGGACCGAACATTCGATTCAGGCAATCAGCTGGTGTACATGTCGGGCCACAGAATGGAGCGGATGACCGGTTTTTTGGGCGATATGATAATGGTTAACGGGCTGCCGGATTTCACGCTCCCCGTATCGACCGCTGCCTATCGGTTACGCCTGCTGAATGGCTCCAATTCTCGTATTTATAAGTTGGCGTGGGAAGACGGCCGGCCGCTGACCATTATTGGTACGGACGGTGGATTGCTGGAAAGGCCGGTCTTCAGAAGGTATGTGTTTTTAAGCCCGGGAGAACGGTTGGAGATCTGGGCCGATTTCAGCGACAATCCGGTCGGGTATACGACATCCCTTTTGAGCCTTCCCTTCGATGTCGGTGGCATGGGTGGGGGGCGAATGGGCCGCGGCATGATGATGGGCGGACGAACGGGCCAAAATCTAAACCTTCCAAATGGTGTGGCTTTTTCCGTGTTTAAGGTTAAGGTGGCCCAGCCTGTGAAAACAGATTACCGTCTCCCGGACACACTTTCCGAGATCGGGCCTGTCCGACCTGATGACGCAGCGAATTTTTTTCGTCCACGGCAGTTCTATCTCACGATGCGGCATATGCAATGGACGATCAACGGGCGGGTGTTTCAAATGGAGGAGGTGGCAGACGACGAGATTGTCCAACTGGGCTCAACGGAGATTTGGGAATTCAACAACACCGGGGGTGGTATGATGAATATGATGAACATGCCCCATCCCATTCACCTGCATGGCAAGCAGTTCCGCGTTATTGAACGCAGCGGCGTTGCACATGAAGGCTATGTGGATGAAGGATGGAAAGACACGGTTTTGCTGATGCCCGGTGAGCGGATCAAAATATTGGTTGATTTTGACGATTATCCGGGAATGTTTCTGTACCATTGCCACAACCTGGAACATGAGGATATGGGGATGATGCGGAATTATTTTGTGAGGGAGTAGTAACAGTTTGTGTGAGGTCGTTCACGTCCTTCGTTGGTTTCCATCCTGACCGAGAAACCTCAGATCCCACAATAGCTGGTTGAGCTCTTCCTGGGCCTTTCGCAGGATGAGGGCTGCGCATTCCATACAGTAATTGTTCTTCGCCATGTTTTCCTTGATCACCAAGCACTTGTCGCCTTTGCATATCACGTGTCCCTTGTTACGGGAGCACTGCCGCCGTCGCTGGGCGGTTTCGAAGCAAGCGGATACGAGAAGGCGTTTCAGCTTGGGCATAAGTCATCTCCTTGAAAGGCGCTCCTGGATGTCGGCTTGGACCTCATCGCCGATCTGGTCAATCTGCTCCAGAACCTCCTCAAGTCTCTCCAAAGGGATTTCGCCGCGGGTTCCAACATCGGCCTCCAGTCGCTCATTGACGGCGCGATTCACAATCTGCACAACGGCGGCGTAGTTGTTGACACTTCGTAGTTCGGGATAGGTCAAAGCGATGTTACGGCCATTGATGGATGCACCGATTGCGCTCACGATTCGGCTCGCCAGGGCCCGGGAGCGTTCGTTGAGCCTTCGACGGGCTTCCTGGCGGCGACGCTGGGGAGTCACCGGAATCTCGCGAGGCTCCATGCTTTCCCTGGTTCTGGCCTGGATGAGGCGCTGACGGAGGTTGTCTCGGGACAATCCGAGAGCTTCCGGATCAAGACCCCGTCTCCGGAATTCCTCTACCAGGTCGTCAATGACAGCATCATCCATGGGGTCCAGGTAAGCCTGTTCGATGAAATGACTGATGATTTCATCCTGGACCACCATATCCGGAGTGAGACGTCGTCTCCGGCCAGGTTCATCCGCAGGTGGGCGCTCATCGCCGGATTCAAGCCAGCCTTGGATTAGTTCTTGGTCTTCTCGGTCGATACGCCTGAAGTCGTCCCAATGTCGGTCGATGTTCAATCCCACGTGTGAGACCGCTATTCCCCGGTTGTCGGGGTGCTGTGGGTTGTTTTGGTGGATTACCCGCATGACCCGACCGATGAACTGGACATAGGGCGATAGAGACCGGAATGGTTGAAAGATCGCCGCTACACTCAGATTGGGATGGTCGAATCCCTCCCCAAGCATCCGGACCTGGACGATGCAATCGATCCGGCTTCGCCGCAAATCTTGGAGCACCTCCTCGATCTGGTCCGCCGGCATGTTGCTGTGGATTTCACGCGCGTTCAAGCCGCGCTCTGCATAGAGCGAGCGGACTTGGCGGGAATGGTCCACCGAGCAGGCTACCGCAATCAATTGATGGAAGGTTCCAGACTCCCGAAGGTGCTGAAGCCATTGAATGCTGGCGTCCACGATGGACCGGTTGCATTCCGGGGCCAGGGCCACACCCCGGCTGAACCATTCCTCGTCCCGCAGCTGAAGGACCTCATCAAGCGTGTGATGCCTGGAATCCCCCCGATAGGTGAAGGATATTTCCTGCGGAGCAACGTTCACCGCAGTGATCTGCTTGATATACCCACGCACCATGGCTGTGCGGAAGGGGTAAGCGTAGACCACCTCACCTGCAATCTCGCGACCGTCGCCCCTAAAGGGCGTGGCGGTTAGACTCACGACCTTGGCGTTGGGGAACCGCTCAAACACGCGCTCCCAGCTTCTGGCCACATTGTGGTGACCCTCGTCAACCATGATAAGGTCAAAAAAATCATCCGGGAAAGCAGGCAGCCATCGATCAGCCCGACTCGCCAGTTGCTGGATGTTGGTTACAACGATATGGGAATTCTCACAGTCATGAATATTTGCATCCTGACCGTCCAGGACGGCGGTATATGGACCATGATTTACGTCAGTGAGGACACGTGTGTAGGTCCAGAAGCAGTCCCGCCCGGCAATGTCGAAGGCCGTGGAGATGCCCCGGCGTATCTCAAGGTTCGGAGCGATCACCAAGACACGACCCTGGGCGATACCGAAGGGAAGCAGCGCCATGAGCCCCGTTTTTCCGCAACCCACTGGAATCTGGAGAATGGCGTGCTCTGAGCTGTTCCTAAAGTGCTGGCGCGTACGGAACCACCCCTCAACCTGGGGATCACGCAGGTCGGCATTACCCTGGATATACGCCTGGGTGTCATTAAAGAAACGTGCTATTTCCTCATTCGTCATAAGCTACTCCCCGAGTCCCCGAGCTTTCTTCTTTTGGGTTCTTTGCGATGATCTTCACGCAACATCACAAGGTCGTCATCCAGACCGTGCCGCAGGATATTCAGACGAGGCGAGAGCGATGCCACATGTTCGGCTGAGATATGGGCTAATCGGAAGGGAAAGATGCTCGGGCTGTCGAGCAGGTCCTTTATGGCTGCCGACCCGTTCATCCTTGCACGGAGTGATGCCTCCACCATCCAGGCAATGAGCCTGGGGTCTTCAACCGGATACTGATTCCCTTGACCATAGACGCCTTTGTCGCCCGTCTCTTTCAAAACGCCCCAATCGATGAATGATCGAAGCACGCGCCGGGTGGACCGTGATGCGGTTTCTCTTTCTCCGTAATCCTCTTTCACCCGCCGTTGAACATGTGCTGCAGCGGCTGTTCCCTGAAGCCGCAAGAGCCTGCCGGTGTGAGCGGCAACTGCACCCCAAAAGGGATAAGCAGCCAGTGTCATGCCCCAGTGAACAGCGATTCGGTCTTTGCGTGGAAGTTCTTGGAGTATCTCCAGACCCTCGTCCCGCAACTTTTCCAATTCACGGGGCACGGTAAGCCAGGTCTTCAAGAGAATGGTGATAACCTTTTCCCGATTGCCCCTGACGGACTTTCCACCGACCGACACCTTGTCCTGCAGCAGATCTTGGAGCGAGTCATTGATTGTGGCCTTGTCGTTCCCGGCCAGTGTCAGATTGGCCGTCTGCTCGAACCATTCGAGCCTGATGCGCTGGCTGAAGCCGATCTGTGCCTTCCGTCCGTTCATGTGTCCCTCCTCTCGATTTGAACAAGAGGGACGATGAGCTCTTCAAGAGAAGCGCCGCCATGCCCGACAAGGCTTTCGGCCTTCCGGACAAACGCCGATCGAGCCGGAGCAAGCAGGGGTAGATATTCCTCCGGCAGCCCGATAGGCGGCCACTCCAGAGCGTTTGGGAATCGTTCCTTAACCTGACCTCGTAGTAAGGAATCGGGATAAATCCGAGCGCGTTCTCCGCGCAGATCCGCCACGGCTCCTTCAACGGGCCGCCCGCAACCAGACGCCTCGATATTGCCGTGATCCGACGACAGGTAGACACGGAATCCATTCTCCAGAAGCAAGTCGAACAGTTGCGCCAAGAACGGTCCTGCGGCCCACTGGCGAACCTGGTTGTGCATCCCTGCAGCGCCAAGCTCCATGCCGTGCATGATCTTGTCCACTTTGTCGACAACCAGACCGACCACCCGCATCTTGGGCCGAGCAACAATCTCCTCCACATTTTCCAAGGTGCCGTTCCCCAGCCCCTTGGCATATGCGACTTCCTGCTTTGTCAGCCCCTGGTCCACCCAAAATTGCGTCCATAGGGCCGGTTCTTTGTCGGTGGTGTGGATGCTGTTCGGAAAATAGATCGGTGGCTTTCCTGCAAAGGCCGCCTGGCGCGAAACAGAAGTGATGGTCGGTATCCAGGCGAACACCGCGTTCTCACGAAAGCGGTAATTGGCTCGCTGCCTGGCGATTTCCTTTCGGATGACGATCCACTGATCCATCGCAAGACCATCGACCAGGACGAACGCAGCCTTGTGTTGCTTGGCGTCGTTGATGTGTCGGGAGAGGAAACGGGGAATATGGTGGAGCATGACCGGTGGAGCCGGGGGCAGGTTGACCAATCCTGCGTAGCGTTTTGTCAGCCACGGTACGAGTACGGCATCTATCTGAGCTTGAAGCGCCTCCATCTTCTGACGCGCCGGCTCCGGCAGCACCGCATTCGAATCCAGCGCCAGAGCCACCAGCTCCGCCCAGGTTTTGGCAAAGTGGAACCAGTCGTCGTGTCGTGTGTCCTCATTAGGAATATCGGCCGACAAGTTATCGAGTAGTCCCTCCACGCGCCTCGCCCGGTCCGCCTGCTGATCAGTTCGGATGCCAATGGCGAGCCAGGTCTTGGAGAGTGACTCAGCCCAATCATGGGGAACCGCTTCAAGCAATCCTTCGACAAACAGGTTGTCAATGTAGACACGGATGTCGTCATGGTCGAAGGGCAAATCCGAAGGGCCGGGATATTCAAAGCCGTAGGGCTTCTCATCCTCGCGAACTCCGGTGGCATCCTGGATCGCCGACTGATTTAGAAAAACGGGCCAGCGTTCCTGGAGGAAAGCGAAAAAGGCTTCCCGATCTGGGATAATTGTTTCGAGGGGCCACTCTTCAAAATCGCCCTGTTGGCGTAGCACCTGAACAAAGCGCTCATCAAGCAAAGCTGGGATGCGCTGCTCCCGATAGTGGCGGCGCAGCAGCGCCCGCAGTAAATCGGACGGTTTGCGGATGAGTTCCGGGGCAATCTCAAAAACATGTCGCAGGACGAATTCCTTTGTAGCGTTGTCGCCCAGCACTCCAGGGGCGTGCCGCTTCTGGGCTTCGTAGAGCGCATCCAGATCGCCACGATCCAAGGCGGTCACAATGGGATAACTCAGGTTTGGGAATAGCTCCCCTGGTCGAGTGGCAACAGCATCTTGACGGGTGGCCGGGATTTTCGGTTTTCCGGAAACGCCACCTTCAACTGACCAAAAGTCAGGCCACGGCCGTGGAGTGCCGAACCGATTGCGGTCTGGGATGCCCGCGCAATGTTGTAACGCACGCTCCCAATGACATCGTGGCGGTCTGCCCGGAGCAGGAAGAGAAACCGTATCCGCTCAAGCAGCAGGACACTCTCATCTATTCGGTGAAGCGAGCATCCCTGCACAAGGATATCTGTTCGGCGTTGGGAATCACGCACCGGGAAAGCAAGGTTGACGGTTGCCGGCGCACATGGCGGTTGGGTGATTTTGTGCCCACGGCTGGATTGGTTTTTCCAGTATTCTTGACTCAACAGGAAAACCAGGACGAACTGCTTGAGATCGTGAAAAATCTTTGCCTGCTACATGCCGATCCCTTTGTGCTCCTGACCCCGACCCGGCGACGGTTATCCCCTCCAGTCGAACAGATGCTGGCCCAACGCAAGGCCGTCTTCCTGGCACTTGAAGAAGAGATGCCGTTCGACGAGCAGAGCGACCTTCAAGTACGGCGAACTCCCGACGAGCTGTTTGCCGCGTTTCACGAGGATGTTCCGGAGCCTGGTTCCGGTGGCATGGTGCATTTTCCGACGCCTGACGGGATAAGATGGTCTGACATCAAAATCCAGTTCAGGAATGGACACACGGTTACGATTTGGGCCGGTGGCCAAAGCGGGAGGTACACCTACTACCAAATGGGCATGTACAGCAAGAAGAATGGTGACCGCACCGTACAGTGGAAACTCCTGGAAGCGTTTGCTGCCTCCAGGGGCGAAATCGATTGGAGCAACCAGGCTGCAAATAATAAATTGAAGAAGCAGAAGCAGGAACTGTCCAAGTGCTTACGGGAATTTTTCCGGCTCCAAGAGGACCCCATCGAGTGGGTCAAGGGCGAAAAGTGTTATCGCTGCCGCTTTCGAATCCTGCCCGAAGGTGATGAAAATTATTGAGCATTCCCTGCCGGGAAATCCACATTAATCCCATTTCTCAAATCCTGCGAGGGACTTTTGGTTCGAAAATTCGGGTGTTTTTCCGCACCACAGGCCGTGTTTCCATAACTCCCAAAACAGGTCGGTCGGCTCAAATCCTTGAAATAAAAAGGATTGCCCAACCGGACGAGCTTCTGACCTCGTCCTGAGAAAACAGAGAATTCGGGGGCAAACAGAGAATGAAAGGCTGGAGAATGGTGGAAATGAGGCGGGTGGAGAGGGGTCTGACGTCGATGTGAAAACCGCCCAAACCCTTTGAAAACAAGGGGAAATAGAAAACCCGTCGCCCCCGAGAGTGGTCCCGGAGAGACGGGTTGTCTTTTTTCAAATGGTGGAGGCGGCGGGAGTTGAACCCGCGTCCGGAAACATTCAACACAGGCGTCTACATGCTTATCCTGAACTTTGAATTTCTCCATGTAACCACTGTTCAGGCAAAAGAGTTACATGGATAGTCTGTAAATTTCGCGTTCCTTCTACAGGCATCAAAGGTTCGCTATCCCGCTAAAATGACGTTCTGTCGGAATCCGCGAGAAAGAAACCGAAGAACGAGTAGCCCTTAAGCGGCTACTGCGTAGTTATAATCGTCTGCGATTATGTTTAGGCCCGCCGTTTTACGAGATGGCGGAACTCGACATGCAACCTGAGCATCTTTATCCCCGTCGAAGCCGTTTCGCCCCCAAAGAACAGTTTATAGGGCTATAATAAGCGCTTATTGCCGGTTTGTCAATGTATGTCCGGCCCGGGGCCGGCAAGGCCCGGAACCGGAGGGGCTTGCGGTGTGCCGGCCACCGGCCAGAGAAAAAACTCGGCCAGGGGTTTAAACCCCACGCCCACGGCCCCGTCGTTGAAATAGAGGACCCATGCGTAATCCGGGTTGTAGGCGCTGGTGGTGGCCGACCAGTAGAAGGGCTGGACCCTTTCCCTTTGGTCATCTGTGGCCACTGCCGGGGAGTGCCGGTCCATGTGAACCAGGCTTTCCATCTCGATGATGTGGGGCACGCGCCAGTCGCTTCGGCCAAAGGCGTGGTCCCGGTTCATCTGCTCCACAGCATCAAAGGTGGAGGGCCAGTCCGAAAGCGCGGCCGGGCAGAGGGAAGGTTTGAGCCAGGACAGCCGGGTCAGGGTATCATAAAAGGTGTCGCCCTGGTCGGTAAACCGGGGGAGTGCGGTGCGGCCGGAACCAAAAGCGCCGTCCTGTCCGGTGCCGTCGCAGTCTGTCACCTTTCCGGATCGGGTGTAACAGCGCTGCTGGCCGGTGGCCAGCAGGCGGCCCGGTGTCTCCGGCGGCAGGCGCACCGGCCACACCATGTAGGAGCCGTGTTTCATTCCCTTGAACACCCGGGCCCCGCCCATATGCACGTACCAGGCCTGGTCCGGCAGGCGGTGGCAGGTGGTGGCGGTCCAGTAGTAGCCATGAAACACGTTTTCAAAAAAATGGCCGACAGGCAGGCTGGGGTTGATGGTGTCGTGGCTGGCCAGGCTGAACAGCTCGCGCCGGTTGGGCAGCTTCCAGTCGGTGTGGCCCCCGTACGCGGCGCGGTTCAGGTCGGCCACAAAATCCAGGGCCTCCTGCCAGGTCAGGGGAAATTCGGACAGGGCCGCGTCTTTTGTCCAGGCCAGGCCGGTGGCCGTGTCTGAAACGACAAGGTCATTCTGAAGAATGAATCGCGCCATAGTCTACTTTAACCGAATCCGGTCGCTTTTGATGCCCCAGACAAAGAGCTTGATCCAGTCAAACCCGAAAAGCATCAGCTCGGTGTCGCTGGCCCGCAGCTTCTGCAGGGTCGCGGATTTGACCTTGTAGCGTTTGAGAAACCCGCTGTTAAAGACAAAGTCCCGAAAGGCGTCCATGTTGTAAGCGGCCATAAAGGCCATTTTTGCCGCAGGGCCGTAAGGGCCGGCCGCGCCCCAGGGGTCGGCGGAAAACAGGGCCTTGACCTCGGCCCAGAGCCGGGTCATGCGCACGTAGGTTTCGGCCTGCTGGTCGGCGATCCACTGG
The DNA here is from genome assembly GCF_000018405.1 of Desulfosudis oleivorans Hxd3. NCBI lineage: Bacteria > Pseudomonadati > Thermodesulfobacteriota > Desulfobacteria > Desulfobacterales > Desulfosudaceae > Desulfosudis > Desulfosudis oleivorans. Next base: position 505,499 of record NC_009943.1, read on the forward strand.
GCCGGGGACAGGGGCCGGTCTTCGTGGCGGCCCAGGCAGAACTCCGGGGGCCTGAACAAATAGAGAATCTCCGGTTTGGCCTCGCCGTCGGGCATGATCACGCCCTGCTCCATGGGAAAGAGGCGGCAGGAGTAGGAGCGGTCTTCGTACACCGCGCACCCGGTATCCGTAAGAAACGGGCAGGTCTTTTCCGCATTGTCGGCCATGGAGAGCAGCACATCCGGAAAAAAGTTGTCCGGCCGCATCACCACATCCACGTAACGTTCGATAAAGTCGCCGGCCGTGATGTTTAAAGCCTTTTTCAGCCGCAGCACGTCATAGGGGTAGAGAAAGAGGTTGAGGTTGCGGCAGCACTGATTAAAACAGGCAAGGCCGTCATGGCAGGCAAAATTGAAGGTGTCGGATTCGGAGAGCCGCTTTCCGGGCAGGGCGTCGATCCGGTCCGGGGCCACGGGTTTCATCGGGCGCCTCCGGCGTGGGACAGGTCAGCGGGCAGGTCGGTGGAAAGCATCTGGGCAATGGTCATCTTTACTTTTTCGTTCCGGCCTGTGGCCTGGCGCACCGCCTGCTCCAGTTGGGCCAGCTCGCTGTAAAACGGGGTCCGGTCAAAGGGAAGATAGGCTGTACCGGTGCACCGGGTTTCAAACACCTCGCACCCGCTGCCCTTAAATGGGGTCCGGCCCGGATAGTGAATTTCGTAAGGAATGCCGTGAAGCCGGCAGATCATCAGCCGGTGGCCGTGCATGGCGCACAGGCCGTTTTCATTGAGCGGGCAGAGCACGCGGGGCTTTTGCCCGGCAGCCTTTGCCGCGTCCACCTGGTTCCGCGCGTCAAGGGCTTTTGCCACAACGGCCCGCCGTTTTTCTTCGGAAAGGCGGGCCAGCCCTTCCATGAGATAAAAGTATTCAATGCTGGTGTGATTATAAAAAACCGTGTAGCAGCAGTTGTCCGCGCAGTCTGCGCAGTCAAACCCGTAGCGGCCGGCCGTGGCGTTGTAGGCCGCGTCCATGCGGGCGTAAAGGTCGGCCAGCCGGTCAAAAAAGGGCTGTAATTTATCGGATTCAGACATGCATCGGCCCCGGATAGATAATGGGTGTGGGGAAAAAAAGCTTGGAGTAGAGGGCCAGGGCGTATTCGTCGGTGATGCTGGCGATAAAGTCGCACACCACCCGGTCGGTGTCGTCCGTGTCCATGCAGTTGCCCATCTCCATTTTTTTAAGTTCAGCCTCCAGCATGTCGGTATGCTTGTAGAAAAACTCGTACAGCTCGGTGAGAATGCGGTTGGCCTTTTCAAACTCGGCATGCACCTTGGGAGATCGGTACACATGGTCGTACAGAAAATGGCGCAGTTCGGTCATGGCCTCAAACACCGGGTCGCTGATGCGCAGCCGCAGCAGGCCGTCTTCGGAGCTGCTGGAGTAGACCACGTCCCGGATCATGGTGGTGGCCCGTTCAGAGTGGTTTTTGCCCAGCACCTTCACGCATTTTTCCGGAATGTGAGATCGCTCGATCACATTGCACCGCAGGGCGTCGTCCAGGTCGTGGTTCAGGTAGGCCATGATGTCGGCCACCCGCACGATGCGGCCTTCCACGGTGATTGCCATCTCGCTGGGGTCGTCGTCCAGAATGTTGCCGTATCCCTTGGAGTGCTTGAGAATACCGTCCCGCACTTCAAAGGTGAGGTTCAAGCCTTTACCGTTGTTTTCCAGCTTCTCCACCACCCGCAGGCTCTGTTCGTTGTGGGCGAAACCGGCGGGAGATATCTTTCGCAGCACGGTCTCCCCGCTGTGGCCAAAGGGCGTGTGGCCCAGGTCGTGGCCCAGGGCCACGGCCTCGGCCAGGTCTTCGTTGAGCCGCATGGCCCGGGCCAGGGTGCGGGATATCTGGGCCACCTCCAGGGTGTGGGTCAGCCGGGTGCGGTACTGGTCTCCCAGGGGCGACAGAAACACCTGGGTTTTGTGCTTCAACCGCCGAAAAGCGTTAGAATAAACAATCCGCTCCCGGTCCAGCTGGAACTCGGTGCGGATGGCGCCCTCCGGCTCCTCGTGGTCCCGGCCCCGAAGGTTGGAACTCAGGCATCCATAAGGAGATATAAAGGTTTTTTCCCGCTCTTCAAAATCTGAACGAATCGACATTCTTTTTTCTCCGTACCGCCGGCCCTGTCTGTGCCGCTGATTTTTGAATTTTCATTTTTTCCACAGGGTAGAGAGAATGTAAAGATTAATTTGAGAAGGGTTCAAGGATTCAAGGGGTCAAGGGGCCGGGGAAACGCGGTCAAGCCGTGTAATGACGCTTTTCTAACGTCATCGCCCGGCCTCTCGTCACCACCCGGCCCCCGGATCGTCATCGCCCAGCCCCCGGATCGTCATCGCCCAGCTTGACTGGGCGATCCAGACCAGGATTGATTCCATTCCGCATTAATAAGGAAACAGGTCAATTTTACACTGGATTGCCGCACTGGGGTGCGGCGCTCCCGGGTGTGCCCGTGGCGCGGCCAAGCCGCTGGGCCGGTTCTTTTGGCACTTTTCTTTCCGCCAGGAAAAGTACACGGATAAGCGCTTTGAATCGGCCCGGTTTTCTGGTATAAACCACTGATTTGATGAAACGGCGGGGTACGGTGCGTCATGGCCGGCCCATTGAACAACCAACAGGAGAAGTTATGCATAAATTACTTGCCAAGGAACCGGGAAAAGAGATGCTGCTCTTGGGCAACGAGGCCCTGGCCCGGGGCGCCCTGGAGGCGGGTGTGGGGTTTGCCTCCACCTATCCGGGAACGCCATCCTCGGAGCTGTCGCTCAATTTTTTCCAGATCTCCCGGGAGACCGACCTCTATTTTGAATACAGCACCAACGAAAAGGTGGCCCTGGAAGTGGCGGCCGCTGCCGCCAACTGCGGGGTGCGCAGCATGTGCGTGATGAAGCACGTGGGCGTGAACGTGGCGGCCGACGCCCTGATGACCCTGGCCTATGTGGGCGTCAAGGCCGGCATGGTGCTGTTGTCCGCCGACGATCCCCACATGTTTTCCAGCCAGAACGAGCAGGACAACCGCTATTACGGCAAGCTTTCCGGCCTGCCCGTGGTCGAGCCCTCCTCCGTGGCCGAGGCAAAAGAGATGGCCGTTTACGCCTTTGAAGTCTCCGAGGCCCTGGGCGAGCCGGTGATCCTGCGCACCACCACCCGGGTCAACCATTCATCGGCCAAGGTGGCGCTGGGCAGCCTTCCTGAAAAGGTCAAAACCGAGGGCCAATTTGAAAAGGACCCGTTTAATTACGTTACCGTGCCGGCGGTTTCCAGAAAGCTTCATGTCCGGCTGCTGGAACGTCTGAAAAAGGCCGCCGACCTGTCCAATACATCGCCTTACAATATTCGCACCGGCAAGGGCCGATATGGCATCATTTGTAACGGGGTGAGTTATTTTTACGTTACCGACGCGTTAAAGGCCCTGGGCCGGGAGAGCGATTTTTCCGTGCTGCGCGTCGGGTTTTCCAACCCCATGCCCGACGCCCTGGTCAAGGCGTTTCTGGCCGACTGCGACAGGGTGCTGGTGGCCGAAGAGGGTGAGCCCTTCATGGAAGAGGCGGTCAAGGCCATGGCCGCCGAGGAAAAGCGGTGCATTGATATCGCGGGCAAGCGGGAAGACCTGTTTTCCCGGCTCTCCGAGTTTGATCCCCAGCTGGTGGCCCGCTGCATTGCCCGCTATTTTGATATTCCTTACACACCGCCGACGCCGGCGGATATGTCCGGCGTGCCCGAGATTCCCCAGAGGCCCCCCAACCTGTGCGCGGGCTGCTCCCACCGGGCCACCTTTTACGCGGTAAAAAAAGCCGCGGAAGGGTATGACACGATCTTTCCCACGGACATCGGGTGCTACACCCTGGGGTTTCTGCCGCCGCTCTCCATGGGCGATTTTCTGATCTGCATGGGATCTTCCGTGGGCACGGCCTGCGGGTTTTCCCGGGCATCGAACCAGAAGGTGGTGGCCTTTATCGGGGATTCCACCTTTTTCCATTCCGGCATTCCGGCCCTGATCAACGGGGTGTTCAACAACCACGACTTTACCCTGGTGATCCTGGACAACGGCACCACCGCCATGACCGGGCACCAGCCACACCCCGGCGTGGACATGGACGAGCTCAATTTTTCCGGTTTTCAGCGGGTCTCCATCGAGGCACTGGTCAAAGGCGCCGGCGTTCAGCACGTGTCAGTGATCCGGCCCTACAACCTGAAAAAAAGTATTGAGGCGATTCGGGAGGCCATTGAATTCAAGGGCGTTTCCGTGGTCATTGCACGGGAAGAGTGCGTGCTCAAGGCCAAAAGCCTCAAGCGGGGAAGCGCCCGGGTTTTTTACGTGAGCGACCGGTGCAAAAACCACCGGGACTGCATCAACACCCTGGCCTGCCCGGCTTTTTACGTGGCGGACGGCCGGGTGCAAATCAACCCCAATCTGTGCGCCGGGTGCGCGGTGTGCGTTCAGGTGTGCCCGGAGAAGGCCATTGTGCCGGTAAAACAGGATCAGAAGTAAGGGTTCAAACGGATTTTAAGAAGACCGGAATATATAACACGCAAGGCGGATGAATATGCAAGATTCCAAACGACTGATACTGGTGGCGGTGGGGGGCCAGGGCAACCTGCTGGCCTCCAAGGTGTTGACCGAAGCGTGCCTGCTGTCCGGCGTGCCGGTGCGCATGAGCGAGGTGCACGGCATGGCCCAGCGGGGCGGAGTGGTGGAGTCGGCCCTGGTGTTCGGCGATGCCGAAAGCACGATCATTTCCGACGGATGCGCCGACGTGCTGGTGGGGTTTGAACCCTCCGAGGCCCTGCGGGCCCTGGGCCGGTGCAACGCGAACACCGTGGCCATCATCAATACCGCGCCCATGCCGCCCTTTACCGTGGCCATCGGCAAAGGGGTTTACCCGGAGGTGGACACCATCAAATCCCTGCTGGCCGCCAAAACATCACGGCTGGTGGCCCTGGACGCCAATGCCCTTGCCGCCGAGGCCGGCAGTTCCCTGGCAGTGAACATGGTGCTGCTGGGCGCCCTGATTCAGGCCGGCATCCTGCCCCTGTCCGCCGAAACCGTGAAACAGGCCATTGCCGCCACCGTCAAAAAGGCGTTTGTGGAGATCAACTGCAAGGCTTTTGATATGGGCTACGAAGCCGCCTCAATGGCTGCGTAAAACGCCCAATCTCTGCGTTGCGCTGCGCCTCTCGTCATGTCACGTACTATCAGTACGCTCCATTCCTCGAGACTTGCGCGCCTTGCCCTTTAGCGTTTTAGAAAGTCATCCCCGACCATATTCCTTCGGCCTGTTTGTAGTGACGCCGTAAGGCGTTCTACCGCCGGCCGCACAAGATGCCCTTACGGGCACACTACAAACCCATCCCACCCAGGGCGTCCAGTTTGTAAATCTCATACAGAAGTAAGAGGTGGTAACAAATTGTAACCACCTTAACAATTTAAAAGTTTTCCCGGTCAACCCAAATGCCTTCGCAAAACAGGCCGCCCCCCGCTTGACAGCATGGTACCAGAGTAGTATCATGCAACATGCCAAGAAAAATACGCCAACTAATCAAAGACCTTGAAAATGCCGGATTTGTTAATCGGGGCGGAAAGGGCAGCCATCGGAATTTCTTACATGAAAAGGGAATTGCCGTCACAATCTCAGGTCAACCTGGCGATGATGTAAAACCCTATCAGGAGAAAATTGTTAAGCAGAAGATTGAGGAGGCTAAATCATGAAAGATAGAGACCGTTATTTAAAAATTGTCGAGTGGTCAGATGAAGATAAATGCTATGTCGGTTCCGTGCCAGGATGGATCGGGAAGTGTTGCCACGGAGACAACGAAGAAAAAGTGTATCGTCAACTCTGCCGTATCGTTGATGAATGGATTGACATATATAAAAAAGACGGCCAGCCTTTGCCTCCATCTATAAGTGATAAACAGTATTCCGGCAAGTTTCAATTGCGTACGGGGTGTGAGCTTCACAAGGCTTTAGCAATAAAAGCCCTACAGACCGGTAACAGCCTTAATAATTATTGTATTAATGTTTTGCGAAAAGAAGTAGCGCCGTCTGAAAAAACCATGGACTGACCACGCTTTGCGGGATTCAGGCAGCATGCCCGCTTTTTGCCGGAAAAACCGCTTGCGCTCGGCTGCGCCGCAAAGGGCGGGATCGTTATTATGGCGGCAGACCTGTTTGTAGTGACGCCGTAAGGCGTTCTACAGCCGGCCGCGCACCCCCGGGAGCGCCGCACCCCAGTGCGGCAAATCAAACGGCCGGTTGCCACGGGCTGACCACTACCGTATCCCTCATTACCCTGCTTGCCTGTCGGGCCGCATAAAATTGCTTGACATCATAAGTATAAAACATAATGTGCAGTTATGAGAATTACATTATCCATACCAGATGAAGTGGCCCACCGATTCCAGGCGGCAATACCTGCCCGTCAGCGATCTGGCCTTGTTACACGTTTATTGGAGCAGGAATTAAAGAAACGTGATAACTCGCTGGCAGCTGCTTGCCGGGCAGCCAATCGTGACAAAGCCTTGGAGCAAGAGATAGACGAGTGGCAGGCATTTGATGGCGGAATCGAGGAATGACCGAGCCCACTATCATGAGGGGAGACTCTGGTGGGTGAGTCTGGACCCGACGCAGGGTTCCGGGATTAAAAAAACGCGTCCCTGTGTTGTCCTTTCACACAACACCATAAACCGATTTCGCCGGACGGTTGTTGTGGTTCCTCTTTCCACCGCTGCAAAATCACATCCACCCATCACGGTTCCGGTGAATTGTCAGGGGGAGCTGCCGTGGCCGTGGTGGATCAGATTCGGGCGGTTGCAAAACACAGGCTCAAAAAGAAAATTGAGTCGCTATCTCTGGCAGAGCTTGACGAGATCTGCCAGGCAGTCGCTACAATCCTTGAGATCAGATAATGTTTTGCGAAAAGAAGTAGCGCCGTCTGAAACAACCATGGACTGACTCAGCAGTTTCACGAATCACCTTGACCGCAGATGCAAGGCCGCGCTCCCGAAGGGTGGAGTACGCCTCCTCTCCAAATCGATATCGCTATCGGGATCGGGATCGGGATCGAAATCGACTCCGGCTGATCTCTTTCCCATGGCTCAACTTTCATGGGTCATTTTTTTTCCCGCCCCCCTCTCTAAAATACGTTATCATGCCAATAACTATTTGGTATTAATTAATTTTTACGATCTAACCCCGAAAGATCGTCCCCGAAGATCCCCCCCGGAAAGATCCATAGGTATATTTTTCCCTGAAAAAAACGAGAAGCGGTATAATCTTCCAATAGGCACAAAATCCCGCAACGAATCAAAGCCCATACAGGCATGATCAGCCAATCAACGAATTGCAATTATTATAATTATTGACATTCGGCCGGCTGGTTCAGTGTTCTTGTCAAAGTTTTCTCCTCAAAATTGTATAAACTGCTTGTCATCTAAATGTTAATACCCTTATTTTATTTAACTTTTAATATATTGACAACCAACTTTCAATTGTATTAAATGCTTCAGGGGATATTTTTTCGGTCGGAAAACAAGAATCACAATAATATTAATGTTAGGTTTATTAAATGATTGATCTATTCCAATCATGAAAAAAAGCCTTGTAATAATATGTGTAATTATATTGTCTTGGGCGTTTATCCCAATAGCCATCGATCACTATAAGATGGGACAATGGAAAAAAGAGTCACTTGAATATACAGACCAGTTCATTGAACTGCTTGCAAAAGAAAAATATGATGAATTGAGAACACTATATAATATTTCAGGTGACAAGTTAGAAGATTTCAAAATCAAATTTGGAAAGATATCAGATTATAAATATGGCTTTACAAATTCATCTAAATCTGGAGTTTCTGGCCAGTTTACCGGGTATTTTATGCATTATATTATTCAATTTCATTCCGAAGAATCTTATCAAGGAACATTTAGCATAAGCATTGATAATAATGGTAATAAGCCCATACCAGGAGAGATTAATTGTTTTACAGTTCGAGGAAGGGACCAAAGCAGAGAAAAAATTTTTCATATATATATGAAAGAAAACAGAAGCTAACAACGCCACTCACCCGGACTCGCAGGGGCGGGCCGCCTTGGTTTTGGCATAGTTTGTTGTTGAACTCACTTTAGCGAAGTCCGTAAACCCAACTCGCCGGTGGTGGCGGACGTTAGCTCCCATACTAAAATGAACTTATGAATAAATATTTGACATCAAGTGCAATCATTGACTGGGATAATCCTAAAGTCATGACGAAAGCAAAGGATCTTGCTCAAGGTGTTGATAGTTCGTTGGAAATTGCAAAAAAATGTTTTATCTATGTCCGTGATGAAATACAGCATAGCAACGATTACCAACTAAATCCTGTTACATGCAAAGCTTCAGATGTACTCGAACACAAAACAGGATTTTGCTACGCCAAAAGCCATCTATTGGCCGCTTTGCTCAGAGCGAATGGAATCCCAGCAGGACTCTGTTATCAGCGGCTTGCCGTTGAGAATGATAAGCCACCATTCTGCTTACATGGCCTTAATGCTGTATATTTACCAGATTTCGGATGGTATCGCATTGATGCAAGAGGCAATAAAGAAGGCGTCTTTACAGAATTCATACCCCCCGTAGAAAAACTTGCTTTTCAAATTGTTAATGAGGGTGAGGCAGATTTTCAAGAAATATGGTCAGACCCACTACCTGAAATCAAGAAAGTTCTGGAATCATCAAACTCCTTTCAGGAAGTAGCTGACAATTTACCTGATATTGAAATTATTAAGAGTTAACAACGAAGCTCAAGGGGACAGTCAGGGCATTCGGGTTTTGAATAATCGGGGGAAATTGAACAACCAAAATCTTTAACCAAGTCGGTGGAAGCCCTGGCTGCCATTGGCTTCGGACGTTCCGGCGGCGCTGGGCGCCGCCGGAACGTCCGAGATGAGAGAATAAGGAGATATCTAAAAATGAAACTATCACAAGCCCTAATCATTATCCTTCTGGTCGCTAATTTAATAGCAACAATCTGGTTTGGTATTAACAAAGAGCCCGGTGGAGAGGTTAGCCAAATCGCAAAAGCTGCTCATCATGAACTTCCACCCGTTGTGTCATCGGAAGTCCGGAATGAAATATTTGAAACTTTTTTTCAATATTTTAATGCTGCCGATTATGACTCCCTTTACAATATGTTTGGGCCGGTTGCTAAAGCTGAGGTGCTGAAAGAGGCGAGTGTAAAAGAGTTTAAAAGGATGGTTGATTATTTTCACTCAATAGAAAGTGGTGTTTATATCTATTCTGAACTTCTAGGATCGCGGGGGAATACCAATATTTATACGATGTATTATTCAGTTAATTTGTCTGAAAAAAGTGAATTCGGCACAAAAGGTACGCTAAAGGTAACCATAGCCGTACAAGGAAACGAATACCAGATATATGGTATTCGTTTAAATGCAGAGAGCGCCGCTCAATAAGTCAGCCCAAAAGGATAGCTAGGACACTCGTTTCTGAACCTTCGAAGGAAACTGAATAATAAGCATTTTTAAGCGAGTCGGTGACAGTCTTGGCTGCTTTTGGTTGCGGGCGGTCAGAGTATTTCCGCAGCCCAATCAATTACAGAAAACCGAAATGACCCCGTTTCTGGCGTTGACGTGCTGAATGGTGACCTGGATGGTGTCTTTGGGTTTCAGGAGCGCTGAGGGGGGCATGGGAAGCCGGCACTCGGTCAGGTAGTCGGGCAGCAGGATGGAATACTCGTTTTTAAACCGGTCCAGCACAATGGCGTTCACGCGCTGTCCTGTTTTTGTCTCCAGGTGTTTGAATACCCAGTAGCGGTGGCGGGCCTGCTGAATTTTGCCCACGTAGGAGAGGGGCTGCTGCAGCATCTGCATCAGGTGCTGCAACTGGTCTTCGGTGTAAGGTGTTTCAAGGCCCAGGGCCGCCCGCACCTGGCGCTGGGTAATCAGGTCCGCGTATTTCCGGATCGGGGAGGTGGCCGAGGTGTAAAGGTCCACGCCCAGGCCGCAGTGGCGCTCCGGCTTTGTGTCGACCACCACCCGGGCCACCATTTTCCGCTGCACCCAGTTCTGAAACAGGGTCTCGCCGGTGGTCCCTTTTTTAAAAAGCCGGGTTTTGGGCTCGGGCTGAGACCGGAAGATGGCGGGCAGGCCGTGCTCCTTTAAAAACCGGGCCATAACGGTGTTGGCCAGAATCATCATCTCTTCTATCAGGATGCGGGAGGGGCTCTCCCGGTCGCCCTTTGCCAGCACCACCGCCCGGTTGTCGTCAAACTGAACGTAGAGTTCGGGAATCTCGATGAGCAGGGCCCCGTCGCGGACCCTTTTTTCACGCAACCTCACGGCGATCCGGGAAAGCCGGCCCAGCCGTTCATCTTTGTCCAGGGAAAGGTTTACCTGGCTGTAGGTCAGGTGGTTCTCCACCCGGATCACAGAGGCAACCACCCGGCACTCCATGACCTCGGCCGAAGAGGAGAGGGTGATCAGCATGGAGATGGCCGGCCGGGGCTTGCCCGCTACCAGGCTGCAAAGGCCTTCGGAGATTTCGGCAGGCAGCATGGGAATTTTTTTGTCCGCCGTGTAGATGGAACTGCCGCGCTTTAAGGCCTCGGCATCCAGGGGGTCTTCCTTTTTTATATAGTGGCCCACGTCGCTGATGTGAATGCCCAGGCGGCAGGCCCCGTTTTCCATGGGTTCCAGGCTGAGCGCGTCGTCAAAATCCAGGGTCTGGCTGCCGTCGATGGTAAACAGGGAAAGCCCGGTCAGGTCGACCCGGTCCGGCCCGGCAGAGGGGATGCCGGCAGTGGCTACCAGCTTTTCGGATGCCTTTGTGACGTCGTCGGGCCAGGACACCGGCACCCGGTGCCGAAGCAGGTCGATGTTTTCGTGCTCGTCCCATACCCCCAGCCTGACCAGAAGGGAAAAGAGCGTGTCCGGCGAAAGATTGCCCGCCCCGCCAAGAATCTCCCTGGCAAGGGCCGGTTCTTTGGCCTCTTTTTCAAACACGTAGTAGTCGGCCAGCACATCCACCACGGCCCGGGCCGTTTCATCCATGGGCGGCGGGGTGCCGGCGCCGGCTTTTTTGAGCCATTCCGCGCCTTCATGGATCATTGCCCGCTGCCGGGCCTCTTTGTCCCGCCGCACGCAAATGGCGTGAATCTGTTCTTCCGTGTGGGGGTAGAACCGGTTGTGGTCGAACTTGAAGTAGAGCCGGTCATCAAAAATCGCCCGCACCACCGCGGCTTCATGGTCCGGTGTGACCGGGCCGGAAAAACAGAGCCCGGTCATGGAAGCAAGATCAATCCACTGATCCTCGTCTTTGAGCAGGTCCCAGACCTCTTTAATATCGACGCGTTCCGCCAGCTCACTCCGTTTGTGGGCCGTGGCCTTTAGCTGGTCCACCAGGGCCTGCCGGCCGACCGACGGGTTGAGCCGTCCCCCGGCGTACGAGGCCCGGCGCAAGGGCAGCTTTACTTCGCGGCCGTTTTCCGTGAGCAGGCGAAGGTGGCTGGTCCCGGTCCCGGAGGTTTCCGTGGCCACGGCGCAGATCATTTTCTGGCTGTCGATAAAGTCGATGATGGTGCCTTTTTCCATAACCGTGCAAGTTAACAGTGTGCCGGTATAAAGTCAATGGCGACGGGGCCTTAAAACCCCGAATAACCGCCGATTCAGGGAAACGGGAGGCCGGTTCAGGACCGGCCTCCCGCATGTTATTTTTCTTGACAGATGGCGGCCGTTTGGCTATACAACTCGTTTAAACTAAATTTTAAAGGGAGTTATGCACGCCCATGACCGGTCTTGACAAACGGATTGCCGGCAAGAAAAAAGAGATTCTGGGTGCCTGGTTTGAGCGGGTTTCCGAAACCTACCAGGACCAGACCCGGTCGTTCTTAAACAAGGGGGGGGACCGGTTTGCCAATCCCGTGGCCGGTATTGTGTCGGAAAGCCTTGAAAAGACACTGGAGGGCCTTCTGAGCGGCGCTGGTATTGAGGTTTTGTCCCAGTGCATGGACCCGCTGATCCGGGTTCGGGCCGTACAGGGGTTGTCTCCTTCAGCCAGTCTCGCGTTTGTCTTTTCGCTGAAATCGATTTTGCGGGACCTGTTGCATATTCAGGGGCCGGAAGCGGATCAGATGGCCCTGATGGATAAACGAATAGACGGGCTGGCCCTGATCTGCTTTGACAAGTTTATGGAGTGCCGGGAAAAGATTTATGAGCTGAAGGCCTGCGAAGTGCGCAACAGGACCTTCAAGGCCTTTGAGCGGGCCGGGCTGATTGTGGACCCTGAAGCAGCGGAACCCCGGGCCTGAAACGTGCTGGAAAAATATTCTGTAAAGATATTAATGTCATCACACAGAGAGGTAGGGTAGATGAATGTAAGTTACCTGTTTGCATTTGTGGCGGTTGTCGTGCTGATCCTGCTTGCATGGGCCGGTGTGGGCGCATGGGGAATGACCGGCGTGTTCGGCATTCTCGTCCCTTATGCGGCCATGCTCCTGTTTGTCGTGGGATTTGCCAGAAAGATTCTGGACTGGAGCAACTCCTATGTGCCTTTCCGCATTCCCACCACCTGCGGCCAGCAGAAGTCTCTGCCCTGGATCCGGCAGAACAAAATCGACAACCCGAACACCACCGGCGGGGTGATTGTTCGCATGCTGCTGGAAATTTTACTGTTCCGGTCCCTTTTTCGGAACACCAGGGCCAAGTTCAAAGACAATAACCGGCTCTCCTACCGGTGGGAAATCGTTCTGTGGGTGGCGGCCCTGGCCTTTCACTATGCGTTTGCCGTAACCCTGCTGCGCCACATGCGCTTCTTCTTCGAGCCCGTGCCCATGGTGATTCAACTGCTGGAAAGCGCGGACGCCTTTTTCCGGGTGGAGTTTTTCTCCCCCTACTTTGTCATCGGCCTTCCCGGCGTCTATGCCTCGGGCCTGGTGCTGCTGGGCGCCCTTCTTTTACTGCTGGGCCGCCGGATTTTTCTTTCCCAGGTGCGTTATGTCTCCCTGGCCGCGGACTTTTTCCCGCTGTTCCTGATCATCGGTATTGCCGCTTCCGGCATCCTGATGCGCTACTTTGCCAAGGTGGATATCTCCGCCATCAAAACCTTTGCCATGGGACTGGCAACGTTTAAACCGGTACCGCCGGACGGGGTGAGCGCGCTGTTTTATGTCCACCTGTTTCTGGTCAGCGTGCTGGCGGCCTATTTCCCCTTCAGCAAGCTGATGCACGCCGGCGGGGTCTTTCTGTCCCCCACGCGGAACATGGCCAATAACAACCGTGCGGTTCGGCATGTAAACCCATGGAACTATTCCGTTCATACCCATACCTATGACGAATACGAAGATGAGTTCAGAGAAAAGATGATAGAAGCTGGATTACCAGTGGAAAAGGAGCAATAGATGGGAAACGATATCAAACCGGAAGAGCTGTTGGAAAGAACAGATTTCGGCGTACCGGTAACCGGGTGGATGGACACTCCCGTTGAGATACGGGAAGGTATGTACTGCTACGCGTCGAACCCGAAGAGCGTCGAATACGTGGAACTTCCCAACCCCCGGAAGTGGGACCCCCTGGAGGAAGACTGGCACCTTCCGGACAACTGGCAGCAGATTCTGCACGAAGGCATCAAGCAGCGGCTGGAGCGGTTTCGGACTTTTAAAGTTTTCATGGACATCTGTGTCCGTTGCGGGGCCTGCGCCGACAAGTGCCATTTCTACCTGGGCACCGGTGACCCCAAGAACATGCCGGTGCTGCGGGCCGAGCTGCTGCGGTCAGTGTATCGAAACGATTTCACCTCCGCCGGCAAGATCATCAAAAAGGTGTTCGGCAGAAACATCTCCGGCGCACGGGACCTGACCCTGGATGTGTTAAAGGAGTGGTGGTACTACTTCTTCCAGTGCACAGAGTGCCGCCGCTGTTCGGTCTTCTGCCCCTACGGCATCGATACCGCGGAAATCACGATCATGGGCCGGGAGCTGCTCAACCTGCTGGGCCTGAATATCGACTGGATCGCCACACCGGTGGCCAACTGCTACCGCACCGGCAACCACCTGGGTATTCAGCCCCATGCCTTCAAGGACATGATCGATTTTTTTGTCGACGACATTGAGGAGTTCACCGGCATCGCCCTGGATCCGCCCCCGATGAACAAAAAGGGTGCCGACATCCTTTTTATCACGCCGTCGGGCGATGTGTTTGCCGATCCGGGCACCTACACCGCCATGGGCTACCTGATGCTGTTCGACTACCTGAAAAAGGTGTACGGCCTGGATGTCACCTGGAGCACCTACGCTTCCGAGGGCGGCAACTTCGGGTTTTTTACCTCCCACGAGACCATGAAGCGGCTGAACGCGAAAATGTATGCCGAGGCCCGGCGCCTGGGCGTCAAGTGGATTCTCGGCGGCGAGTGCGGTCACATGTGGCGGGTGATTCACCAGTACATGGGAACCATGAACGGACCGGCCGACTTTCTGGAGGAACCGGTTAATCCCATCACCGGCACCGTGTTTGAAAATGCCCGGTCCACCAAGATGGTCCACATCGCCGAGTTTACGGCGGACCTGATCAAGCACGGTAAGCTGAACCTCGACAAGTCGCGCAACGACCACCTGAAGGTCACCTACCACGACTCCTGCAACCCCGCCCGGGGCATGGGGCTGCTCGACGAACCCCGGTATGTCATTCAGAATGTGTGTAACCATTTTCACGAGATGCCGGCCAACACCATTCGGGAGCAGACCTTCTGCTGCGGCAGCGGCGCCGGTCTGAACGCCGGTGAGAATATGGAGCTGCGCATGTCGGGCGGTCTGCCCAGGGCCAACGCGGTCAAGTATGTACACGAGACCTTTGGTGTCAATATGCTGTCCTGTATCTGCGCCATCGACCGGGCGGTGTTTCCCGCGCTGATGGAGTACTGGGTGCCTGAAGTGGGCGTCACCGGGCTGCACGAACTGGTGGCCAATGCCCTGGTCTTTCCTGGAGAGCCCAGACGAA
This sequence comes from Desulfosudis oleivorans Hxd3, assembly GCF_000018405.1. NCBI lineage: Bacteria > Pseudomonadati > Thermodesulfobacteriota > Desulfobacteria > Desulfobacterales > Desulfosudaceae > Desulfosudis > Desulfosudis oleivorans. Next base: position 520,517 of record NC_009943.1, read on the forward strand.
CCATGGATTTACGCGGAGAACCGCTTTTAGGCATGGAGGATGCTGATGAAGAATAAAGGGTTGATTATTACGGGACTGATTGTCTTTTTTGTGATCGCCACCATCCCGTTCTGGTATAACGTATTTTCCGGCACCAAGGCCAAGACGCCCGAACTGGTGTATACCGACAAGGCCAAGGAGGCCAAGGTTTGCGTTGAATCCACGGACTACATGAAGACCGAACACATGCAGCTTCTGGACCTGTGGCGGGACGCGGTGGTTCGCAAGGCTGAGCGGGCCTACGTGAACAGCAGCGGCAAGACGTTCGACATGAGCCTGACCAACACCTGTCTGGACTGCCACGCCAACAAGGCTGAATTCTGTGACAGATGTCACAATTATTCATCGGTAAGGCCTTACTGCTGGGATTGCCATAACACCAAGGAGAACAACTGATGGAAAGCAACAGAAGAGCATTTCTGAAAATAGCCGGTATCACGGCGGCGGGGATCACCGTGGCTCCGGTCCTGACCCGGTTCACCGCGTCGGCCGAGGACACGGCCCAGAAAGGCGGGGCGCCCTCCGGAAAGACCATGAGCGGCACCGAGGCCCTGACCGCCAGGCACTGGGGCATGGTCATTGATACGCGCCAGTTTACCTCCGCGGCCGACCTGGACCCCCTCATTGAGGCCTGCCACAAGGTCCACAATGTGCCGACCTTTGAAACCGACCTGGAGACCCCGTTTTTTTCAGCGGACAAGAACCGGCACGAGATCAAGTGGCTCTGGGAAGACGAGTTCAAGCACGTGTTTCCGGACGCGGAAAACAAGTACCTGGCCCAGCGCCTGGCGGAGCTGCCTTTTCTGGCCCTGTGCAATCACTGCGAAAATCCGCCCTGTGTTCGGGCATGCCCCACCAAGGCCACTTTTCAACGGGAAGACGGCATCGTGATGATGGATTTTCATCGGTGTATCGGCTGCCGGTTCTGCATGGCCGCCTGCCCCTACGGTTCCCGGAGCTTCAACTTCCGGGATCCCCGGGAGGGGCTGAAGGAAACCAACATCGCTTTTCCCACGCGCATGAAGGGTGTTGTGGAAAAATGCAATTTCTGCGCCGAGCGGCTGGCAAAGGGTCAGCTGCCCGCCTGCGTGGAGGCCTCCAACGGCGCCATCCTGTTCGGTGACCTGGACGATCCCGCCTCCGAGGTGCGACGGGCACTGGAAGAAAACTTCACCATCCGGCGCAAGCCGTCCCTGGGGACAGAGCCTTCCGTTTACTACATCGTTTAACAGATATCGAATGAGGTGATCATGCTTGATACAGCGTTAAAAGGAAACAGACAATACTGGGCACTGATCGGGGTGCTGGCCGGTATCACCGGTGTGGGATTTCTGGTCTACCTGCTCCAGTTCAAGTACGGCCTGGGCATCACCGGCATGAGCCGGGACGTGTCCTGGGGCTTTTACATCGCCCAGTTCACCTTTCTGGTGGGTGTGGCCGCCGGGGGCGTGATGCTGGTGCTGCCCTACTACCTGCACAACTACAAGGTGTTCGGCAAGATAACCATTCTGGGCGAGTTTCTGGCCATATCCGCGGTGTCCATGTGCCTGATGTTTATCATCGCCGACCTTGGTCAGCCCATGCGGGCCTTTAACGTTCTGCTTTATCCCACGCCCAACTCCATGCTCTTCTGGGACATGATCGTGCTCAACGGCTACCTGTTTTTAAACGTGGTGGTGGGGTGGAGCGTTCTGGAAGCGGACCGCAACGGCGTGGCCCCGCCCAAATGGGTCAAACCCCTGATCTACCTTTCGGTGCCCTGGGCCTTTGGTATTCATACCGTCACCGCCTACCTGTACTGCGGCCTGCCGGGCCGCCACTTCTGGCTCACCGCCATTCTGGCCCCCCGGTTTCTGGCCTCGGCTTTTGCCGCCGGACCGGCCCTGATCATCCTGCTGGCCATGGTCATGCGCAAGTTCACCAGGTTTGACGCCGGCAAAGAGGCGATTCAGGGAATCGCCCGCATCGTGACTTACGCCCTGATCGCCAACGTGTTTTTCTTTGCCTGCGAGGTGTTTGTGGCCTTCTACAGCAACATTCCCGGCCACATGGACCATATCAAGTACCTGTTCGTGGGGCTTCACGGCCATGGGGTGCTGGTCCCCTGGATGTGGACCTCCCTGGGCCTGATGCTGCTGGCCATTGTGCTGCTGGTGATTCCCAAAACACGGGCCAACGAGACCTTCCTGGCCTTTTCCTGCATCATCCTGTTTATCGGTATCTGGATCGACAAGGGCCTGGGCATGATCTCCGGCGGGTTTGTTCCCTCGCCCATGCACCATGTCACTGAGTACATTCCCACGGTGCCCGAAATCATCATCACCATCGGCATCTATGGCGCGGGCGCGCTGATTCTTGTGGTGCTTTACAAGATCGCCCTGACCGTCAAGGCCGAAACCGGGGATGCGGCCCATCATTAAAATCAGCCGGTAGCAACCAAAACAAAAAGGGCGCCGATATTCGGCGCCCTTTTTTTGTTTTATCTCTTTTAAAGATCATTGCGCCGCAGCGAAGCAATCTTCAGCGTAACGGCATCAAATACCGGTCTGTAGTTTTACAAAAACAAATCCAAGATCGTAACAGCTCTTTTTTCTAAGATGACCGTTGTGCTTTTCCCAGTCGCCATTTTCCAACTCCCGCTTCAGCAGGTTAAGTCCCTCTTTTATCTCGGATTCATCAGACACTGCAAAGCCGGACATGCCCCTGCGAACCTCAGGATCAAAATAAATTTCCGGTTTGTTCCATCCTGCATGCATGTTGAGATCGGCAAGATCGAAGGGCAGGGGAAAATCGTGGATACTGGCGGTGGCTCCATGGTCCCCGGTAAAGATGGATATGAGCTCCTCAACAGGAGGGAATACATCAAATATTCGGTTGTAGATACCCGGAAAATAGTCCTTGAACCAGAACGATGCGCCTCTTCTGGGATCAATCGTGAATAAGACCATGGGGCCATTGCCGCATACACGCCACATCTCAAGTGAGGCAGCGTCTATATCAGGGAAATGATGAATCGCAAGAGTGGAAACAAGGCCGTCCACAGAGCCGTCTGCCAAGGGAATAGACTCGGCGGACCCAGTAACCCATTCAACATGCGGATGTGGAATGGACTGTTCCCGCATAACCGGTGACGGTTCGACCGCCTTCATTTTATAACCCAAGGACGCAAGCGCATTCGTGTAGTTTCCAGTACCGGCCCCGACATCAACAATGCTCGACCCCTTCTGCAATCCAAGCAAGTCTTTCAGAGCGGCAGTGATTCGGGTATCCGCATTCCGGTACGCGTTGTATTTTGTTCCGATGGTGTCGTATGCAGAAACCTTTTTCATCCTGGCCCGAATATTTCATGCGTTGGTTTGGTCGCAGATGCTGCCAGGGCGACTTGCTTCGCGCAATGTCTTTTACCCGGATTTATCGGAGGGTCTTATCAAAAAGCCACTAGTGTTTGGGCGGTGGCACAAACACCTCCCGTTGACCGGTCCGCTCCAGGGCCAGGGCGTCAGCCGGGCAGTGATAGGCGCACACGCCGCACCCGATGCAACGGGAGTCCGAGACATGGGCGATGTCGTCTTTCATTTCAATGGCCTCCATGGGACAGATGTCGGCGCAGGCCTCGCACCCGGTGCAGGTATCGGCATCCACCCGTGCGACATAGGCGGCGTAGGTGATGGTGGGCGAACTGCCCCGGTAGTAGGACTGGAAGGTCTCACAGCAGCACTTGCAGCAGTTGCAGATGGCCATTTCGTTTCTGCCGGTGTCGTACTTTTCATGAAACGCCTTGTGTACCAGGCCGTCTGCCTCGGCCTTTTCCAGGATCTGTTTGGCCTGGTCCTGAGTGATGGGCTCGGCAAATCCGTAGGTGATGAAAAACTCGGCGGTCTTGCCGAAGAAAAGGCAGTTTTTCCTTTCGTCGGTCACCTTGCACGGCCGGTCGAGAAGGTCCTTCTGGTGGCGGCAGTAGCAGGTGGCCACACCAATGGTATCAAAGCGGTCCACCAGTTTTTTGACGTCCTCGCAGGGCATCACCGTGTCAAAAGCCCTGTCAATGTGCTTTTCCACCGGGACAATGCGGGTCATGGGCGGCATGGCTTTAAACGCCGGCACAATCGCATCGTAGTTGGCCTGGACCATGCCGGCAAGCTCTTCAAACAGGTTTTCAAAGAGCCGGGCCAGGGTTTTCTGCTTTTCCCCGGTCTCCCCCCGCATCATGGTGGTTTCAAAGATACCGGGAATGGGCGGCATGGCCCGGTAGACCATCAGGCCCGAGCCCCGGCTGGCCGTCCCTGAAATCACACCGCTTTTCATCAGGCTGTTGAGCATCTGGTCCAGGTCCGCGTCCGCCATGCCCGATTTTTTCTTGATCTCTTCCCGGTTTAACGGCCGGTCGAGCAGTTGAACAAACCCGGCCTGTTCCGGGGTCATGATGTTTTTCAGAATTTCAAGCAGGGTGTCGTTGACCGGAAAGGGAATGGCTCCGGCCGCGATAACGGCTGATGCCGCGGTTCGGTAGGTCTGGTCGCTCATCGTGGATTCCTCCGCAGTTATGAAGGGTTGATGGTAAAATTGCCCAGGCTGGCCCAGGCGGCTGCCGCAAGATGCCGGGCCGCCTCGGTTACATCGGTTTTGGCATATCCTGTCACATGCATTCTGGCAAACTCCTGGCAGGGTCCCAGCAGCAGGGCGGAAAAAACATCCCTGGGCAGGGGCCGGATCGCACCGGATTCCATATGTTTTGCAAACCAGGCGGACATCTGTTTCACAAATTCAGCGTTGAGCTGTTTCATCCGGTCTTCGGTGTCATCCATATATTCGGCATGCCGTTTCTGGAAGAGAAACCGGGCCCACTCCGGATGGGTCTTCACCCATGTCAGATGGTACTGGACAATGGCAAAAATGCCGCCTTTGGCGGTTGTCTCTTTTGAGAGGGCGTCTATCATACCGGCCTGGTAGTCGCGGACCCCCTCCAGGTAGATGGCCGCCGCCAGCCTGCCCTTGCTTTTGAAGTGGTGATACACGCTGCCGGTGCTGGCCCCTGCTTTTTTGCAGATATCGGCGATGCTGGTGGCGGGAAACCCTTTTTCCGTAAAGCAGGCCAGGGCCGCTTCAATGATCTGGCGCTGCCGCCCACAAGAGGCGGCGTGGATGGTGTTGGGCTTTTTCATGACTAGAATTATATTTTAGAATTTGATTCTAGTCAAGTTTTTTTCGGGACATAAAAACCGGGCCGGGTGAAAATTTTTTGGCGGTCTTTACCACAAAAAAAGGGCGCCGATGTTCGGCGCCCTTTTTGTTTTTATCTGTTTTTATTCCGGTGTGCGGCTATTCGGCGTCGCCCTTTTTTGCTTCCGGCGCGGGGTCGTCTTCCACCACGGGCCGGGGCAGCATGCCTGCTTTCTCAGCTATTTCCGGAACTTTATGCTCCCACTCAATGGCCATAAGGTGGACGCCGGCCACGCCCTTGGTCTCTTTTAATTCCTGAATCTGCTCGCAGGCGATCTTGATACCCTCGTTGGCCACCTCTTTTTTGTCCACGCCCTGAAGCCGCTTGATAATGGCCTCGGGAACGTCCATGCCCGGCACCTTTTTCTGCATGTACCGCGCCATACCGATGCTCTTCATGGGGGTGATGCCGCCAAGGATGTAGATCTTTTCGGTGAGGCCCATGTCGTTGGCCTGGCGGATCCATTCCCGGAACCGTTCCATGTTGAAGATACACTGGGTCTGAACAAAGTCGGCGCCGGCATCGATTTTTTTGGCCAGCCGGTGAACGCGCCATTCATAGGGCTCGGCAAAGGGGTTGGCGGCCGCGCCGATGAACATCTTGGGCGGATGGGAGATGTCGGCACCGCCCTGGAATTTGCCCTCGTCCCGCATGTTCTTGATCATATTGACCAGCTGAATGGAGTCGAGGTCATACACCCCTTTGGCAAACGGGTGGTCACCGAACTGCTGGTGGTCTCCGGAAAGGGCCAGGATGTTGCGGATTCCCAGGGCATAGGCTCCCAGGATATCGGCCTGCATGGCAAGGCGGTTGCGGTCCCGGCACACCATCTGGTAGTTGGGCTCCACTCCCTCTTCCATGACCACAAGGGACGTGGCCCAGGAAGACATGCGCACCACCGCGGTCTGGTTGTCCGTGATGTTGGCCATGTCCACGTTTCCCTTGAGGAACCGGGCCTTTTCCTTGACCTCTTCAACGTCGGTGCCGCGCGGTGGGCCGATTTCACCGGTGAACGCAAAGTGACCGGCACGAAGAATTTTTTCAAGATGACTGCCAGCTTTCATGGTTTTCAACTCCCGTTGGTATATGGATTCTATGTATTAGCCCGGGTTACGCTTCCGTGTCATATGTGTGATACACTCCCTGGCTGCGGCAGATGCGGCGGGTCAGCCGGATCATGTAGGGGATGTCGATGCCCATGGGGCAGTAACAGCGGGTGCACAGCACACACCGTTTCCACACGGTCTCCCGCATCTCCTCCAGGGTCTGCCGGTCCACCTTTCCCTTTTTCTTGTAAATCACGCCCAGGGTGGACAAAAACTTGTAGGACGGCATGTATTTGGGGTCCTGGTTCCTGGCCTGAAACAGAAAGCAGCTCTCCGCGCACATACTGCAGTGGGCGCAGGCCTTAAGGGAAAAGGCAATCTTGGCTTTATCCTTTTCAATAATATCCTGAATGGCTTTCGGATTTACGCCTTTTGTGTTTGCTTTCATCGAATTCTATCTTTCACAAAATTATTAATACCGGCTTTGGGTTGCCTACCAGGTCCGTCGCCCGTTGCCGAGGCTGTACTCACTTGCCACGGCAAACCGGAAAACAGGAAAAAAGAGCATGTGCGCGAACTTGGTAAAGGGAATGGCGATCAGCATGAGTTCGCCCAGCAGCATGTGGGCCGTGATCATCAGTTTGTAGTCGAAAATCTGGTGGTAGGCCAGGGCGCCGGTGATAAAGGGCCCGGCCGCCAGTGCCAGAAACAGGTAATCCCATGGCGTGGAGATAAGGCGGACCCGTTCGTAAAAAATCCGGCGCACCAGGAAATATCCGGCGCAGGCAACCACCACCAGTGTGAGAAAGTCGGAAAAGCCCTCTGGAAAAGAGAAGAGGCTGGCGCCCCATGCGTTGTCGACCAGAATGTTGTGGCCCAAGACAAACAGGGGCGTGATCACCAGGCAGAGGTGAAAAACAGTCGTGACCACCACGGTTACCGGACTGGTGCCGGCCACCGAAAGACGCAGGCGAACCCCCAGGGGCAGTTTTTTTCTTTCAACAGGCTTCAGGGACCGGGGCAGGTTTTCCACGGGCCGTGCAGCCGATGTCAGTGACCACATCCGGTATACCTGGACAACGGCACCGACAAGAAACACGACAACCGCCACCCACACCAGCGGGCCGCGTGCCAGGTCATAGACGAGATTCAATGGATCCATGATTACTCCACGGGTAAAGGTTACGCTTCTTCCTTGGCATATCTGTGTTCATACCCGGTCTGCACAAAGGTGCGAGGGGTTGTGTTCTGCCACTCCATGGCCGCCTGAATCCGGAGGATGTCGTTTAACCGGTTCTGCTGTTTGAGCCGGTTATAGATGTCGTTCCAGGCGCAGGAGACGTCGTTGCTGATCTCGCACTTGCCGTTGTTGGTACCGCCGCAGGGGCCGTTGAACAGGCCTTTTGAACAGCGGGTTACCGGGCAGATGCCGCCGGTGTAGGCCAGCACGCAGAAACCGCAGGCCCGGCACCTTTCTTCGTAGATGCCCATCTCCCGGTCCACACCGATGGCAATGGTGTTCTGGGCCGGAAAAACCGGTTTGGAAGGGTAGCGCTCTGCCAGCATCTGGACACCGGCGCCGCAGGCCATGGAGACCAGACAGTCATACCGGACCACCAGGTCGTCCAGCTCTTCCAGGAGGGCCGCGTTGCACTGCCGCTCAACGGTATACCCGTCGATACGGGAGGTGATTTCTTTTTCCTGGAAAAGAAGGGTCAGCTCAGCATTGGTGGTGTTGACCTCGCGCTGGCCGCCGGCCATGCATACCGATACGCAGCCGCCGCACCCTATGTTCAGGATCTTGGTGTACCCCTTGACACAATCGGCTATTTCTTCCAGTGGTTTACGTTTTGCTTTGACCAATTGGGGCCTCCATATTTATGGATTTATTCTTTATTCTTTGACGTGACACTCACCACAGAGCACCGGGCCGGTGGGCCGCTTTTTAAAGGTGAACTGTTCATGGCATCCCATGCACTGAAGGTGGAACGCTTCCCGGGGTTCGATGGTGGTTTTTCCGGTGTGGCACGCGCCGCACAGGATATCCGGATTGCCCTCTTCCAGGGCGTAATCGTCCAAAATGTTGTTGCCGTCTTCGTCATAATCGTGGTGGCAGTCGAAACAGTCGAAGCCGCCCATATGCAGATCATGGGGAAAAATTACCGGGGGCCGGGTGACGTCATCCGTCATTTTCAGTTCAAGGTCCTGGGCAAGGACACAATTGCCCGATAAAACAAAAAAAAGAGAAAAAAAAGCACTGACCAGCACCGTCGCCTTTTTGCGACCCACCCGTTGTCTCATGAACCCGTGCTCCTTCCAGGTAAATGCCACAGCCGCAGACAGGCACTGTGCGCCGAATCAAATTAAAAACAAAAAGAGAGTATATTATGCAACAGGAGCGGGTGTGTCAAGTTTTTCTTTGCTCTGTGCGTTTCTTTTGCGGCAGCAGAAAACATCATGTTGGGGAACAGGCGTTACACCCTTGACTGTCAGCCCGTGACGGCTTATTCCGGTTGTTTTCGGTCATGGCGGCATTCCCGCCGGCTGGGCGGAACAGTTGGCCGCCGGAAATATTTTTTTGTAAAAAAAGATAAAGTAGTTGACAAACATAAAGCATAGACGCTAGTATCGACAATTTAAAATAACCGAAAAAAATGATTTTAAAGAAGTTCAAACCGTTAATTTGACAACAATAAAGGAGGTTGTGTAAATGGCTACAATCGAATTCCAGGGCAAATCATTCAATGTTGATGAAGACGGCTTCATCGAGTCTTATTCTGAGTTCAGCGAAGAGTGGGTACAGTGGGTCAAGAAGGAAGAGGGCATTGATGAGCTGACCGACGAGCATCGCCAGGTCATCAAGGTCCTTCAGGACTACTACGAAAAGAACGGCATCGCTCCCATGGTTCGGATTCTGTCCAAGCTGACCGGGTTCAAACTGAAGCACATCTACGAGCTGTTTCCCTCAGGACCTGGCAAGGGAGCCTGTAAGATGGCCGGTCTTCCCAAGCCGACGGGCTGTGTATAGTCTTTAAACGTATACGGCATGACCAGAAAGGGTCTTGGAAAGACTTTCCAAGACCCTTTTTTTCATGGCGGCGTTTTTAACCTCCGCCTCAGGACGGCGCACAGGCGCGCCGGCCTTTTCAGGGGAAACAGGCATGCACCTGGATGACACGGACAGGGCGATACTCAACGCGGTACAGTCCGACTTTCCGCTGGCGCCACGGCCCTTTTCAGCAATCGGAGAGCAACTGGGGCTGGATGAGGACGAGGTGGTCCGGCGGATGGCCCGTTTAAAGCGGGAGGGCATTATCCGGCGCATCGGCGGAAATTTTGTTCCGGAAAAGCTGGGTTATGTAAGCACCCTGTGCGCGGCCAGTGTGCCCGAGGACCGTATTGAGACCTTTGCCCTGGCGGTTAATGAATATCCCGGGGTTACCCATAACTATATACGGGACAATACCTACAACGTCTGGTTCACATTTATTGCCCCCTCCCGCGACGCCATTGAAGAGAGCCTGGCCGAAATTGCGAAGAAAACAGGGGTCACACGAATCATCAATCTTCCCGCCACCCGGGTGTTCAAGATTCGGGCGGCCTTCAACCTGTAACCGGAAGCCACGTCCAGCACCGAGGAACAGGCCATGCAAGAGATTCGAATTGCCGCTGTCACCTGCGCCTGTCCTGCCGGTCAGGTGGACCGAAATCTTGAAACCACGGCCCGGTGGGTGGGAAAAGCCGCGGCCCGGGGCGCCGGCATCGTCTGCTTTCCGGAGCTCAATGTGTCCGGATACTGCCTGGATGCCGCCTTATACAGGGAGGCTGCCGGGCGGTACAACGATGTGGTGGGCGCCCTCTCCCGCATGGCCACGGCCTTTGACATCGTCATTCTCGCCGGTACCGTTGCCGAAGCGGCCGGGGGCCGGGTGACCGCGTGCCATCTGGTGATATCCCCCAACGGTTCGGCAGGGGGCTACACCAAACTTCACATTGCGCCACCGGAAAAACAGCTGTTTGTGCCGGGCCGCAAAGTCCCTCTGTTTGAGGCAAAAGGCGCGGTGTTCGGGGTGCAGCTCTGTTATGACGCCCATTTTCCCGAATTATCCACCGCCATGGCGCTCAAGGGCGCTGATATTCTTTTTGTGCCCCACGCCTCGCCCAGGAACACGCCTGAAGAAAAGCTGGCCTCATGGATGCGGCACCTGCCGGCCAGGGCCTACGACAACGGGGTGTTTGTGGCGGCCTGCAACCAGGCCGGGGAAAACGGCGCCGGCCAGGGGTTTCCCGGCGTGGCCGTGGCACTGGATCCGTCCGGCAAGGTGATGGCGCAAACCACATCGCCGGACAGCATGATCGTTGCCGACTGTTCTCCGTCAACGCTGAATACCGTCCGCAATCATCCTATGCGCTATTTTCTGCCCGGCCGGCGCCCGGAACTTTACGGATCCGGCGACGGTTCGTAATTCACGCGCACCAGGAACAGGCCGTGGCCCGGCGCCGTGGCCCCTGCCCGGGACCGGTCTTTTGCCGCCAGAATGTCGGCCACCGCTTCCGGTGTTTTTTTCCCCAGCCCCACCTCCACCAGAGTGCCCACGATATTGCGCACCATGTGTTTGAGAAATCCGTCGGCGGTGATCTCAAAGGCAAGATACCCATCTTCTGCCATGTTGAACGTCGCTGCCGTCACATGCCGCACAGATGAGGCCTTGGGGCTGCCCGTCCCTTCAAAGGAGGAAAAGTCGTGCCGGCCGAGAATATGGGGCAGGGCCGCCGTCATGGCCCCAAGATCAAGGGGCTTTTTGATGTGCCACGCGTATCCGCGATACAGGGCCGCCGGCAGGTTCCGGTTTAATATCCGGTAACGGTAGGTCTTGCTTTTTGCGCTATACCGGGCATGAAAGTTCAGGGAAACCTCCCGGCAGTCGTGAATCACGATGTCTTTGGCCAGAATGCCGTTGAGGGCCTTTTGAAGAGTGCCGGGCTCCAGGCGGGTATCGCAGATGAAGCTGGCCACCTGGGCCATGGCGTGGACCCCGGCGTCGGTGCGGCCCGAACCGATCACGGAGACGGCCTGGCCGGTGATAGACGCCAGCGCGCCGGTGATCTCTCCCTGGACGGTACGCAGATCTTTTTGAATCTGCCAGCCGTGAAAACAGGCGCCGTCATATTCGATGATAAGCCGAAAATTTTTTTTCATTGCGAATCGCTGTGGTGTGACGGGGTGAGCCGGAAGCGGATCAGAGCGGTGGCAGTGCGTATTGGAAACGGTGGCGCGCCCGGCAGGATTCGAACCTGCGATCTTCAACTCCGGAGGCTGACGCCCTATCCCCTGGGCCACGGGCGCGCATGCCGATTTCCAGTTTTTGCCACACCATACTTAGTCGCTTGCGCGGCGTATGTCAACATCAAATCGCCGGCTGCATCTCGCCCTGTTTCTTTATGGCGTGCCGGGCCTCGCCGGCCACGTAAAGGGAACCGGCCACGCAGACGGCGCCGGATTTTTTTGGCGTGTGGGCCAGGGCAAAGGCCAGGGCCTTGTCCACCCGGTCGACGACATGGGTGCGGGTTGCGCCCAGATTACGGGCCTCCCGTTCAAGAATTTCCGGGGCAATGGCCCGGCCGATCTGCGCCCGGGTCAGGATCACCCGGTCGCACAGGGGTACCAGTGCCCGGAGCATGGCCCGATAGGGCTTGTCGTCCAGAATGCCCGCCACAAGGGTGATTTTCCGGCCCGCCATCTGCTCGGACAGAAAGGCCGCCAGGTTTTTCGCGGCCTGAAGGTTGTGGGCCCCGTCGATCAGGATGGTCGGTGAATCAGAGACTATTTCCAGGCGGGCCGGCCACCGGGTGGATGCCAGTCCTTTGCGAACAGTGGCCTCGGAAAGGGGTTTGCCCGATGCCATCAGCAGTTCGCAGCCCGCCAGGGCCAGGGCCGCGTTATCCATCTGAAAACCGCCGGCCAGAACGGTGCGCAGCCGGTCCCACCGGTGGGAGATTCCGTGGTACGAAAAGGTGCCGTCACCATGGCGCCGGACCCGGAACTCTCCGCCGAGCCGGTACAGCGGGGCCGCCTGTTTTTTTGCAACTTTTTTGATCACGTCCAGGACCGGCTTTTGCCGGGCCCCGGTGACCACCGGCACGCCGGGTTTGATGATGCCGGCCTTTTCCCCGGCGATCTCTCCAAGGGTGTTGCCCAGGTACATGCGGTGCTCCACCGAGATATTGGAGATCACCGACAGGCAGGGAGTAATAATGTTGGTGGCGTCAAACCGGCCCCCCATGCCGGTTTCAATCACCGCGATATCGACCCCCAGTTCGGCAAACAGGTAAAAGGCCATGGCCGTGGTGTATTCGAAGAAGGTGGGTTCCCGGCCGTCGCCGGAAAGCCCCCGGACCGCCTTGCAGGCGCGGACCACCGCGGCGTTGCTCACCGGCCGGTTGTTGATCTGAATCCGCTCGTTGAACGTGACCAGGTGGGGGGAGGTGTAGAGTCCCGTCCTGTAACCGGCCGCGTGCAGGATCGTGGCAAGCGTGGTTGCAATGGATCCCTTGCCGTTGGTGCCGGCGATGTGAATCGTTTCATACCGGGTGTGGGGCCGGCCCAGGGCGTCGAGCATGCGCTGCATGGTGGTCAGCTCAAGCTTGATCCCGAACCGTCTCAGGTTGTACATCTCATGGATCAGTCGCTGGTACTCGCTCTGTCGTGCCATGGGCCGTAAAAAAACCCGGCCAACCGTGTTGACCGGGTTCTCCTTCAAAATTAAGGATGCAAACGAAAGCGGTTATCTGAACCGGCGCCGCTTGATTTCGGCTATTCGCAACCGTCTCTGGGCTTCCCGCTCTTTCCTGCGTTTGAACTCGCTGGGTTTTTCATAGGTTTTTCTGAGCCGGAGCCGTTTGAAAAGCCCGTCGTTCTGAATTTTTTTCTTCAGAATCCGCATGGCCTTTTCAAGGTCATTATCAATGACGCGAACCTCGATTTCCTTCAATGCTATCACCCTTTCTTTGCCGTTTGAAAGGTTTGTTGTTTCAAACGGTTATTTTATCTCTTCAACCGGATGGGGTTGAACGGGAACCGATCCTATAAGAAAAAAAGGGGCTTGGCAAGGAAAAAGTGAGGCAGAAAAAAATCATGCCCGGCGCCTGACGGAACCGGGCATGATCAGATGTGGGGTGTCTTCCCGCCTGCTTCATAAAGACGGGTGTGGTTCAATATGCTACAGCTTGGAAACCAGCTCCGCGGCAACCTCTTTGACGCCGGGGGCGCCGTCGAGGGTGATGTACTTGAGGGAGCCGCCCTTTGCCGCCAGGTCACGGAAGTAGTAGGCAGCAGCCAGGGTACCGGTTTCGGTGTCGTAGTAGATGTTGTGGCGCTTGTCAATAGCCGCCTCGTCCTGGTCATCGCTGCGGGTTTTCAGTTCCCCGCCGCAGACCCGGCACTTGTCGCCGTCGGGTTTGATGGCGTCGATAAAAATATTGTTGGGATGGTTGTTGTCGTTGACGCAGAGCCGCCTGCCCATGATCCGGTTCTTGGCGATCTCGCGGTCCAGCTCGATTTCCACCACGATGTCCAGCGCCATGTTGGCTTTTTTCAGGGTCGCGTCCAGGGTTTCGGCCTGGACCTTGTTTCTGGGAAACCCGTCCAGAAGCCATCCCTTTTTGCAGTCATCCTGCTGCAGCCGATCCAGAATCATGGGAATGGTGATGTCGTCGGGGACCAGGTCGCCGCGGTCAATATATTCTTTTGCCTTTGCGCCCAGCTCGGTTCCCTTGGAGATGTTTTCCCGGAAGATGGCGCCTGACTCGATATGGGGCAGGCTGTACTTTTCCTTCAGAATGGCGCCCTGTGTGCCCTTGCCGCTGCCATTGGGGCCGAAAAACAGAATGTTCATGCGATTTTCTCCTTTTTCATGTTTTTGTTTTGTCCGGTTATATTCAAAAGATGCGTTTCTTTGGAAAAACAATAGCCCTTGGTATAAGAAAGCCGCAGGTTTGTCAAGCCATGGCGGGCTAAAAAACAGTATGCCGGCAGCGGACTTTTAATTTACGGGTGACGAAAAGTGCTTGACAAGGCTTGGAATTAATGGTGTATATGATGAAACTGATTGCCCGCCTTTTGAATAAGTGTAACCTGCTAGTCAGTATGCCTTCATATTTTTCATTAGCACACTCAAAGGTTTGGTCTGAATAAGGTGGTTTTGACAGAAAGTATCTTAACGGCCGCATGCGTCTTTTTACGGCGCCGGCGGTGTGACGCCAACGCATAAACCCAAGTGGCCCAATCCACAGCCACGTTTTTGGAAAGGTGATGGATGATGGATATATCCGAGCTGAAAAAAAAGAAGATGGATGAGTTAAAGGAGATTGCCGCCGGTTACGAGGTCGACAGCGCCGGCATGAAAAAGCAGGAACTGATTTTTTCGATTCTGCAGGCCGAGGCGGAAAACAACGGGTATATCTTCGGTGAAAGCACGCTGGAGGTCCTTTCCGACGGGTTCGGTTTTTTACGGTCCCCGGACAGCAGCTATCTGCCGGGGCTGGATGATATTTACGTGTCGCCTTCCCAGATTCGGCGGTTCAACCTCCGTACCGGCGACATCGTGTCGGGTCAGATCCGTCAGCCCAAGGAGAATGAGCGCTATTTCGCGCTGCTGAAGGTGGAGGCCATCAACCACGAAGACCCGGAGATCGCGCGGCACAAAACCCCTTTTGACAACCTCACCCCTCTGTTCCCCAATGAAAAGATCAAGCTGGAGCGCGAGTCGGACAACTACTCCATGCGGATCATGGACCTGCTGACCCCCATCGGTTTCGGCCAGCGGGGGCTGATCGTGTCGCCGCCCCGGGCCGGCAAGACCATGCTGCTGCAGAACATTGCCAACAGCATCATTGCCAGCCACAAGAAGGTGGTGCCCTTTGTGCTGCTCATCGATGAACGGCCTGAGGAAGTGACCGACATGAAGCGTTCCGTTAACGCTGAAGTGATCAGCTCCACGTTTGACGAGCCGGCCGACCGCCATGTGCAGGTGGCGGAAATGGTCATTGAAAAGGCACGGCGCCTGGTGGAGCATAAAAAGGATGTGGTGATCCTGCTTGACAGCATCACCCGCCTGGCCCGGGCTTACAACTCGGTGGTGCCCTCCAGCGGCAAGGTGCTGTCCGGCGGCGTGGATTCCAACGCCCTGCACCGGCCCAAGCGGTTTTTCGGCGCGGCCCGCAATATTGAGGAGGGCGGCAGCCTCACCATCATGGCCACGGCCCTGATCGACACCGGCAGCCGCATGGATGATGTGATTTTTGAGGAGTTCAAGGGCACCGGCAACATGGAGCTTCATCTGGACCGGAAGCTGGCCGATCGGCGCGTCTACCCGGCCATCGATATCAACCGGTCCGGCACCCGTAAAGAGGAACTGCTGGTGGAAAAGGATGTGCTCAACCGGGTATGGGTGCTGCGCAAGCTGCTGGCGACCCTGAACTCCGTGGACGGCATGGAATTTCTGCTCGACAAGATGAGCAGCACCAAAAGCAATAAGGATTTTATGGATGCCATGAATTCATAGGTCGGGGCCTTATTTAGACCATAGCCTTATTTGGAATAGACCCGCACAGGTTTTTCGATCCCGATAGCGATTCCGATTCCGATCCCGATTTGGATTTGGATAAAGAGGTCTTTTTCAGGATTATAGAATTATATTGAATCGTGTTGACTTTTTGCCGGAGGAAACGTATATACCCCCCGGCAGGTATTATTAGGATTTTTAAAAGGTATTGATTTATAACAGGAGGCAGTAGCGTGAAACAAGAGATTCATCCCGAATATCATCAGGCAACGGCCCGGTGCGCGTGCGGGAACGAGTTTACCGTGGGCTCGACAAAGGAGAGCATCAAGGTGGAAATATGCTCCCAGTGCCATCCGTTTTTCACCGGCAAGCAGAAACTGGTGGACACCGCCGGCCGGATCGAACGGTTCCGTCGCAAGTACGCCAAGTTCGAGCAGCAGAAGAGCGGCAAATAAAAATTCCGGCCCAAAGCAAGGCCCGGTCTATGGCCGACGGCGGCGAATGTTATGTTTGACAGACTTCAAGATGTGGAGCGGCGCTTTGGCGAGCTGGAGGGGCTCATGGCCGATCCCTCCATCGTCAACGACCGGGAAGCCTACCAGAAGCACAGCCGGGAGCACGCCGAACTTGCCGACATCGTTGATGCTTACCGGCGGTACAAGGCGGTCAGCGACGAGATCGAAAAGAGCCGGGACCTCCTGGAAGACCGGGACCCGGAGATCCGGGAACTTGCCAAAGAAGAGATTTCCCGCCTGAAAGACGAACGGGAGCGGCTTGACGGCGAGTTGCAGAACCTGCTTACCCCCAAGGACCCCAACGACAACAAGAACGTGCTGGTGGAAATCCGGGCCGGAACCGGCGGGGAAGAGGCATCTCTGTTTGCCCACGATCTGTTCCGCATGTACTGGCGGTACGCCGAAACCATGGGCTGGAAGACCGAGATCATGAGCAGCAGCGTGACCGGCTCCGGCGGGTTCAAGGAAGTCATCTTCATGGTCTACGGCAAGGGGGCTTACAGCCATCTCAAGTTTGAAAGCGGTATTCACCGGGTGCAGCGGGTACCCGAGACCGAGGCACAGGGCCGGATTCATACCTCGGCGGTTACCGTGGCGGTGCTGGCCGAAGCCGAAGAGGTGGAGCTGCACATCGACCCGTCTGAGATCAAGACCGACGTGTTTCGTTCCAGCGGACCGGGTGGACAGTCGGTCAATACCACCGACTCGGCGGTGCGCCTCACGCATCTGCCCACCGGCGTGGTGGTTATCTGCCAGGATGAAAAGTCCCAGTTGAAAAACAAAAACAAGGCCATGAAAGTGCTGCGGGCCCGTCTTCTGGACCGGATGATTCAGGACCAGAACGAAAAGATCGCCCAGAACCGCAAAGACCAGGTGGGCAGCGGCGACCGGTCCGGCCGCATTCGTACCTACAATTTTCCCCAGGGCCGGGTGACCGACCACCGGGCCGGCATTACCCTTTATAAACTGGAGAGCGTTCTTCAGGGAGATCTCTCCGAACTGGTTAACGGCCTCGCCACCTATTTTCAGGCCGAGCGGCTCAAGCAGGCCGATGCCTCCTGATACCCGGGTCTGGACCATTCTGGATGTGCTTTCGTGGACCGCCACCTTCTTTTCCGATCACCGGGTGGAAGCCCCCCGTGTCTCTGCTGAACTTCTGCTGGCCCATGTACTGGGCATCAAGCGGCTGGATCTTTACCTTCGGTATGATCAGCCCCTGACCCCTGATGAACTGGCCGCCTTCCGTTCCCTGATTTCCCGGCGCAAGGCCGGGGAGCCGGTGGCTTACATCCTGGGAGAGAAGGCCTTCTGGTCCATGGACCTGGTCGTCACCCCGGATGTGCTCATTCCCAGGCCCGACACCGAGTGCCTGGTGGAAACGGCCCTGTCGTTTTTGGCCGGACCCGGATCCGATACCCCGGCCGAAAGATGGGTGCTGGAGCCGGCCACCGGCTCCGGCGCCGTGGTGCTGGCCCTGGCAAAGAGCCATCCCGGCTGCCGGTTTTTCGCCTTTGACCGGTCCACGGCGGCCCTGGCCGTGGCCCGGAAAAATGCCGTTCGATACGATCCGGCCCATCGCGTGGTATTTTTTGCGTCTGACTGGTTTTCCGCCCTGGGAAACTCCGCCAGCGGCCGGTTTGACATGATCGTGGCCAATCCCCCTTATGTCGCCTCCGGCGATATCGACCACCTGGCCCCGGAGATCGGGTTTGAGCCCCGCATGGCGTTAGACGGCGGCGCCGACGGGCTGGACCCTGTCCGCCATATTCTTCAGGCGGCGGGCCGGTTTTTAAAACCCGGTGGCCGCCTGCTGATCGAAATCGGATGGGACCAGAAGGAGCGGGTGGCCCAGGTCACCGAACAGGCCGGCCTGTATACGGCCGTGGGGTTTGCAAAAGACCTCGCCGGTCACCACCGGGTGGTCCACATGCAACGGGCCGGATGATAGACCGGCCCGGCTTGTCAAAAGAGGGGGAAACTTTTCGCGCCATATAAAAAAAGAGTTGTTTTTATATTGTAATTTCTGTTAAATTAGGTCGTTTAACGTAGGGATGAAACCATCACACACGTCCCCGGACATGGCCGCCGGTGCTTTTTCAATAAAGTCGCGGGCATGGAAGAAAGGGGCGGAGGAATCAAACAACCAGTAAAGGAGATGGGTATGAGTTACATCACAATGAAGGAGCTGCTGGAGTCAGGCGTCCATTTCGGTCATCAGACCCGGCGGTGGAACCCCAAGATGAAGCCCTATATTTTCGGGGCGCGAAACGGCATCTACATCATTGATCTGCAGAAGACCGTGCGCATGTTCAAGGATGCCTATGACTTTATCGGCCATGTCGCGGAAAAGGGCGGTTCCGTGCTTTTTGTCGGCACCAAGAAGCAGGCCCGTGAATCGATTTACGAAGAGGCCAACCGGGCCGAGATGTTTTATGTGCACAACCGGTGGCTGGGCGGCATGCTGACCAATTTTCAGACCATCAAGAAAAGCATCGACCAGCTGCACTACTTGAATGAGCTGGTCAACGACGGCTCCATCGAGCGTTATCCCAAAAAAGAGCAGGCCGGACTGATGCGGCAGCGGGAGAAACTGGACAGCGTGCTGGGCGGGATTCAGAGCATGACCCGGCTGCCGGCGGCCCTGTTTGTCATTGATGTCCGTAAAGAGGCTATTGCCGTGGGCGAGGCCCGGCGGCTGGGTATTCCGGTGGTGGCGGTGGTGGACACGAACTGCGACCCGGACAACATCGACTATGTGATTCCCGGCAACGACGACGCCATTCGGGCTATTCGCCTGATGTCTTCCCGCGTCGCGGATGCCTGCATCGACGGCAGAAAGCGGTTTGAAGAGAAGAAGCAGGCATTTGAAGACAAGGCCGAAGCCGAGACCGAGGAAAAGCCCCGGCCAGCACCGGCTGCAGCGGCGGCTGCCGAGGACCAAAAGCCCGTGGAACGGGAGGTGATCTCCGACGGCACCGACGGCCCCATTGTGGAACGGATTCGAAAGACGTTCACCTCGGCGGCGGACTATCAGGAGCCGGAAGAAGACGCCGATGAAGAAAACAGCGAGGCATAATAAGGCGGCATGACAATATAAAGGAGTTTGTGGTTATGGGTACAATCAGCGCGAGTCTGGTAAAAGAGCTTCGGGAAAAAACCGGAGCCGGTATGATGGATTGCAAGGAGGCCCTTACGGCCTGTGACGGCGATATCGAAAAGGCGGTGGATTTTCTGCGGCAGAAGGGCCTGGCAAAGGCGGCCAAGCGCTCCGGCCGGGAGACCTCCGAGGGAATTGTCGAGTCTTACATTCATATGGGCGGCAAGATCGGCGTGATGGTGGAGGTGAACTGCGAGTCCGATTTCGTGGCAAAGACCGATGACTTCAAGGAGTTTGCCCGCAACGTGGCCATGCAGATCGCGGCCACCAACCCGGCGGGCATCGCCCCCGAGGATGTGCCGGCCGACCTGCTTGAGCGCGAGCGGCAGGTCTATCGGGCCCAGGTGCTGGAGATGGGAAAGCCCGAGAATATGGTGGACAAGATCGTGGACGGCAAGATCAAGAAGTTCTTCAAGGAATCCTGCCTGATAGAGCAGCAGTACGTGAAGAACCCGGACATCACCATCGGGGACTACTTAAACGAAACGGTGGCAAAAATCGGCGAAAGCATCCGTATCAAGCGGTTTGCCCGCTTTGCCCTGGGAGAATAGCCTGTGACACCTCGGTATAAACGCGTACTGCTGAAACTCAGCGGCGAGGCCCTGATGGGAGACCAGACCATGGGCATCAGCCCCGACGTGCTTCAGTACGTGGCCGAGGAGATCGAGTCCATCTGCCGAATGGGGGTCCAGCTGGCCGTTGTGGTGGGGGGCGGCAACATCTTTCGGGGTGTGGCCGCCAGCTCCTACGGCATGGACCGTACCTCCGCCGATCATATGGGCATGCTGGCCACGGTGATCAACAGCATCGCCCTGCAGGACGCCATTGAAAAACGGGGCATCGCCACCCGGGTGCAGTCCGCCATCGAGGTGCATGCCGTGGCTGAACCGTATATCCTGCGCAAGGCCCTGCGTCACCTGGAAAAGGGCCGGGTGGTGATTTTTGCCGCCGGCACCGGCAATCCCTATTTCACCACCGACACCGCCGCCGTGCTGCGGGCCGAGGAGATTCACGCGGAACTGCTGCTCAAGGCCACCAAGGTCAACGGGCTGTATGATTCGGATCCGGTGAAAAACAGCGGCGCCCGGTTTATCAAACAGATTACCTACATGGATGTGATCAAGCGGCAGCTGGCGGTGATGGATGCCACGGCCATCACCCTGGCCATGGACAACCATCTGCCCCTGGTGGTGTTTTCCATGCGGGATAAGGGAAATGCCCGGCGTATCATCTGCGGCGAAGACCTGGGCACCTACATCGGCGACGAAGCTTCAGCGGACCAATCAATCTGAACAGACGGCGGCCCGGCTGCCGCCGCGGTGAGGAAAAGGCCATGTTGGAACTGGTTTACGAAGAGATCGAAGAAAAGATGGGCAAGACCCTGGAGGTGTTCAAAAACGACCTGAAAAAGGTTCGCACCGGCCGTGCCTCCCTGGCTCTTCTGGACGGCATCGTGGTGGATTACTACGGCACTCCCACCCCCTTGAATCAGCTGGCTTCCCTGTCGGTGCCCGAAAGCCGGCTCATCGTGATTCAGCCATGGGACGCGACCGCTATCAAGGATGTGGAAAAGGCGATTCTTCAGGCCAATATCGACCTGACCCCCAGCAATGACGGCAAGGTGATCCGTCTCTCCATTCCGCCGTTGACCGAGGACCGGCGAAAAGAGATCGCCAAGCGGGTCAACCAGATGGCCGAAGAGCACAAGGTGGCCATGCGCAACATTCGGCGGGACGCCAATGAGACCTTAAAGCAGATGAAAAAGGACGGCGATATCTCCGAGGACGAATCCTTTGCCGGCAAGGATAAGGTTCAGAAGGTCACCGACGGCTATATTGAACGGATCGACGAGGTTTTTAAAGCCAAAGAGAAGGAAATCCTTGAACTCTGATGCCCCGCTGCCCGACCTTGCGGTACTTGATCCCGCCAGGCTGCCCCGGCATATTGCCATCATCATGGACGGCAACGGCCGGTGGGCCAAACAGCGTTCCCTTGAGCGGCTGGAAGGCCACCGCCGGGGTGTTCAGGTCATTGAGGCCATTGTCACCGCCTGCACCGAGATCGGTGTTTCCTGCCTGACGCTGTACGCTTTTTCTACTGAAAACTGGCAGCGGCCCGCGCCCGAGGTAGAGGGCATCATGGCCCTGCTGGAGATGTTTCTGGCCGCCAAGCAGCAGGAGTTGAAAGACAACGGGGTCCGGCTGAACGTGGTGGGCGAGGTCGATATGCTGCCCGCCAGCGTGCGCGCGGCCCTGGACCGGGCCATCGAACACACGAAAAGCGGCAACACCCTGGTGCTGACCCTGGCCTTAAGCTACGGGGGCCGCTCCGAAATCACCGCCGCGACCCGGCGCATCGCCGCTGATGTGGTGGCCGGACGGATCGATGTAAAGGATGTTGACGAAGCCCTTGTTTCCAGATACCTGTATACCCATGACATGCCCGATCCGGACCTGATGATTCGCACCAGCGGTGAGATGCGCATCAGCAATTTTCTCTTGTGGCAGCTGGCCTATGCCGAGCTGTATGTCACGCCGACCCTGTGGCCCGATTTTGACAAGGCCGAGCTGATTCGGATCATCGCCGATTTTCAATCCCGGGATCGCCGGTTCGGTAAAGTATAGACCCATCGGAACAAAGACTTATGCATTTAAAACGATGGCTCACGGCAGCCGTGGCAATGCCTATTTTGATAGCGGTGGTTTTTGGCGCCCCGGCATGGTTTTTTGCCCTGTTTATATGTGTTGCCGCTGTCCTTGCGCTGTTTGAATATTATCAGATCGTCTTTTCCGGGAATACCGATTCCCCGCTTTCCATCACCCGGCTGTCAGGCTATGGGTCAGCAGCCATTATCAGCGGCGCGGCCCTGTCCGGAAGGTTTGACGTGATCTGCCTGGCCGCGTCCGGCCTGCTGATTTTTTCCGGCGCCTGTTCCCTGGTCGAGTACCGGGCCGGCAACCCGGTTTTTGAGCGGGTGCTCAGGCAGGTGCTGGGCCTTATCTATATTCCCCTGGCCCTCTCTTTTCTGGTGGTTATCCGTCAGGGCGCTCACGGTCCGCTGTGGATCATGTTTCTGGTGTTTCTGGTGTTTCTGGGAGATACCGGGGCCTTCTACGGAGGCCGGTTTTTCGGAAAGCACAAGCTGCTGCCCGCTGTCAGCCCCGGAAAAACCATTGAGGGCGCCGTGGGCGGTATGTTGGCCACCGTGGGTGTGGGGGCCACGATCAATATTTTTTTTCCGGTGCTTCCCTGGGGCCTGGCCATGGCCCGCCTTCCCTGGACAACGGCACTGATTTTTTTCGTGGTGGTCAGCATTGTCGGCCAGGCCGGGGACCTGTTTGAATCGACCATGAAAAGAGATGCCGGAATAAAGGATTCAGGCGCTCTTTTTCCCGGCCACGGCGGCATTCTGGATCGTATCGACGCGTTGATTTTTGCCATCCCGGTGGCCTACCTGTTCAAAGCATACGTGTTTTTTCTATGAAGCGTTTAACCTTACTGGGATCCACCGGCTCCATCGGGGTCAACACCCTGAAGGTGGTGTCGCGGTTTTGCGACCGTTTTTCCGTGGAGGCCCTGTGCGCCCGGGGCAGCGTGGATACCCTGGCCGAACAGGTTCAGCGGTTTTCCCCGTCCCTGGCCGTTGTGATCGACGCGCCCACGGCTCAGGCGCTTAAGGAACGGCTGCCGGCCGGGTCGCGCACCGAGGTGCTTTTTGGTGAAGCCGGCTACTGCCATGCCGTCTCCCTGCCGGGTGTGGACATGGTGGTGTCGGCCATGGTAGGGGCCGCCGGCCTGGGGCCAACGATTGCCGCCATAAAGGCGGGAAAGGCCGTGGCCCTGGCCAACAAGGAGGTGCTGGTCATGGCCGGTGAAACCGTCATGGCCCTGGCCGCCCAAAAGGGCGTTCCCCTGCTGCCCATCGACAGTGAGCACAGCGCCATCTTTCAGTGCCTTCAGGGAAACGATAAAACGTTTTTATCAAAGATTCATCTCACCGCTTCGGGCGGGCCGTTTTTAAACAAGACCCGGCAGGAGATAGAGACTGCCACGCCGGAACAGGCCCTTGCCCACCCCACCTGGACCATGGGTAAAAAAATCTCCATTGATTCGGCTACGCTGATGAACAAGGGGCTGGAGGTGATCGAGGCCCGGTTTCTGTTTGACGTGCCGGCGGATTGCATCGAGGTGGTGGTCCATCCCCAGAGCATTATCCACTCCATGGTCTCCTATATTGACGGCTCCATGATGGCCCAGCTCTCGGTGCCGGATATGAAAGGCGCCATTGCCTACGCCCTTTCATATCCGGAGCGGCTGGATTTAAACCAGCCGGCCCCGGACCTGGCGGCCCTGGAACAGCTCACCTTTTTTTCCCCGGACCTGGACCGGTTTCCCTGCCTGGGGCTGGCCTTTGAGGCCTGCCGCCGGAAAAAGACCTTTCCGGCGGTGCTCAACGCGGCCAACGAGGTGGCGGTGGATGCTTTTTTGCGCGAGGCCATCCCTTTTGGCCGGATTCCCCGCGTCATTGAGCAGGTGCTGGCCGAGCACACAGGGGTGACAGACCCGTCGTTATCTGATATTAAGGATGCGGACGCGTGGGCCAGGCAAAGGGCCGGCGCCCTTTTACCTTAAGCGTATTGTGCCGGCAGACATCGAGTGAACACCATTTTACAGCGACAGGGGACCTTTTTTGCGTCTTTGCGGTGAATCCTAATTTTTAGAGAGTCTCTATACCGATGACAACGCTTTTTGCTCTGATTATTGTTCTGGGAGTTCTGATTTTTTTTCACGAATTGGGCCATTTTCTTGTGGCCCGGCTGTTCGGCGTGGGCGTGGAAAAGTTCTCCCTGGGGTTCGGCCCCCGGCTCTTCGGCTTTAAGTCCGGCATCACCGACTACCAGGTCTCGGCCATCCCCCTGGGCGGGTATGTGAAGATGGTGGGCGAGGACCCGGACGACGAAGCGGATCTCAGCGAGGCGGAACAGGCCATCTCTTTTACCCACAAACCGGTGGGCAAACGGTTTCTTATCGTGGCGGCCGGGCCGGTGTTTAACATGCTGCTGGCCGTGCTGATCTTTTACGGCCTGTTTCAGGTCTATGGCAAGGCCTACCTGCTGCCGGTGATCGGCGAGGTGATGCCGGAAAGCCCGGCCGCGGCGGCCGGTATGCTGGCCGGGGACCGGGTGGTGGCCGTGGATGACACGGGCGTAACCACCTGGGATGAGATGGCCCTGATGATTCAGAACAGCGGGGGGCGGGCGTTGCGGCTCACCGTGCAGCGGGAAGGCGGCCTGTTGAGGGTGGATGTGCAGCCCGATCCCACTGATGGGGAAACCATTTTCGGCGAGCCCCGCACCGACTACAAGATCGGGGTGGCCGCCGCCGGCGAGGTGGTGCGCGAACGGCTCAACCCGGTTGAGGCCATGGGCAGAAGCGTGGACCAGACCTGGGAGGTGATCCGGCTGACCGCCATCGGCGTGGGCAAGATGGTTTCCGGCACGGTCTCCGCCAAGAACCTGGGCGGCCCCATTCTGATCGCCCAGATGGCCGGGGAGCAGGCCCGGCAGGGCAGCGCCAGCCTGCTGGCCTTTATTGCCTTTATCAGCATCAACCTGGCCATTTTGAACATTCTGCCCATTCCCGTTCTGGACGGGGGGCATCTGCTTTTTTTCGCCATTGAGGCGGTGCGTGGCAGACCGGTATCTGCCAGGACCCGGGAGACGGCCCAGCAGTTCGGCATGTTCTTGATTCTGATGCTGATGGTTCTGGTCATGTACAACGATATTTCCCGTTTTTTTGAATAAGGAGGAAGGATGGCCCACCGGCTTGAAATTGCCTTAAAGCCCGGTTTAACCGATGCCCAGGGACAGAAAGTCAAAAAAAGGGCCGCGGACTACCTGTCCATCTCTCTGTCCGACGTGCGGGTGGTCCATGTGATCACCCTTGACGCGGCGCTGTCCGAGCCCCAGCAGTGGGCCGTGCAGGAGATATTCACCAACCCGGTGACCCAGGTCTCTTCCTTTGGTCCCCTGGCCGTGGCCTTTGACTGGATCATTTGGGTGGGGCTGCGGCCCGGCGTCAAGGACAATGCCGGCGACACCGCAAAAGAGGCCATCTCCGACAGCCTGGGCCGCACGTTTACCGATGACGAGGGGGTCTACACTTCCAGGCGGTACTGCCTGACAGGCGACGGTCTTTCCCGGGAGCAGGTGGAGACCATTGCAAGAGAGCTGCTGGCCAACGACACCATTGAGCAGTGGCGCCTGTTTTCAAAAGAGGAGTGGGACGATACCTCCGGCATCGGCCTGATCATTCCCAGAGTGCGGCTGGCCCACAGCCCGACAGTGACCCTGATCCCGGTGGAAAGCGACGCCGCCCTGATGAAGGTGAGCGACGAGCGCAACCTGGCCTTGAACCCCAACGACGTGCCCGTGATCCGTGAATATTTTGTGCGAAAAGAGGTCCGGGAGCGGCGCCGGGCCGTGGGCCTCTCCGACCCCACCGACATCGAGGTGGAGTATATCTCCCAGGCCCGCAGCGACCACTGCAACCACAACACCTTTGGCGGCCGGTTCTATTATAAAGACCTGATCACCGGGGAAACCCTGAAGATTGACAGCCTGTTTGCCACCTGTATCCGGCAGCCCACCCTGGACCTGCAAAAAGAAAAACCGTGGGTCGTGTCCGTGCTGTGGGACAATGCCGGCATGGCCCGGTTCGACGAGGACCACTGCTACGTGATCACCGGCGAGACCCACAACTCCCCCTCCAACATGGAGGCCTACGGCGGCGCCATGACCGGTATTGTGGGCGTCTACCGGGACCCCATGGGCACGGGCAAAGGCGCCCGGCTGGTCATGGGGGGCTACGGGTTCTGCACGGGAAGGCGCGACTATGACGGGGACCTTAAGCCCAGGCTGTCTCCCCGCCGCCTGCTGGACGGGGTGATCGAGGGGGTCAAGGACGGCGGTAACAAGAGCGGCATTCCCACCACCTTTGGCCAGCTCTATTTTGACGACGGTTACATGGGCAAGTGCCTGGTCTTTGTCACGGCCATCGGTATTCTGCCCGCCTATATTAATGGTGAGCCCTCGGACAAAAAGACCACGCGGCCCGACGACCTGATCGTGATGTGCGGGGGCCGGGTGGGCAAGGACGGCATTCACGGCGTGACCGCGTCTTCCGAGGTTTACTCCGAGCACACGCCGGCGGGCCATGTGCAGATCGGCGACCCCTACACCCAGAAGAAGATGCACGATTTTCTGCTGTGCGCCAGGGACGCGGGGCTGATCCAGTTTATCACCGACAACGGCGGCGGCGGGCTCTCCTCGTCTGTGGGCGAGTCGGCCCTCTATTCAGGCGGGTGCGAGGTGTGGCTGGAAAAGGTGCCGTTGAAATACGCGGGCCTGGACCAGTGGGAGATCTGGGTCTCCGAGTCCCAGGAGCGCATGACCGTGGCCGTGGCCCCGGAAAACATCGACCGTTTTTTAGCCCTGTCCGCCGACCATGCCGTGGAGTCCACGGTAATCGGCAAATACACCGATTCGGGCATGCTCCATATTCTTTACGATGGCGCCACCTGCGCCTATATCGACCTGGATTTCATGGCCTCCGATTTCCCCCAGTGGGAGTTTGAGGCCCACTGGACCCCGCCGGAAGCCCGGGGCCTGTGTGAGCCGGTGCTGGGCGGCAGCCCGGATTTTAACACCCTGCTGTCCGACATGCTGGCCCGGCCCAATATCTGCTCCAGGGAGTGGGTGGCCCGGCAGTACGATCACGAGGTTCAGGGCGGCAGTGCGGTCAAGCCCCTGGTGGGCGCGGACCGGGACATTGCCTCGGACGCGGCCGTGACCCGGCCGGTGCTTGCTTCTGAAAAAGGCATTGCCTTTGCCCAGGCCCTGCTGCCGGCCTATTCGAAGATCGACGCCTACCACATGACCACCGCGGTCATTGACGAGGCGGTACGGCGGCTGGTGGCTGTGGGCGCTGACCCGGCCGGCATCGGCGGGGTGGACAACTTCTGCTGGCCCAACATCGCCTACAATCCGGCATCCAACCCGGACGGCCGGTTCAAGGCGGCCCAGCTGGTGCGCTCCTGCCTGGCCCTGCGCGACGCGTGCAACGCCTTTGGTATCCCCCTTCTTTCCGGTAAGGACAGCATGTACGTGGACGGCCACCTGGCCGGCCGGTACGGCGAGACCCGCAAGGTTTCGGCCCTGCCCACCATGCAGTTTTCCGCCACGGCAGTGGTTGACGACGTCACGGCCTGCACCACTCTGGAGGCCAAGGCCGAAGGGGATCTGGTCTATGTGGCGGGCATCACCCGGAACGAACTGGGGGCATCCGAGTATTATGAGCTTCTGGGATTTACCGGACTTACCATCCCCCGGGTTCGGTTTGACGAAAGCAGTGCCGTGTGCCGGGCCGTGGCAACCGCCATTGGCCGGGGTCTGTGCGCCTCGGTACACGGCGTCTACCGCGGCGGGCTGGGGGTCCACCTGGCCTTTGTGGCCATGGGCGGCAACCTGGGCATGACCGTTGACCTGTCAAAGATCGTTCAGGAGCCGGGTCTTTCCGATCATGCCCTGCTTTTTTCAGAAAGCCCGGCCCGGTTTGTTATCACCGTGGCCCCGGAAAACCGGGCCGCCTTTGAAGCTTTATGGCAGGACGCGCCCTGCGCCTGTATCGGCACGGTGACCGGTAAAAACGGGCGCCTGACCCTGTCCGGGCAAAACGGCAAACCGCTGGTGGACCGGGAGGGGGCTACGCTCAAACAAACCTGGAAACAACCATTCGGGAACCTGATATGAAACACTCCGTCAATGCCTTGATATTATCCGGGTACGGACTCAACTGCGATAATGAAACCGCCTTTGCTTTTGAACAGGCCGGTGCCCGGGCCGAGCGGGTCCACATCAACGCCCTGATCTCAGGGCAAAAGACCCTGGAGGATTTTCACATTCTGGCGTTTGTGGGCGGTTTTTCCTGGGGCGACGACCACGGGGCCGGCGTGATTCAGGCCCACCGCATGAAAACCCGCCTGGGCAAAGACATGGTGGCCTTTGTGGAGCGCGGGGGGCTGGTGATCGGTATCTGCAACGGGTTTCAGACCCTGGTCAACCTGGGGCTGCTGCCCGGCATAGACGGTGATTATGCCACCCGGTCCGTGGCCTTGATCGCCAACGACTGCGGCAATTTCCGGGACGACTGGGTGACCCTGGCCGTGAACACGGCTTCGCCCTGCGTGTTTACAAAGGGCATCGCGTCTCTGGATCTGCCCATTCGCCATGGTGAGGGAAAGTTCTTCTGCGAGCCCGATATCCTGGCTGCCCTGGCGGCCAATTCCCAGGTCGTGATGCGGTATGCCGATGAATCCGGCGCGCCTGCAAAGGGACGGTTTCCGCAAAATCCCAACGGGTCCGTGGACGATATCGCCGGCATCTGCGACACCACGGGACGGGTCTTCGGCCTGATGCCCCATCCCGAGGCGTACAACCACCCCACCAACCATCCCCACTGGCCCCTGCAAAAGGAAAAGGCCGTCCGGTCCGGGCAAAGCCCGGTTTTTGCTTTTCCCACCGACGGCATCCGCCTGTTTTTAAACGGGGTGGATTTTGTAAAAACAGAGGTGTCGTAGTCCGGCCGGAGCATGGCTGTCTTTAAAGAAAAACGACCCGGGAAGCGGTTTATGGAACTCAGACGTAAAATCTTCTGGCCGGTTATCCTTCTTTTTCTTTTGTGTTGTGTCGCGGCCTGCAACCGGCCGGACGCCACTGAAAAGGACGGGCATGAACCGGTCCGGCAGGCTGTAACCATGGCCGCGAACCACCTGGCGGACCAGGTGACAAAAAACGGCCAGTTCGTGTACCAGAACAACCTGAACCCAAAGGTTCGTGTGGCGCCGGGGTACAACATTCTGCGTCATGCCGGCACCATCTACGCCATGGCCATGTATGACGCTGCATGGCCCGACAAAAGGGTGCGGGCCGCCATGGTAAAGGCCGGCCGTTACCTGCAAAAAGAAGCGGTCTCCCCGGTGCCGGGAAAGAAGAACATGTCGGCTGTCTGGTCCCTTCCCGAGGTAAACAAAACCGGGGCTCCGGTGCAGGCCAAGCTGGGCGGCACCGGCCTGGGCCTGGTGGCCCTGCTGTCCATCGAAGCTGTTTCTCCCGGCTTTACCCCCATGGCGCGGCTTGGCGACCTGGGCCGGTTTATCCTTTACAT
This sequence comes from Desulfosudis oleivorans Hxd3, assembly GCF_000018405.1. Taxonomy (NCBI): domain Bacteria; kingdom Pseudomonadati; phylum Thermodesulfobacteriota; class Desulfobacteria; order Desulfobacterales; family Desulfosudaceae; genus Desulfosudis; species Desulfosudis oleivorans. Next base: position 550,282 of record NC_009943.1, read on the forward strand.
GCAGAAGCCGGAAGGAAATTTTTATTCCAAATACATTCCGGGATCCGGCGGGCCGGATGATTCCTGGACCTCTCTTTATTATCCCGGTGAGGCGGCCTTTGGCCTGGTGATGCTGTATGAAAAGGACCCGGACCCGGCATGGCTGGACGGCGCTGTCCGGGCACTGACTTTTCTGGCCGACAGCCGCCGGGGCGCTGTTTCTGTGCCGGAAGACCACTGGGCCCTGATCGCCACGGAGCGGCTGCTGGCCCTTTCAGAACCGGCGGCGGTGCCTGAGGGAACAAAGGATCTGCTCACATCCCATGCCATCCAGATCTGTACCCGCATGGTGGACCGCTACGAAAACAGCCGCAAACCCGGCCGAAAATTTGCAAGCGCTCTCAGCACCACCCAGGTCGCCTGCACCCTGGAGGGACTTCAGGCCGCCCTGGCCCTACTGCCCCCTGATCATCTGCTGCGGCCCCGCATGAGGACTGTGATAGAGGAAGGGATCACGTTCCTGATAGACGCCCAGGTTGCCGATGGTCCTCACCGGGGCGCCATTCCCCGCATGGCCGGTGGCAGTGGCGCTCCTTTAACCGGTGCCGGCGGTCCCAAGGCCACGGAAATCCGTATCGACTATACCCAGCACGCCCTGAGCGCCCTGGTGCGCTACGCGCAACGGGAAGTTGCCGGGACACAATAAGGTCCTCTTCGAATTCAGTTGGTCTGGAGGGTTCAAGGATTCAAGGGGTCGAGGGTCCAAGGGGTGAACCGACAATAAAAACCCGGACGCTTCAGAAAGCATCCGGGCGGCAAGGGCGGGGCAACAGCGCTTGTCAGGGGGTTTCTTCAGGGGGTGGCGAGGCTGCCGGTTGAGAAGGGCTTTTTTCCATCTTTTCCAGTGTGGCTTCCAGTGTTTTTTTCAATTCGGCCTGGTAGGCCTCAACCTCTTTTTGAAACAGCTCTTTTTCTTGCTGATAAGCGTTTTTCTGCGCCTGGTAGGCAGCGGTCCGTTGATTGTACTGCTCTACTTCCGCATTGTATCGTTCAATCTCCGCCCTTGTATTGGCAGTGCGGCGAAGTGTTTCCAGCCGGGTGTTTTCCGCCTGGAGGGCCTGGCGTTCCTCATTCAGGGCCTGTTGCCGTTTTACCAGGGCATTTTTTCGTTCGGTGTGCAGGTGGTTTCGCTGCTGACTTATCCGGGTCAGGGGGGTATCGGTCTCTTGCGGCGCGCCCTCTTCTGGTGCCATCTCCTGCGGTTGCGCCGGGTCCGGAGATCGGCTTTCCACCTCCTGGTCGACAACAACCGTCTCATGGGCGGCCTTTGGAATGGAGTCGGGGTTGTTGGTGTAGTGAACCCGGCCGCTTTCATCCACATACTTATAGATATCGGCTGACGCAGTGCCGGGTGCCAGACACCAGACGGCAATAAAAAACATTGTGGTCCATATCCGGTATTTCATTTGCGCTCCTTAATAATAAAGGATAAGAGGCGAACAGAAATAGATTATTCTATGCAGGTTGGCTGGATTCTGTCAAGACAGGCAGACGTTCTTTAAATTCGAACGCACCGGGTTGAGTGTCAAATAACTTTAAGGCCTATTAAAAATTTTTATAAAAATGTAAAAAACGCTCTGTCCAGCGGTATCATCAAACCCCATGAATGAAGTTTCTGTCACAATTTTATTTAGTTATTTTAGAATATTATATTCATCAATCAGGTTTGAGCGGCCAGGGCATGGGATGCGGTATGGTTCTTGTATAACAAAAGAGGGACGACAACCAGGAGCGTATTTTATGAACAGGGAAATGAAAAAAGGGTTTACACTGATGGAGCTGATGGTGGTGGTTGCCATTACCGCCGTGATCATGGCCATTGCCATACCCAACGTGGTGTCCTGGCGGAACAACCAGCAGCTTTCCAGGGCGGCCCGGCAGGTCTTTGTGGATATTCAGGCCACAAGAATGTCGGCCGTCAAATACAATCAGTTTGCCTTTATTCAGTTTGATACCGGCAACGGAACATACGTGGCCTGGCGGGATTCGCCGGACGGTGCGGCCAGCGGTGTGCTGGACCCCGGGGATGACAACGTTATTCTGCGGGGCAATATGCCGCCGGGGGTAGAGATGTCGGCGGCGGCTTTTTCCGCTCCAAACGGCGATACGGCCGGCTTTTCACCCATGGGTCTCTGCCGGTGGCCAAGTGGTGCCTTCAGGAGCGGGAGTGTGACCGTGACCAACGGGGTCCGGGACAGCAGGATTATCCTTAACGAGTCCGGCAGGATAAGAACAGAATCGTGAGGACAGCACAATGCACAGCCAGAAACACCTGTTAAGATCGGCATATGGTTTTACGCTGGCGGAATTGCTGGTGGCCATGGCGGCAGCATCTTTGATCATGGCGCTGGTGGTCGCCACCTATTTCGGCCAGACCACCACCAACAGCTCCCAGGGCCAGGTGGTGGCCATGCAGCAGAATCTGCGGGTGGCCCTTCAGGTCATGGAGCGGGAGATCATGATGGCGGGCTACAAGCCCAGACCGGGCACGTCCGTGCCCGCCGCTTTCGGCATTATCACCGCTGACGCTGACGAACTGGTTATCTCCATGGTGGAGCCGGTAACCGATCTGGACAGGATTGATAACGACAGCGACGGAACGGTGGATGAGTCCGGCGAAAAAGACGGGCGGGACAATGACGATGGTGGAGCCGGTGAGGTGGATGAGGCGGGAGAGATCATCACCATTCGTTACCAGCTTTATGATTCACTGGGTGATGGGGATCAGGACCTGGGAAGGGAAGAACTCAACTCTAACGTGTCTGTCTCCGCCATTGCCGAGAATATAGAGGCTCTCGAGTTTGTGTATACGCTGGCCGACGGCACCCAGCCGACCCCCCCTGTATCGGCGGCCGACCTGCCGGATATTCGGGCTATTGGCATCTCTATTCTGGCCAGAACGGAAGAGCCGTCGGTCTCCGGGTATGTGGACCGGATTATTTACAAAACGCTGTCCGGCACTGACTGGGGAGCCTATAATGATGCGTACCGGCGACAGCTTTCCGTTGTCACGGTGAATCGCAGAAATTTTTAACCGCACAAAAGGCGCAAGAATAATGAACGCAAAAAACAGCTTGGCGAAAAGAAGGGCGAACCGGTCTTGCAGCATCGGCCGAAACGGTTTTACCCTTATCGAGGTGCTGATGGCTGTGGCCATCTTTTCCATCGGGGTGCTGGGGGCCGCTTCCATGCAGACCAGCGCGGTGAGTACCACCACGCGGCTTCGCAAGGCCACCATGGGCGTGGCCTGTGCCTCGGATGTGATGGAGCGGCTGTTTTCCCTGGATTTTTCCCATCCCTACCTGAGTGCCGGCACCCACGCGCCGGGGGACGGCGAGGACGAGGACGGCGATGGCGAGGATGACATGCCGGTAATCCCGGAATACAACAGCGTTTTTGAGTCCATCACGTGGAGGGTGGACAATCAGGATCTGGATGTTTCAACCGCCGGTATTGACGCCAAGGTGATCACTGTAACCGTGCTCTGGGGCGGCGGTTCCAGAAATATCACCCTGACAAGCGCAAGAACGTTCAAGGCATGATCATCAGAAAGGAGGCTGTGGTGAAAACCGCATTTGATAATCTGAAAAACCAGAACGGGTCCGTGCTGGCGCTGGTGCTGATGGTGATGGTGACCATTCTGATCATCGGCATTACCGCAATACACGACACGGCGATCGAGGGGAAGATATCCCGCAACAGCACCATTCGGAGCATCAGTTTCTACCGGGCCGAAGCCGCGGCCCGGGAGGCCATTCAGCTGCTGGAAAATTCGAACACCCCTCTGACGGACCTGATACCCGGCAGCGGCAGCGCCTTTGCCTGGATTCAGGACGTGGGATTTGACGTACAGGCCGATGCCGGGGCCTCGGCGATCAACAGCGGTCTTGTGTCCAATGCGCAGTACCTGGTGGTGTATGACGGTTTTGCCGAAGAGGGAGAAATGGGTATGGAAGAGGATACCCATCTGTACGAATATATTATTTACGGCCGGGGGTTTTATGATGTTCGTGACCAAAGCGACTGCACCCTTCAGATGGCCTATCGCCGCCGGTTTTAGAGATTTTCAGGCGGCCGGGTTTCGGCCGCTATTCAGCATCACCAGAAAGGGAGGTGTATGATGAACCGCAATATAATCAAATGTGATGGCAAAACAGGACCGGGCCGTGCCGTTCGGACGGTCGTCTGTCTTTTTGTTCTCCTGCTGGTCATGTCTTTTTCCGCTGTCGGCGCCTGGGCCGGTGATTTTGGAAGAAATCAGGACGCTGGCGACACGGCGGACCGTGCCAGACGTTATTCTCTTGATTTTTCAGGGTCTGGCCAGAACGACGAGTGGGACTGGGACTATGACTGGATTAAATTTAGCCTGGATCAGACTGCGGAGGTGACGTTTACCCTCACCAATGACAGCCGGTACTCATATCTGAGAGTTACCAACGGTGCCACCGACCTCCTCGGCGACTGGGTTGCGGCAAACACCACTCAGGTTCTCACCCTGTCGCCGGGTCTCTATTATGTGTGTGTGGCTGCCTATCCCAACGGCATTTTTACCAGAACACGATATACCCTGTCCATTAGCGCGGTGTATGGCACCGCCTGCTACCTGGACGCGGACGGTGACGGTTACGGCGATCCGACGGATGTGATTTATAACGCTTCCTGCCCTGCCGGACGGGTGGCCAACGACGACGACTGCGATGACACCGACCCGGCCAAATGGTCCGGTGCCCTGGATATCTGCGACGGCATTGATAACGACTGCGACGGTGATGTTGATGAAGATTGTGCCACCTACTATCGGGACACGGACGGTGACGGGTACGGGGATCCGGGCCATACCGCCAGTGCCCCGGCCGCCGGGTTTGTCACGCTTTCCGGTGACTGTGATGACACGAATTCGGCCATAAACCCCGGCGCCACAGAGGTGTGCGACGGCATCGACAACAACTGCGACGGCGCTGTCGACGATATCAATCTCTGGTACTACCTGGATGAAGACGGGGACGGTTACGGCGACCCTGCCGGTGAGTTAAAGCCGTGCAGCCTTACCGGGTATGAGGGGTATGTGGACAACGGCCTGGATTGTGATGATTTTGACGCCGCCATCCATCCCGGCGCCACAGAGATCTGCAACAACCTGGATGACAACTGCGACGGTGCTATCGACGAAGGGCTGCCGGTGGTGACCTACTATTATGACCAGGACGGTGACGGGTGGGGCATTCCCACCAACAGCCAGTCCGGCTGCACTCCGCCGTCCGGTAATTATGTAGAGGCCGATGACGCGGACGGTGACGGCACCGATGACTTTGACTGCAATGACGAAAATCCCCGCATTCATCCCGGAGCTTTTGATCCCTGCAACACAACCATTGATGAAAACTGCGCCAATGGCATGGACGACTGCGAAGAATCGCCAGCCGGCTGCGCCAACCTGGCCGATTATCCCCTGGAAACCCGGGCGATTTCGGCAAACCCCATGGTGGAGTTTCTGTTTGACGACTCCGGCAGTATGGCATGGGAGGTGATGCATAAGGGCACGTATAATGGCAAGTTTTACTATCAGTATTATTACAGGGGGGTGCGCTCCGCCAGTGTGTCGGATGTGTTTAATACCACTTCGTCCACGGACCGGTCTTTTTATCAGACCCAGTGTGCCGATGAAAACAGTCTGTACTACAACCCGGAATACAGTTACGTGCCCTGGCCGGGCCACACTCCGGCCGATCCGGACAGACCCAAGAAGTCGCCTGACAGCAGCGACACCATAACCATGAATGATAATTTTTCCTCCATCGGCATCAGCAATGCCCACTATTTTGTAAAGGACGGGGGCAATGTCTATCTGGTGGATCTGGATTCCTCCGGCGTCCGATATTATACGGTGAGTTACGAAACCGGATCTTACTACTACGGTCGGGTCAACAGTGTCTCGTTGATAGGGAGCGCGCCCACCGGTGTCAATATTGGGTCCCTGGCCGAGGCGCGCCAGAACTTTGCAAACTGGTTCCAGTTCTACCGGACCCGGCAGAACACGGCAAAGGCATCGATCCTGCAGGTGGTAAACAGCCTCAGCGGGGTAAAGATCGGTGTGCACACCATTAACGGCAACAACAGCATCACCATTCCCAATACGGGCATGCTTTCCGTGGATGACAACAAGGCCACCATCCTTGGCTATATAGAGGACGTCGGCGCATACAGCGGCACCCCATTGCGACTGGGACTCAAGGCGGTGGGCAACTTTTTCGCGGGCGACTACAGCGGCGTTGATTCGCCCTATTCTACTGTGGCGGCTGGCGGCGAGTGCCAGGCGGCATTTGCCATTGTGATGACCGACGGTTACTACAATGGATCGAATCCCGGTATCGGCAATGCGGATGCCGATGATGCCAACAATGATTTTGACGGCCCGCCGTTTGCCGACAGTTACAGCGATACCCTGGCTGACGTGGCCATGTATTTTTACAAAAACGACCTGCGTGATGATCTGGCAGACGCCGTACCCACCAACGAATATGACCAGGCCACGCATCAGCACCTGGTAACCTACGGCGTCTGCTTCGGCCTGGTGGGGACCGAAGACCCCGCCGACTACCCCAACTGCCCTGCCGGCGGCACCGGTGCCTGCCCCGATCCCTGGCCCAGCCCGGGGACCGATGAGGGACCGGGACGGATCGACAATCTCTACCATGCCGCGATAAACGGCCGGGGAAAGTTTATCTCGGCGTCCAACCCATTGCAGCTGGTAGAGGCCATTAGAGCCATTATGGACGATGTGGTGGCGCGGAGAGGGTCCGGCGCGTCAGTGGCGGTGAGCACCCAGTCGCTGAAGGAAGACACCCTGCTTTTCCAGGGGTCCTATGATTCGGCCGGGTGGAAGGGCGACCTGCGGGCCTACTCCATCAGCATGATGACCGGGTTGATCAATCCGAACCATGTCTGGTCGGCGGCCGCCGGTCTGGACGCGCTGACCGACACAGAGGCCAAGGCCAGAAACATCTTTACATATGACGGCTCCACCGGTGTTGCCTTTTCCTATGACAACCTCTCCGAAGACCAGCAAAGCAGCTTGGGTGAAACCGAGACCGATCAGCGGCTGGTGGTCGATTTTATTAAAGGGGACCGGTCAAAGGAGCAGAATAATGAGAACGGGCTGTTCAGAATCCGGCGAAGCCGCATGGGAGATATTGTCCACTCTGCGCCGGTTCACGTGGGCGACACAATTTACGTGGGCGGCAACGACGGCATGCTGTATGCCTTCAACGCCCTGACCGGCGCCGAACGGTTTGCCTATATTCCGGAGCATCTGTATCCTTACTCCAAGCTTTATAAGCTGGCCGACCCCAACTACATTCACAAGTTCTACGTGGATAACACGACTTTTGTTCGTAATGACCTGCTGGTCTGCGGACTGGGCAGGGGGGCGAAGGGGTATTTCGCCCTGGACGTGTCAAACCCGTCGGGCTTTACTGCTTCAGACGTACTGTGGGAGTATCCAGCCGTGACCTATGACGGCACTGAGTCCGACCCGGACATGGGTTACACCTTTTCCCGGCCGGCTGTGGTGCCGTGCGGAGCCTACGGCGATGTACTGATATTCGGAAACGGATACAGCAGCACCAACCAGGAGGCCGTACTCTATGTGATTGACATCGATGACACGGACGGTTCTTTTGAGGAAAGCGATGTGAAAAAGATTTATACCGGCGTGGGCAGCACAGGCACAGGGGTGTGCAACGGCCTGTCCACCCCCACCCTGATCGATACCGACCAGGACGGGGACCTGGACATCGTCTATGCCGGAGACCTGCAGGGCAATCTGTGGAAATTTGATCTGTCCGGCACAAAAGATACATGGGCGGTGGCCTGCAAGGATTCAAGCGGAAACCCCAAACCACTGTTTCAGGCAAAAGATGAGAGCGGTAATGTTCAGCCCATCACCACCAAGCCGGCTGTGACCAAGCACTGTGCCGGTCTTGGCTACATGGTGGCCTTTGGTACGGGCCAGTTTATGGCTGAGGGCGATTTTGCCGATATGTCCACTCAGGCCCTTTACGGCATATGGGACTGGGAAAATGCCTGGGCCGCGGCGGATGATGAACTCTCTGCCGACCAGCTGGACAGAATGCATTATGGGTACCTGCGGGCCCCCAGCAGCGGTGTTCGCCTGTTCTCGGAGATTGAGGCCAGCGGCATGTTTGCCTCCCCCAATCCGGAGGTCTCGCTGACACTGGTGAAACAGAGCCAGGTGTCTCTGTCTTCCAGCGAGCGGGTCACCAGTGAAAACGATGTCAACTGGTTTTCGCCGGACAAGTGGGTGGCCCAGCGGGAAGCGGGAGAGACGCCTTACTCCGGGGGCCAGCATGTGGGATGGTACCTGGAGTTTCCGTCCGGCGGCGGCGAACGGGTCATTTCCGACCCCCAGATTCGAAGCTCCAAAACAGGCAACCTGCTGATCTTCATGTCCCTGGTGCCCTCCATAGAGGTGTGCCGGGCCGGCGGATACTCTATCTTCAACGTGCTGGATGCGTGTACCGGGAAATGGGAAAAAGGCGTCGTGCTGGATGATATCTACTATAAGCCGCCGATTATTGACCCGCCGGAACCGCCGCCGCCGTTGGATGACGACGATGATAATGATGATGGCTATATCGGTGATCCGGACAGTTCTCTTGTCCCCTATGACCCCGGCAACCCGCCGGAGACCATTGAAGGGGAAAAGAAGGGCATGGTGTTCTGGCGGTTTATCATGTAGGCGGGTTGTGTGCACATGCGGGAAGCCCTGAAGACAGGGCTTCCCGCTTTTAAAAAAAGGAGGGCTTGCAATGAAAACAAATTGGCGTGTTTTTGGCATCGCGCTGGCCTGTCTGGTCGTCCTGGTCCTGGTTTCCGGTTTGCCGGGCAGCGCCGGCCAGAACGATCTTGCCGCTGAAGACGTTCAGGAAATCGTGGCCCAGGAAACAGGCAATCAGGGCAGGATTCTGTCTGTGGGAGACGGGTCGGTCAATATTGATGACGTGGAGTATTTTTTTTCCGGTAATACCCGGTTTTACTCGGCCACAGGGAAAACGCTTTCTCCTTCAAGCTTTCGGACGGGAAGTCTGGTGCGATTTCTGCTGGACACGCCGTCCACGATAGGCGTGATGATCAAGCTTAAATAAGGGTATTGGAGTTTAAACGAAAGCGGCTCCGGTTGTCTCTTTTTACAGGGTGACAACCGGGGTCGCTTTTTTATAATGCATCGGCCAGTTGGGCAAGGTCGGTGATCACCATGTCCGGATAAAAGTTTTTGCAGCAGGGGTCGGATGCGTGAAGGCGCAGGGACCGGGCATCGCCGGCAAACAGCACGGTCTGAAAACCGACGGCCCTGGCCGGGGCCATGTCTTTTTTCATGTCATTTCCCACAAACAGGGTCTGGTGGGGCAAAATTCCCCGCTTTTCAAGGGCACGCGCCGCCAGGTCAAAGAGGTGGGGCGAGGGTTTGGCCACGCCGTGGCGATACGAGTAAAACACCAGGTCCGGCAGCGCCCATGATGCTTCGGGGGCGCAGCCGGAAAAGTATTCAAACAGCAGGGGCGTGTAAAACTGGGCGTTGGAGACAATACCGGCGGCCAGTTTTTTTTGTTCTATTTTTTCTGTCAGTTTCTCAAGGCCGGGCATGGGCCAGACCGGGTTGGTGGTCATTTCATGGGCAAAGGCCGCGTTGCGGGCCGCCTGAAGATCATCGGTGTTTAGAACTTTCTGCCACAGCCGGTCGATTTCAATTTCCGGAAAATCGATGCCGTCTGCTTTTTTTTGCGCGTGCGCGTTCTGAATTTCCCGGGCCAGGGCCAGGCTGACAGCAGCGGGAAAGTGAAGGTTGGCGTCTTTCAGCACTTCCTGCAGCAGCGGCCCGGTCCGTGGGTGTTGCGTCTGCTGGCCGGTATCGCCCGCGGCGCTGATAAACAGGGTGCCGTAGATGTCAAACAGCACGGCCAAAACCGGGTGCGCTGGGCCTCCTCTGGGCGCCATTGGCGTGGGAACCGGGACCATGGGGGCCAGCAGCCGGTCGGCGCATATTTTATAGAACCGGTTCATGGGGCACCCCATTTTAAAAGAGAAAAGGTTTCCGGGCAGAAGAATCGGTCTACCAGGGCCGCCTTGTCGATGTTGTGGGCCACTTCCACACTCATCGCGGCCCGGTAGGCGGAAAGCAGGCGGCCGGCGCACACCGCGCTGTTAAATCCGGCCTGCACGGCGTTGCGGTTCTGTTCGATGTGGGATTCATCCACCCGGGTGCCCATGCTGTTGAGCCAGGGGTTTACCGCGCTGACCGTTTCTTTTGCCGCATTTGATGCCATCAGGCGGGCCAGCACCTGCTGCTGCATGGCCTCGTCCAGCCGGCCGAAATCAATAAAGGCGGCATCGGCCAGGGTCGTAAAATGATCCAGCCGTGTTGCCGGGGCAAGGCCAAAGGCAAGGCAGCTTTTTTTTACCGCCTGTTTGATTTTTTCTGCCAGCACCGCTTTGCCGATCCATTCCACCGGAATGTTGACCGCTGCATACAGGTGTCCCAGGTCCAGGCCGGCACCTTCAAAGTCGGCGCAGATATCGGGCAGTTTTCTGCCCCACAGCGTCTTGCCGGCAGTCCAGGGTTCTAAAAAGGAGAAACCGAATCCTTCGGTGATGCTGGTGGTGATGATAAAGGCCGACCCAGCCACCAGGCCCGCAAAGTCCTGTCCGACGGACGCCTCGAACCGCACTTTAAGGCCGTTGTCACGGGCAAACGTTTTCCATTGGTTATAAGGCGCGATGTCCGACGGGCTGTTGGGCCCCAGGGTAATGGCCACTGTCTCCCGGCCCGGAAAAAACAGGGAAAGCAGCAATGCTTCGCCGATGTTTTTTCTGCGAAGGGCCCGCACCGGGTAGAGGGCCATGTTTTCAACAAAGGCGGGTGCCGGGGCTGCCGGCAGCGGGGTGACCATGTTGGGCGTCAGGTGGACCCCGGCGGCATCGGCCCCGGCCTGGATCAGAATGCTTTTGTCCCTGGAGTTGATGACGCAGAAGTGGCTTTTTTTCGGATAGGGATCGTCGGCAAACCAGGCGCCGGGCCGGCCGTCTTCGGCAAAATCGTGAACATGGAGCAGAAGCCTTGCCCCCCGTTCCTCCAGGGCGGCAAGAATCCTGAGAAAGTGGCGGTTTTTGGCCAGCAGCGGGTTGTGCACATGAATCAGGTCGCACCCGTTGGGCCAGTGGCGCCGAATGGCGGCCAGGATTCGGTCGGCCCCGGCCGCCGGGTCGGTGCAGGCCGGTGTGTCGGGCCTGTCATAACCGATGTCGGCCACCACCTCGGTTTTTACCGCCAGAGGCCGGTCCGGGGCCTGGCCGGAGATCACCAGAAAATCCAGATCGTTTTTCAGCGCCGCCACCTGCCGGTCAATCACCGTGGTGACCCCGCCGGGCTTGAGATGGTAGTGAAGCACCGCGATTTTCATGGTTTTGGATAGATTAATAATCTGAATATTATTGAAAATCTAAAACATGCCGTCTGCGGCCAGAAGTCGAACCAGGGTTATGATGGCACACCTGAAAATAAAGCTCAAGCCTGTATGGTTTACAAACGATGTGGGCCGGGGTGGGATAAAAAAGAAAAAAGGAATCAAGCTCCCCCGGCCGGGCCGCCGTTTTTTCGGCGGCTGAGGGCACGGGGGAAACTTGAAGGGAGACAAAGGATGTCAGGCCGGCAGCGACATTCTGGCAATATCGGCCCGGCTGGTATGAAACAGGGACCGGGCCAGGGAGGCGATGTTGTCGGTGATGCCGTCCCGGGTGTCGGTATTGTAAAAATCGATGGTGTCAACCAGTTCGTCTGCCATGTTCTTTCCGGCAAAGGCCTCGTTGAGCCGGCTGTCCGCGCAGAGCGAGCGCCGGGTAAGCACCAGCCATGGCTTGTCCGGCTTGGCCTGATCAATTACCAGCAGGGATTTGGCAAAGGGGGTGTAGCGGGATTCGCGCACGACTTTCACTTCAGCGTCGCCGAAACGGAAAAGCGCCCCGGTTTTTGCCACTTTTCCGCTGGTTTTCTCTTGGGCCTCAAGAAACCAGACTGAGGCGCCGGTGACGCCGGCCAGCTCGACGGCCCCGCTTTTCCTGGCCTCAAACCCGGCGGTTTCAATAATATCGGTAATCTGCATACCGAACTGCGCCGCCGTGTCCATGTATTCCTCGATATCCTTTTTCGGGTTGACCACGCACGCCTTGCGCGCCTTGGGGCAGCCGATAAAATAAGAGAGGGCCCCTGACCCGTCCAGAATAATCTGTTTGAAAAACATGGCACACCTCCTCTTAAAAAGGTTTAAGGAGCATTGACGCACATATCCGTTGCATTACAGAAATATAAAACAAGAAATGTGCCAACAATTTTGTTCCGGCGAAAAAATATTGAGGGTGGCCGGCCTTGTGGTTAAGTATTTAAAATATATTTTTTTATTAAAAGCCCGCAGCCGTAGCACAAAAAAAACGCGGCCTGGATTTTTTTAATTCAGGCGCGTAAAAGAAAAATTCGTCCTGTCATACAGGAGCAATCCTGTTTTATGATACAGTCTGTGGCCTCGAATCGGACAGTCGGCCCCTTGAATCCTTAAATATTAAAAGGAGTAACTTTATGACCGGAATCGGCTGGATAATTCTTGTGTTGCTGTGTGTGCATTACGGGGTGGAGCGGCTGGCCGATCTTCTCAACCTCAGGGCCCTCTCCCGGAAAGTGCCGCCATCTTTTGCCGGATGGTATGACCCGGACCGTCATGCAAAATCCCGGGCCTACCTGAAAAACACCACCGGCCTGGCCATGGTGGAAGCATCCGTGGATCTGGCAATCCTGCTGGCCTTCTGGTCCGCCCGGGGTTTTAGCTTTCTGGACCGGTGGGTGTCCGGCCTCGGCTTTTCACCAATTGTTTCCGGGCTGGTGTTTATCGGGGTTCTGGTCAGCGCCCGGGCAGTTTTTTCTCTTCCTTTTTCCATCTATTCAACCTTTGTGATAGAGGAGCGGTTCGGGTTCAACCGCACCACCTGGCCACTTTTCCTTAGCGACCGGATCAAGAGCCTGTTTCTGGCCCTTCTGCTGGGCGCGCCCCTGCTGACCGGCCTGCTGTGGTTTTTTGAAAACCTTGGGAAAACGGCCTGGCTCTGGTGCTGGATCGGGTTCTGCCTGGTGGTGCTGGTGCTACAGGTGGTGGTGCCGGCATGGATTCTGCCGCTGTTTAACCGGTTTACCCCCCTTGAACCCGGGGACCTGAAAAACGCCGTGCTGGCCTGTGCCCGGGCCGCGGGCTTTCCCGTTCAAACCGTTTTTGTGATGGATGGATCAAAACGGAGCGCAAAATCCAACGCTTTTTTTGCCGGCCTGGGCCGGCACCGGCGTCTGGTGCTGTTTGACACGCTGATTGACAACCATCCTGTTTTCGAAGTCGTGGCGGTTGTGGCCCATGAAATCGGCCACTACAAAAAGAGACACCTGCAGTGGCAAACCCTTGCGGCCATGGGCCAGGCCGGGGTGATGTTTTTTCTGCTGTCGGTGGCGGTCTCGTGGCCGGATCTTTTTACCGCCTTTTATGTCTCCAATGTGTCGGTGTATGGAGGGCTGGTCTTTTTTTCCATTCTCTATGGTCCGGTAGCCTGGGCCCTGGGCCTGCCGGTCCAGGCGCTGTCCCGGCACCACGAGTACCAGGCCGACGCCTTTGCCGTGAACCTTACCGGTAACGGCCCGGCCCTGGCCGATGCCCTGAAGCGGCTCTCCGCGGACAACATGGCAAACCTCACCCCCCATCCTTTTTACGTGCTGCTGCACTACTCCCATCCACCGGTAATCGATAGAGTACAGGCGATTGAGAAACACGAGGGCCACTAAGCCGGGGCAGTATCCAAATCGAAATCGGGACCGCTATCGGGATCGATACGGTCTGTGGCATATTAAAATTCGATTTCGATCCCGATCCCGATAGCGATTTCGATGATAAGGAAAAGGTATTGCGGGTCAATTTTATGCTGGATTGCCCAATCAAGTTGGGCAATGACGGGTGGTGGCGTCATTGAAGAACAACACTGGGCCCCTCGAATCCTCGAACCCTAGAACCCTTTTCGTTCTATACATACCGGGTGGGATCCGGCAGACCGGCGTCAACAAACCCTTTTTTTCGAATGCGGCAGCTGTCGCACAACCCGCAGGCCAGCCCCTCCGGCGACGGGTCGTAACAACTTGAGGTAATGGAATAGTCAACACCAAGGGCCGCGCCGGTGCGGATAATCTCGGCCTTGGTCATGTGGATCAGGGGGGTGTGAACGGCAAATGTTATTCGTCCTTCCACCCCGGCCTTTGACCCGAGATTGGCCACCCGGGCAAAGGCTTCGATATATTCAGGCCGGCAGTCGGGATAGCCGCTGTAATCCACGGCGTTGACCCCGATAAAGATGTCCGCCGCGTCCAGGGTTTCGGCCCATGCCAGTGCATAGGCCAGAAAGATGGTGTTCCGGGCCGGCACATAGGTAACGGGAATGGTGTTTTCAACCGGTCCGGTACCGGGCACCGGAATGTCGGCGGTAAGGGCCGACCCCCCGATTTTTCGAAAGTCGGTTTCAAGGACCAGGTGTTTTTCGGCGTTCAGGTGGCGGGCCACGGCCCGGGCAGCGGAAAGTTCATGCCGGTGGCGCTGGCCGTAGTCAAAGGTCAGGCTGAAAACGCTAAACCCCTGGGATACGGCCATGGCCATGGCCGTTGTGGAGTCAATGCCGCCGGAAGAGAGCACCACCGCTCTTCTGCTGTCTGCCGTCATTTTCCCCGCGCCTCCCCCCAGAGAATTTTATGAAGCTGCAGGTGAAGCCGCACCGGCAGACCGTCTGCCAGCATCCAATGGGCAAGCTGCGCCGGATCCAAAACGCCGTGGACCGTTGAAAACAGAATGTGGCCCGGAGCAACCGCGGTGATCCGGCCGGCGGTTTTTTTGGCAAAAAGATAATCGGTCCGGTCTGATATGACAAATTTGACCTGGTCATGGGCGGCCAGCCGGTCCAGGTTGCGGGCGTCGTTCTTTTCACTTTCGCCGCTGGACGGGCATTTTACGTCAACGATGCGAATGCAGGATTTATCCACCAGGCCAATGTTCTGGGTGCCGTTGGTTTCCAGCAGAACCCGGTAGCCGACGGACAGCAGGCGCTGAATCAGGAGGGGCGTCTCCTTCTGCAGCAGGGGCTCGCCGCCGGTGATCTCCACCAGGGAGCAGCCGAACCGGGCAACACGGTCCAGGATTTCCGGTATTTCCATGGGGGTGCCGCCCTGGCGGGCGTAGGCGGTATCGCAGTAGGCGCAGCAAAGGTTGCATCCGGCCAGCCGCACAAAGGCGCAGGCAAGTCCGGCATCCAGGGATTCCCCCTGAATACTGAAAAAGAGTTCGCTGACGTGCAGGCTCATCCGGCATTGGCCTTTTTGGAAGCAAACAGCAGGCACGGCCCGTTAGCGGTGCGGAACACCACCTCCGCGGGGGGCCGCCGTCCTTTAAAGATCATGGCCCGGCACCGGTACGGCAGGGGCGCTTCCGGGGTCACCTGGTAGTGCCGGCACCGGTCACACCGAATCGGCAGCCATGTTTCAAGAGAAAGGGTCATTGTCGTGCTCCTTTGATACCGGGAAAAAGATACCATGCCTGCCTCGGTGTTTCAATCCCGGCCCGGTATCATTATTGTCCAAAAACGATTTTAGTCACGGCAGGACAGCTTCCAGTTGTTTATCCAAATCGAAATCGCTATCGGTATCGAAATCGAATTGTATTTACGGCGATACTCTCAAAGAGTATCTCCCTTATCCTGCCTATCCGTGTACTTTTCTTGGCGGCAAGAAAAGTACCAAAAGAACCGGCCCGTGCAGCTTGGCCTTCGGCTTCCCTTGCGCAAACGCTTTTTTCGGCGCGGGCAGGAACTCGCCCGCTTCGCGGTGCTCAAACAGCCTGCCCGCTTTTCCCGAAAAAAGCATTTGCGCTCGGCTGCGCTGCAATGGGCGGGGCCAGCCATTAATGCCCCGACGGGGTGTATAAAAAATATTGTTTCCCCAGCAACAAGCTGGTTTTAAATCTTATTTCCGGAATTTGTAAATTCAGATGGTTGTAAGGCCTAAAAGTCCTTTTGGGAGCTATTTGGGACACCAATGGCCCGGTATATCAAAAAGGCTCATCAGAGTAGTAATAACAACAGGTGCAGACAGCCCCTTGGACCCTCGGCCCCTTGAATCCTTGAACCTTATAAAAAAAGGGGACGCGACAGGTCGCGTCCCCGAATGGGAAAAAATGGTGCCGAAGGCCGGACTTGAACCGGCACGGGTCTCCCCACTACCCCCTCAAGATAGCGTGTCTACCTAATTCCACCACTTCGGCAATGTTTAATCCGCCGCCGGTTCACCGGCCGGTGCATCCGGTGGCAACGTCTGTTCCGGTGCCGGCTGGGTCGCCGGAATCTTTTCCCCCTCCATGATGGAGGCCGGTTGCCTGTGCGTTGATACATAGGCCAGGCTGAGGCAGGTCACCATGAATACAACGGCCGCGCCGGTGGTGGCCTTGCTCAAAAAGGTACTGCCCCCGGTGCTGCCGAACAGGGTCTGGCTGCCGCCGCCGCCGAAGGTGGCGCCCATGCCGGCGCCTTTGCCTGTCTGCAGCAGCACGATCAGGATCAACGCAAAACAGACAATCACGTGAATGATTGTAATCAGTATGGTCATTGGTTCGCCTTTACTTCAAAATTTAGTACGTTACAATGTCGGCGAAGGTGGCCGCCTCCAGGCTGGCGCCGCCTACCAGTGCGCCGTCAATGTCGTCCATGGCCATCAGGTCCGCGATGTTGGACGGCTTGACGCTGCCGCCGTACAGGATGCGCATGGCCGCCGCTGCCGGGCCGCCGAACAGCTTTTCTACCACCGAACGGATAAACGCGTGGGCTTCCTGGGCCTGTTCCCGACTCGCGGTTTTGCCGGTGCCGATGGCCCAGACCGGCTCGTAGGCAAGCACCAGGTCGCTTATATCCTGTAAAGCAAACCCTTGTAACCCGTTTCGAATCTGTTTGTCAAGTACAGAAAAGGTCTGCTCTGCTTCTCTCTGGGCTTCGGTCTCGCCGATGCACATCACCGGCACCAGGTTTGCCGCCCGGGCCGCCTGAATTTTTTTGTTCACCGTTTCATCGGTTTCTCCGAAAAACTGGCGGCGTTCTGAATGGCCGATAATCACATGGGTGCAGCCCGCGGCCGTCAGCATGGGGCCGGAAATTTCACCGGTAAAGGCCCCACTGGACTCCCAGTGGAGGTTCTGGCCGCCCAGGCCGATAATACTGCCGGCAATGGCGATTTTTACAGCGGCCAGGGCCGTAAAGGGCGGGGCGATCATTACCTCCCGCCCGGTAACACCGGCAATGCGCCGGGCCAGGTCCGCGGCCGTATCCCCGGCCTCGTCGCCGGTCTTGTGCATCTTCCAGTTTCCCGCGATCAGCGGTGTTCGAGCGGTCATCATTGTCTCCTGTCTAGTTTCCATCCAGAAATGGCCTTTTTCCGCAATCTCTGCGTCAAACCGCGGGCTTCCTTGTGCGGCGTACAACAGTACGCCTCCGCGTCACCCCTTGTTTCCCTTGACCTTACAAAAAAATTCTCATTTCTGGATTGGAAACCATTTTCGTGTCCTCACAATTTTACTTGCCCCCTTTCAAAACCATCGACTACACTTAGAGGCACGTTGTTTACTGCCACAAATCCCGACTATTTCATGGCATATCCGGCTACAGGCTTTCACCGATCATGGCCGCGAGATCCACCATGCGGGTGGAATAGCCGGTCTCGTTGTCGTACCAGGAGAGCACCTTCACCATGTTGCCCATCACGTCGGTGGTGAGCGCGTCCACGATGGAGGAGAGGGCCGAGCCGTTGAAGTCAGATGACACCAGGGGCAGGTCGCTGTAACCCAGAATGCCGGCAAGCTCGTTTTCCGACGCGGCTTTCAGGGCCGCGTTGACGTCCGATGCCGTGACCCCGGAGGCGTTGACGGTGGCCACAAAGTCAACGATGGAGACGTTGGGCGTGGGCACCCGAATGGCCAGGCCGGTCATTTTTCCCGCCAGTTCCGGCAGCACCAGGGCCACGGCCTTGGCCGCGCCGGTGGTGGTGGGAATCATGGAAAGGGCCGCGGCCCGGGCTCGGCGCAGGTCCTTGTGGGGAAAGTCCAGCAGCCGCTGGTCCCCGGTGTAGGAGTGAATGGTGGTCATCAGCCCGGCCTGAATGCCGAACTTTTCATGGATCACCTTGGCCACCGGCGCCAGGCAGTTGGTGGTGCAGGAGGCGTTTGAGATAATATGGTGCTTTCTGGGGTCGTAGCTGGTTGAATTGACCCCCATGACGATGGTGATGTCCGGCTCCTTGGCCGGCGCCGAGATGATCACCTTGCGGGCCCCGGCTTCCAGGTGCTTGGACGCGCCATCCCGGTCCCGGAAAATGCCGGTGCACTCGGCCACGATGCCGGCATTGACGTCCCGCCAGCCCAGCTTGGCCGGGTCCTTGACCGCGAAAACCGGAATGGTCTCCCCGTCCACGATGATGCTGTTTTCCCCGGCTTTGACGGTGTGGCCGAACCGGCCGTGCACCGAGTCAAAGGCCAGCAGGTGGGCGATGGTCTCGGCGTCGCTCAGGTCGTTGATGGCCACCACCTTGACCTGGGGGTGGTTCATGGCCGCCCGGAACACCATGCGTCCGATTCTTCCAAATCCGTTGATTCCCAGCCGTATGGTCATTTCATGCCTCCTTTAAATTGTGAATCATCATGATTGCGTCATCGTTGTCGTCATAATAGTAACCGGGCCGACGGCCGGCCACGGTAAATCCCGTTTTTTCATAGAGTTTTATCGCGGCAATGTTGGACGCCCGCACCTCCAGAAACACCTGGCGCAGGCCCATTTTGCGCGCCCGCCGGATCGCCTCGTCCATCAACAGCCACGCGCCGTGGCGGCGCTGCCAGGGCCGGGCCGTGGCCACCTTGAGGATGTGCATCTCGTCAAGGACCCGGCGAAAAAAAATATACGCGGCAATGTGGTGGGTGGCGGCGCAACGGGCCGTCATTCCGCCGGCGTGGGACGCCGATAACTCCAGGGCCACAGCGGCCATACTCCATGGATCCTTGAAACAGTCGGTTTCGATTGCGGTGATGGCGGGAATATCGGCCGGTGTGATACCGCTGGTATAGAACAGCGGAAGATCATTCGCCACGCTTGTTGCCTTTTAAAATGCTGCTGGCAATGGAGATGCTTTTCTTGCCGAACGCTTCCACCGTAAGGATCAGGTCGGCCAGCGGCATGTCCTGCCGAATCCGTATCGCCTTGATGAGAATTGGCAGATTCACGCCGGACAGCACCTCCACCTGCCCCTCTTCAAGAAAGGAGTAACTCAGGTTTGACGGGGATCCTCCGAACATGTCGGTAAGAATCAGCACACCGTTTTCCCCTTTGACCGTTTTTATACCGTCGGCGATTTTTTTGCGAAGCTTGTCCGCGTTTTCGTTCAGGTCGATGGAGACCGCCGCGAGTTTTTCGGGCTTTGAGCCGAGAATAAACTGGGCCGCTTCGATCAATGCGTCGCCGAGCTTTTCATGGGTGACTATCAGTATGCCGATCATGTGGTCTGGCCCGCCTCTTTGAGGTCTCTGTGTGATATTTCCACGTGGCGCTCCTCCCGTTTTTTCATGTGGTTGAACACAGCGGTCGCCACTGCCACGCTTCGGTGGCATCCGCCGGTGCAGCCCACGGCCACGGTCAGGTATGCTTTGGGCTCATTCTTGTATAAAGGCAGAAGGAAGTCAATCAAGTTTAAGAACTTTTCCAAAAAAGCGCTGCCGGTGGAGTGATTCAGCACATGGGCGGCCACGTCGGCATCCGTGCCGTTTTTATGCTTCAGGGGATCCACGAAATAGGGGTTGGGCAGAAACCGCACATCCATGATGATGTCCGCGTCATGGGGTATACCGTACTTGTAGCCGAAGGACATGACGTGAATCCGCATGGGCATGTGGTCGGCGCTTTTGCGGATTCTGGCCAGCAGGCGGATTTTCAGCTCGTGAATGGTCAGCGTGGAGGTGTCGATGACGGTGTCCGACGACGCGCGCAGCTCCTCCAAAAGTTCCCGTTCCCGCCGAATACCGGAAACCAGCCCCTTGTCCCCGGCCAGGGGATGGTGCCGCCGGGTCTGACTGTAACGCTGGATCAGGACATTTTCCCCGGCTTCAAAAAAGAGAACGGTCAGCCGGTATCCCTGGGCCTTGAGGTCGTTGAAAACAGAAGGGTAGGTGGCAAGAAAATCGGGCTCCCGCAGGTCCATGACAAAGGCCAGCCCCGATATGCCGGATGCGGTGTTTACCGGGATTTCCAGAAATTTCGGCAGCAGGGCCACCGGCATGTTGTCAACGCAGTAAAACCCGGCGTCTTCAAAAACATCCAGGGCCGTGCTTTTGCCGGAACCGGACAGGCCGGTGAGAATGTGAATGATGAAGTTGCGCATAGCGGATCACGGCTCTTCGTCATACTCCTCGATGATCTCCAGCACGGTATCCGCGTCCTGGGCGTCGGCCAGCCGCTGCCTGAAAATATCGTTTTTCAGCAGCTTGGAGATGCGGGAGAGCAGCATGAGGTGCAGCTCGGTGGAACCCTCCGGCGTAAAGAGCAGAAAAAAGATGTGGACCGGCCGGCCGTCCATTGCGTCAAAGTCCACGCCTTTGCGGCTCAGGCCGGCGCACAGGATCACGGTTCCCAGCTCCTTGAGCTTGCCGTGGGGAATGCCGATGCCACCGCCGATGCCGGTGGTGCCCAGACGCTCCCGTTCCATGAGCATGCGCACCAGCTTGCTGTGCTCAATGCCTGAAATTTTTGCCGCCGGAACGGTCAACTCCTCCAAGACCCCTTTTTTGTCCCGGGCCTCCAGGTTGACAAGAACCGCCTCCTTACGCAGTACATCCAGAAGTTTCATGTTTACTACCTTTATAAAACAGCCGCCGGTTTCCCAGGTTGATATGCCAGAGTGGAAAAATACGTCACTTGGCCGGCGATGTCAACCCGGGGCAGGAGACCGCGCAAGACGGGGAAGGAGATGCTTTTTCCCGGTGCAGTCCGTTTTCCCGGTGCCAAAAGTCCGAAAGGAGTGCCCCTTTACGGCAGGTCCGTGTCCTCCCGCTTGGCGGCTTTTCGGGTGGCCGGCCGGTGCTGCTTGATCTTCTGTTTGTTTTTCTTGATCTGTTTTTCGATTTTGTCCATGACCAGGTCGATGGCCGCATACATGTCCTCTGTTTCTTCCTTGCCGATGATATTGAGCTTGTCCCCGGTCAGGTTGATCTCCGCGATGTTGCGAAATTTTTCCACCGAGAGCAACACCTCAGCTTTGGCAGGGGAGTCGAAGAGCCGGTCGAACTTGTTGAGTTTTTCCGACACAAACTGTTTCAGGTGCTCCGATGCCTCCAGGTTCTTGAATGTGACTGTTACCTGCATGACCATTCTCCTTAAAATTGTTTGCGCTTGGTGGATGACAGGATGCCCATGGCTTCCCGGTATTTTGTCACCGTGCGCCGTGCGATGTTGATGTTGGCCGCTTTGAGTATGTCAGCGATCTTGTCGTCGCTGAAGGGCTTTTTGGGGTTTTCGTTTTTTATGATCTGCCGAATTTTGTCCTGTACGCTGACCGACGCCATGCTG
Organism: Desulfosudis oleivorans Hxd3; assembly: GCF_000018405.1. NCBI lineage: Bacteria > Pseudomonadati > Thermodesulfobacteriota > Desulfobacteria > Desulfobacterales > Desulfosudaceae > Desulfosudis > Desulfosudis oleivorans. Next base: position 572,050 of record NC_009943.1, read on the forward strand.
TCGGCGCCGGTCCGGTTGATGGCGCTGTTGAAAAAGTATTTCAATTCAAAGATGCCCTGGGGTGTGTGGGCGTATTTGTTGGTGGTGACCCGGCTGATGGTGGATTCGTGCATGCCGATGTCTTCGGCCACATCCCGCAGGATCATGGGCCTGAGGTGGGCCACCCCCTTTTCAAAAAAATCACGCTGAAACTTGAGGATGCTGTTCATGACCGCGTAGATGGTCTTCTGCCGCTGCTGAATGCTTTTGATCAGCCAGGTGGCGGACCGGATTTTTTCCTGCAGGTACTCTTTGGCCTCTTTTGATCCGGCGGCCCGGCCCCGCATCGCCTGCCGGTAGTAGGGGCTGATGTGCAGTCGCGGCAGGTCGTCGTCGTTTAAAACAATGACAAAATCGTTTTCGAATTTGTGAACATAAATATCGGGAATGATGTACCCGGCGTCCTCCTGCTTGAAGCTTCTGCCGGGCCGGGGCTCTAAGGTCCGGATCAGGTTGACCGCGGCCACGATCTCTTCCGTGTCGGTTTTCAGTGCCCTGGCAATGACCTTGTAATTTTTGGACTCCAGATGCTTCATGTGGTTGTTCAGGATGCCGGCGATCACCGGGGTGTCGATTCCCAGCTGGCGGGCCTGGATCAACAGGCATTCCGCAAGGGTCCGGGCGCATACGCCGGGCGGGTCAAAATTCTGGAGCATGGCCAGAATGGTTTCCACCTGCTCTATGGGCGCGTTGGCCGTGGCCGCGATCTCCGCCACATCGGCCTTGAGATAACCATCGTCATCCACGTTGCCGACGATCAGGCTGGCAATGGCCTCTTCCTGGCCGGTGGGCAGGGTCATGAGAAACTGCCACAGCAGGTGGTCCTTTAAGGACTTGTGGGAGGCGACAAAGGATTCATACTGGGGCTGCTCCCTGGCCTCGCTTTCAAACTGGACCCCGCCGTAGGAGTTGTATTCATTGAGGTAGTTTTCCCACTCCACCTGGTCGGAGATCTTTTCTTCAATAGAGACCTCCTTTTCCGCTTCAACCCTTTCGGGAAGGGCCTCCGCTTCCCTGTCATCGGTTGAGAGCTCGTCTTCGGGCGCTGTTTCCGGGGCCTCTTCCAGTGCCGGATTTTCGGACAGTTCCTGCTGGATCATGTCCACCATCTCCAGCCGGTTGAGCTGCAGCAGCCGAATGGCCATCTGCAGCTGGGGGGTCATGACCAGTTGCTGGCTCAGCTTGAGGTGTTGTCGCAGATCAAGGGCCATACTATAACCTGAACCCCTCTCCCAGATAGATGCTTTTCGCGGTTTTGCTCTCCGCGATCACCTGCGGCGTGCCGGCCTCAATGATCTGCCCGTTGTTGAGAATATAGGCTTTGTCGCAGACCCCCAGGGTTTCCCGCACGTTGTGGTCCGACACCAGGACGCCCAGGCCCCGGTCGGTGAGGTGCTGAATGATGGACTGAATATCGGCCACGGCCAGCGGATCAATGCCGGCAAACGGCTCGTCCAGCAACACAAAAGCGGGGTTGGTGGCCAGGACCCGGCAGATCTCCAGGCGGCGCCGCTCTCCGCCGGAGAGCAGGCCGGCCCGCTGCCCGGACAGGCGCTCAATGCCCAGCTCTTCCAGCAGGGTATGGGTCCGTTCCACCTGCTGCGCCACGGGCAGGCCCAGGTATTCAAGAACGGCCCGAATGTTCTGTTCCACCGTCAGTTTTTTAAAGACCGACGACTCCTGGGGCAGGTAGCCGATGCCCTTGCGCGCCCGAATGTGCATGGGATCGCCGGTTATATCGTCGCTGTCCACGGCGATGGCGCCGCTGTCGGGACGGATCATGCCCACGGTCATATAGAACGTGGTGGTTTTGCCGGCGCCGTTGGGCCCCAGCAGGCCGGCCACCTGTCCGCTTTCCAGCTCCAGGCTCACCGCGTTCACCACGGGCCGTCCGCTGTAATGTTTCACCAGTTCCCGTAAATAGAGTACCGCCATGCCGGTGGTTCCTGTTATTTTTCCGTCTGGTCGTCGTTTTTGGATCCGTCCGGGTGGATCACCGCCTGAACCCTTGTTTCCCCGCCGCTGATAACGGTGACGCTTTCGGTTTCCGTGTGCAGGGTGATGGTGTCTCCGGAAATGCGGCCGCTTTTGCCCGTGACCGTGGAGCCGGGCCCCATGAGTACCACCCGGCCCGATTCCCGTGAATAGACGGCCTGGTCTGTTTTTGCAACTTTGTCGTCAAACAGAATGGTGACATTGCCCGTGGCGATGATCTCCCTGACGGTTTTGCCGGTACCGGTGTCAAGCCGGTTGGCGGTTCCGGGCGCCTGAGTGTCCGGGGCCGGGCTGTAAAAAACCTGAAGGGTGTCGGCCTGAATGTCAAATTTTTCGCCCACGGCGCGGACATTGCCGGTAAACTCGGCATAGTCGGCCCGGCTTTCAGAGACCAGCCGGTCCGCAGAGATATGAATGGCCTTTGCGTCGTCCTGCGGGGGGGGTGGTGTGTCGGCCGACGCGAAGAGCGCCGGAAAAACCAGAAAACAGATTGTCAGCAGTCCGGTTTGTATTTTCATTGTGTTCCATATGCCTGTTTCGATTGCCGGCATTATTGAAGCGCCAGTGCGTCGTCGGTGATGCGGCCGGTTACGTTTCCCGACAACACCGCCTTGCCGGATGTCATGTCAAAGGTCATGGAATTACCGGTAAAACGGAACGAATCCCCTGTGACGACAACCGGTTCGACAGAGTAAAGTATATGCCGGTTGTCGTTATAATGCAACGTCTGGGCATAAATTTTGCGAGCCCGGTTTTCCACCACCACCCCGCCGGAAAGGGTGGCGTCGCCGGTCTCGGTGGACAGCTCTCCCTGTTTCGCGGTGACCACCGAAGGGGTGCCGTCTTCGGCAAGAAACGTCAGCGTCACATTTTCAAACACCGCCTTTTTGTCACGGGCCAGAAGAGAGGCGGTGTCGGCGGTCAGGGTGTGGGAGATGCGGCCTTCCTGAACAAAGGTCTGGGAAACACCGGTCATGGAGATATCAACACCTGTGTCGGCCTGTTCAGTCGCCGCCGGCGGTACTGAAAGGGGCCGGCTCTGTACCAGCAGATAGATCACGGCACCCAGCGCGGCAAAAACGGTGATCATGAGAAACAGGGATATGGGCCGGGTGTATCGCATGAAGTGTCTGGATTCCGAAAGATGCTAAAGAAATTTTCCGGCGGCCGTTTTCCACAGGCCCCGGGCGTGCAGTATGTGTTCACACACTTCTCGGACCGCGCCCCTGCCGCCCGGCGCACGGGTGACAAAAGCGGCCGTGCTTTTTACCGCCGGATGGGCGTCGGCCACGGCAATGGCAAGCCCCGCCCTTTTCATCAGGGGAATGTCGGGCAGGTCATCACCCATAAAGGCCGTCTGACCGGCCTGAACCCGGCACCGGGCAAGGATTGCTTCCAGGCACGCGGCCTTGTCTTTTACATTGTCGTAAACGGTGGTAATGCCCAGCTCTTTGCATCGTCGGTTCAGGGCATCAGAGGAGCGGCCGGTGACAATGCCCACGTCAATGCCGCTGCGGACCAGCATGCGCAGCCCCAGGCCGTCTTTGACGCTGAAGGCTTTTGTCTCCGTGTCGGTTTCGGTGTAAAAAAGGGTGCCGTCGGTGAGCACGCCGTCCACGTCCAGGAGCAGCAGGCAAATGGGCTCAAACAGTGAAAGATCGATGTCATGCATGGCCGGCCTGCTCGGTTGCCGCCTGCCGAATGGCCACCAGTGCGGTCAGCAGGGGCTCGACCTGTTCCAGGGGCAGGGAGTTGGGGCCGTCGCACAACGCCTTGTCCGGGTTCCGGTGGACCTCCAGGAAGATACCGTCCGCGCCGGCCGCCACCGCGGCCCTGGCCAGGCAGGGCACGAACTCCCGCTGGCCACCGGAGCAGGTGCCCTGTCCCCCGGGAAGCTGAACGCTGTGGGTGGCGTCAAAGATCACCGGTTTGCCGGTCTGCTGCTGCATGATGGGAATGGCCCGGAAATCGACCACCAGGTTATTGTAGCCGAACATGGCGCCCCGCTCGGTGATCAGAATGTTCTCGTTGCCCGCGGTTCTGGCCTTTTCCACCACCTGGGTGATGTCCCAGGGCGCCAGGAACTGCCCCTTTTTTATATTGATGATTTTTCCCGTGGCCGCCACCGCGGTGATAAAGTCGGTCTGGCGGCAGAGAAAAGCCGGTGTCTGAATGATATCCAGAACCTGGGCCGCCGGGCCGATCTGTGATTCCGTGTGAACATCCGACAGCACCGGCACATGCAGCCGCTCTTTGACCCTTCTCAGAATGTCAAGCCCCAGGTCCGGGCCCGGTCCCCGGAAGGAGTGGACGGAACTGCGGTTGGCTTTGTCGTAGGATGCCTTGAATATAAAAGGAATCCCCAGCCTGTCGGTGACGGTTTTCAAAAACTCGGCGGCCTGCAGGGTGGTGTCATAATCCTCTATGACGCAGGGGCCGGCAATAACAACCAGGGGGGCGCCCCCGCCGATGGAAATGTCGTTTAAAACAATGGTGTCGGTCATGCGTTCTTTCCTGGAAACGGTTTTCGTGTCCTCATAACAGCTGGATGGACACTTCCTGGTGAACCCGTTGTTTGTCTATGGCCTTTTGTATCCCGGAGAGGTGCTAAAGTCAAGGTGTTCGCATGGGGCGCAGGGTGCCGGGAGGTAATGATCCTGGCGTGAAAAGAGGAGGGTGTCAGGACCGTCAATAGGATCGAAGTAAAAACGGGCTGAAGGATGTTGACTCTTGAATATAAAGGCATTCCCTGATATGGTTACTCAATTTTTAAACAGCCGGTCGTTTGGAACGGTTTCTTTTTGCAAGGAGGTGGATGGTGCGCAGCAAAAGCGACGGAAAATCAAGAGCATGGCCGATAATTCTGATGCTGATGCTGGCTGCCGGCGCCGTAGCCCTTCTGATCCTGTTTTTTCCCCGGCTGGAGGGGAAAGCCCCGGTTGTGGCATTTTCCGATTTTAATCCCGCCATTGGAACTTCTTCCTCCTTTACCGTCTCTGTCTCTGATGACAAAAGTGGCCTGCGCCATGTGTGGATGGCATTGCTGGTCGACGGCAGGGAGGTGGTGCTGGCCGACGAGTCGTATACCGCGCCCGTTTCGGAAAAAGACTTTAACCTGACCATCGAGCCGGGCGCCATGGACCTGCCCGACGGGCCGGCCCTGCTGCGGATTTCGGTAACGGACAACGCTGCACGGAACTGGTTAAAGGGGAATCTCACCTACCTGGAGCAGGCCGTGACCATTGACACCCGAAAGCCGGACGTGTCGGTGATCAGCCGGCAGCACTATGTGAACCAGGGCGGCGCCGGCCTTGTGGTTTACCGGGTGGCGGAACCGGGCACCACCCACGGGGTGCTGGTGGGGGACAACTTTTTCCCCGGCCACCAGGGAGTGTTTAGCGACAAAACACTCTGTCTGGCCCTTTTTGCCGTGGATCATCGCCAGGGCAAAGACACGCCGCTTCTGGTTTCTGCCACCGACGCGGCGGGCAACACGGCAAAAACCGGGTTTTACTACCTGATCAAGCCCAAAACGTTTCCCAAAGATGTGCTGACCATATCCGACACCTTTTTAAACCTGAAGATGCCCGAGTTTGATCTGCCTGAAGAGCCGGCGTCCCTGCTGGACAAGTTTGTGACCATCAACTCCGCGGAACGCAAAAGAAACGTGGAAAAGATCGTGTCCCTGTGCCGGACATCGGACAGCGCCCTTCACTGGAAGGGAGATTTTATCCGGCTGCCCAACGCGGCCCCCAGGGCCGGGTTTGCCGATCAGCGGGAGTATGTCTACAACGGCAAAACGGTCAGCCATTCCGTCCACATGGGCATCGACCTGGCCTCACTGGCCAATGCCGAAGTGCCGGCGGCCAATGCCGGCCGTGTGGTGTTTGCCGACTGGATCGGCATTTTCGGAAAAACCGTGGTGATCGATCACGGGTGCGGGCTGTTTTCCATGTATTCCCATCTTTCCACCATGGATGTGACACCCGGGAAGATGGTGGAACGGGGCACGCCCATCGGCCGGACCGGCATGACCGGCATGGCGGCCGGTGATCATCTCCATTTCGGCATGATGGTTCACGGCACGTTCGTCAATCCGCTGGAGTGGTGGGACGCGGCGTGGATCACCAACAACATTACCTCGAAAATAGAAGCTGTGGCGGACCTGCCGCGGCTGTAAACGGCCGGCGGCTGGTGCTGCCGTGCATGTGAAAGAGACGACAATTGACCGGAGAAGAGACGCGCGCGTCAACGGAAGAGAAGCGGTCCGACGGCAGGAGCAGCCTGCGGGAAAATGTGGAGGCCGTGCTGGTGGCGGTGCTGCTGGCCCTGTTTATCCGGACTTTTGCGGTCCAGGCCTTTAAGATCCCCTCAGGCTCCATGATTCCGACACTTCAGATCGGAGACCATATTCTGGTCAACAAGTTTGTCTACGGGCTGGAGGTGCCGCTGCTGCGAATGCCCCTGTTTGACGGAAAGGATCCGGCCCGGGGCGATGTCATCGTGTTCAAGTATCCTGAAGACCCGCAGAAGGATTTCATCAAGCGGGTGGTGGCCGTGGGCGGGGATGTGGTGGATATTCAGAACAAGAAAGTTTATGTGAACGGCGAACTGCTGCCGGATGCCTACGCCATTCACACCGACGCCCGCATGGTGCCGGTACGGGACAACCTGGGACCCATTCATGTGCCCGAGGGCAAGCTGTTTGTGCTGGGCGACAACCGGGACAACAGCCATGACAGCCGGTTCTGGAAGTTCGTGGATATGGAGGCCGTGCGCGGCAAGGCGTTTATCATTTATTGGTCGTGGAACGACCGGCCGTCCGGCGTGACCGACCGGGTGCGGTGGGGCAGAATCGGCCGAATGCTCAGGTAGGGGGGGAAGATGGGGCTTTCAACACGCGATATTCTGGACATGGGGTCGCTGAGTCGCAAGGACATTTCCCTGGTTCTGGACACGGCCCGGAGCATGAAGGAGATATCCCTGCGGCCGGTAAAAAAGGTGCCCACCCTTCGGGGAAAAACCGTTGTCAGTTTTTTCTATGAGCCCAGCACCCGCACCAAGGTCTCTTTTGACGTGGCGGCCAAGCGGCTTTCCGCTGATTCGATTTCCCTTTCCGTGGCCACCAGCAGCATGACCAAGGGAGAGACCCTTCTGGACACGGTGAAAAACCTGGAGCGCATGAGCCCGGACGTGGTGGTGATCCGCCATTCGTCGGCCGGCGTTCCCCACATGCTGGCCCGCCACGTGTCGGTGCCGGTGATCAACGCCGGTGACGGCATGCACGCTCACCCCTCCCAGGCCCTTTTGGACATGATGACGGTGCAGGAGAAAAAGGGCCGCATCGAGGGGCTGCGGCTGGCCATTATCGGCGATATCGCCCGCAGCCGGGTGGCCCGGTCCAACGTGGAGGGGTTTTTAAAGATGGGGGCCAGCGTGGTGCTGGCGGCGCCGCCCACCATGATTCCCGTGGGAGTGGAGACCTTTGGCGCGGACGTGACCCACAACGTGGACGAGGCTATTGCCGGCGCCGATGTGATCATGATGCTGCGCATTCAAAAGGAGCGAGCCGCCGCCTTTCTCTTTTCCACGGTCCGGGAGTATGCCAGAACCTACGGCCTGACGGCCAATCGATTGAAGAACGCCAAAAAGGACGTTCTGATCATGCACCCCGGCCCGGTAAACCGGGGCGTGGAGATCGCGCCCGAGGTGGCCGACGGCCCCTACTCCGTGATACTGGACCAGGTGGAAAACGGGGTGGCGGTGCGCATGGCCCTGTTTTATCTTGTGATGGGAGGTCAGCGGGATGCTGGTGATTAAAGGCGGACGGGTCATTGACCCCGGTGTGCGGGACGGAATTTACGATATCGTGATCGCCGACGGGAAGATTCGCGGGATTGTTGAAAGCGCAACCGGCGCCGTGCCCGCGGAGGGGGTTTCCCGGTGGATCGACGCGTCCGGAAAGATCGTGGCCCCGGGCCTGATCGACATGCATGTCCATTTCCGGGAGCCGGGATATGAATACAAGGAGACCATTGCTACCGGGTGCGCGGCCGCGGCCAGGGGCGGGTTTGCGGCGGTCTGCCCCATGCCCAACACCGATCCGGTCAACGACCATGCCCAGGTGTGCGAGTTTGTCCGCGGCCGGGCGAAAGCCTGCGGCGTGGGCGTAAAGGTGTGGCCGGTGGGTGCCGTCAGCGTGGGCCAGGCCGGAAAAGAGCTGGCGGAGTTCGGCGAGTTGAAGGCCGCCGGCGCCGTGGCCCTGTCCGACGACGGCCATCCCGTATCTGACGGCCAGCTCATGCGAAGGGCTTTAGAGTATGCAAGGGGTTTCGGCCTGCCGGTGATCTCCCATTGCGAGGAGCTTTCCCTGGTGGGGCCCGGCGTGATGAACGAAGGGGCCTTTGCCGCGCGCCTGGGCCTGGCCGGTATTCCCAATGCCGCGGAAAGCGTTATGGTGTGCCGGGACGTGGCCCTGTGTGAGCTGACCGGGGCGGCCCTCCATATCGCCCATGTAAGCACGGCAGAGTCGGTGCGGATTGTTCGGGAGGCCAAAAAGCGGGGCGTGCCCGTGACCGCGGAAACAGCCCCCCATTTTTTCATGCTTACTGATGAAGCCGTGGGGCTTTATGACACGTCGGCCAAGGTCAACCCGCCGCTTCGGTCCATGGCCGACCGGGAGGCGATTCGGGAGGGGCTTGCCGACGGCACCATCGACGTGATCGCCTGCGATCACGCGCCCCATTCGGTGCTTGAAAAAGAGGTGGAGTTTGACGCGGCGGCCAACGGCATCAGCGGCATCGAAACCTCCCTGGGCCTTTGTCTCTCCCTGGTCAATGACAACGTGCTCTCCATGGCCGGACTGATTGACAAAATGTCCATGGCGCCGGCCCGCATTCTGGGAAAACCGTGGGGCCTGAAAGAGGGGAGTCCCGCTCATATTACCATTATTGCTCCTGACAGCCCCTGGGTGGTGAATGCAAAAACCTTTTTCTCCCTTGGGAAAAACACCCCGTTTGACGGGTGGGAGCTTTCCGGCCGGGCCGTGATGACCATTGCCGACGGCCGGGTGATTTTTGACGGCCTGACCGCGTGATACGCCGGCCGGGTTTTTTGTTTTCAATCAAAGCAAAACCATAAACCGAGGAGTTTTTCCCATGGCAGGCGCCAAGGCCAACATACTGGTGGTGGACGATGAACTGAGCATGCGGGAGCTTCTGGATGTGATGCTTTCCCGTGAGGGATACAAGGTGGCCTGCGCCGAGGACGGCACCCAGGCCCTTTCCATGCTGGGGGAGATGAAATTCGATCTGGTGCTGTGTGATGTGCGGCTGGGCGACATGTCGGGCATTGATGTGCTCAAAGCGGCCAAAAAGGCCAATCACGACACCGTTGTGATCATGATCTCCGCCTATGCCACCACCGAGGTGGCGGTGGCGGCCATGAATGAGGGGGCCTATGACTTTGTGCCCAAGCCCCTGGACAGTGCCGAGCTGAAGCAGACCATTATCCGTTCCCTGTCCCTGCGCACAGTGGAGCAGGAGCGCCAGGCCCTGGACAACAGCCTGGAGGACCACCTCTATTTCGAACGCATTGTCGGCAGCCATCCCAAGATGAAGCATATCTACAACATGGTCCGGCAGGTGGCCCAGACCAGGACCCGGATTCTGATCACCGGAGAGAGCGGCACCGGAAAAGAGCTGATCGCCCGGGCCATTCACGAGCAGAGCGACAGGGCGAACCACCCCTTTGTGGTGGTCAACTGCGGCGGTATTCCGGAAAACCTGATGGAGAGCGAGCTGTTCGGTCACAGGAAAGGATCGTTTACCGGTGCTGTCATGGACAAGAAGGGGCTTTTCACCATTGCGCACAAGGGCACCATCTTTCTTGACGAAATCGGCGAGCTGAGCATGCCCCTGCAGGTCAAGCTGCTGCGGGTGGTCCAGGACGGGGCCTTCAAACAGGTGGGGGGAACAGAAGAGATATCCGTGGATGCCAGAATTCTTTCGGCCACCAACAAAAATCTCTCCCAGGAGGTGATTGACGGCAATTTCCGGGAGGACCTGTTTTACCGGCTCAATGTGATTGAGTTGAACGTGCCCCCCCTTCGTGAGCGCAAGAGCGATATTCGGGTGCTGGCCCAGTTTTTTGTGGAAAAATTTTCAAAAGACCTGGGCAAGGAGGTGATTAAGCTCTCCTCCTATGCCCTGGACATGCTGGAAAAATACAGTTTTCCCGGCAATGTGCGGGAGCTTGAGAACCTGATAGAACGCAGCGTGGCCCTTTCCACCACCAATATCATTCTGCCGGAAAGCCTCTCCCTGGCCGTGCACAAGCGGCGCTGGATCGAGGGGGTGCCGGGCCGGCGGTTCGACCTGGAGGAGGTGACCAAGGGGGTGGCGCTGGATGAGATTCTGGCTGACATTGAGCGGGCCTATCTTAAAAAGGCCCTGGAGAGCAGCGGGGGCAACAAGAACCGGGCTGCCGAACTGCTGGGCATCAGCTTTCGCTCTTTTCGGTACCGGTTGGACAAGCTGAATGTGCCGTGGGACGAAGAAGAATAGAGTGAAGGCGTTTTTATTAAGGCGCATCTCGGACGTTGGGTAATTTCAGTGCAGCCGATGGCTTTTAAAAGGGGCCAGTGCACCTACTAAATTGGAAAAGACCCTTATATTATTGATGCGCTGGAAAAAAACAGGGACGCAGATCGCGGAGGGTGGTGACAAAATTTGTGAAAAATCGCACAAAATTTGTAACCTCTGAGCGGCCGGTTTGGGTGGTTTTGCTTTTCCGCAGGACCCCAGCCAAGGATCATATAGGTTTTAAATGTTATAAAATCAATATATTATGTTTTATCTGGGTGCTTATTGAAAAAATGGCACCCTTTTTGCTTTTTAGTTTGCACACATGATTTGGAGCAGATCGCCCGGTGATATTGTTTTTCACCAGGCGCGGAAAGGAGGACGGTTACCACAAAACAGGAGGACAAAAAAAGGAAAAAGGCGTACACTGAACGTAAACCAATGAACCACAAAATCACCAACACCAAACCAAGGAGGATGTTATGTTAAGAAAAATGAGAGCAAAAGTCACACTGGGAACCCAGGGCTTCACCCTGATTGAGCTGATGATCGTTATCGCCATCATCGGTATTCTGGCCGCCATCGCCATTCCCAACTTCATCGCCTACAGAAACAAGACCTTCTGTTCGGCCACTGAATCGGATGCCAACTCCATTGCATCGGCGATTGCTGACTACTTCTCCATTCCGGCCAACGTGTCGGTTACCGACGGCTCTCTTGAGAGCGACGCCAACGGCAAGACCTATGTGGGGACCGAGCTTTCCAACGGTAACACCTGGGATGTCGACGCCACCAACATGGACAATATCGTCATAGAGGTTACGGATGTGTCCGGCCGTTGCCCCGACGATTATCAGACCGCCATGGACGCCACCGTCAGCCCCCGGGGTTACTGGGATGGCAACAGCCTGTACGTCAAGAGCATGACCATGGAGTAGACCACTGGTCTGAGCAGGTTTTAAAAAGGGGAGGCATTTGCCTCCCCTTTTTTTGTTTTCGTTTATTTTGCGGCTGGCCCCGGCAGGCAGGCAGAAGATTCTTTTCGATGGAATCATTTGTTTAAAAGCGCCAGAGGATTGTGCCGTCCTCCACCGCCACTCGCGTGGCAAAACCATGCATACCGCCTACCGGGGTTGTTTTGTGTTGTAAAAAAACTGACCCTGGTATAACATTTTGAAATGTAATTATAAAAATTTGATTTAACAATATGAAAGCCCGAAAAACCGATGATTTTTTCAGCACCATGTGATGACACGGCCGCCGCTGTTGATACCGGCGGATCATGGCGATTGGTTGCACGACTGTTACTGGCGGGTGGGCTGTTGCTGGCGACCGGTTGCATAGTGATTCTGGCGTCGGTGCCGCCGGTGAGCCGGGATGCGCTGATTCATCACCTGGCTGTACCCAAAATGTATCTGCGCCATGGAGGGCTTTATGAGATTGCCTCCATGCATTTTTCGTATTTTCCCATGAACATGGACCTGCTTTACCTGGTGCCCCTCTATTTTAAAATCGATATTGCCGCCAAATATGTCCATTTTCTGTTTGCGCTGTTTTGCGCCGGACTGATCTATCGGTATCTGCGGCAGACTTTGAATCGGAATTATGGTCTTCTGGGGGCTCTGTTTTTTCTGACCCTCCCGGTGATCGTGAAGCTGTCGGTAACGGTTTATGTGGACCTGGGCCTGATCTTTTTCTCCTGGGCATCGCTTTACCTTATTATTCAATGGCATGACGCCGGCTTTCCCCCCCGTCGCCTGATCCTGGCCGGTATTGCCTGCGGCCTGGCCCTGGGCACTAAATACAACGGCCTGCTGCTGCTCCCGATCCTGGGAACCCTCATCCCGATTCTTTATGCATCAGAAAAGAACAGAGCCGTTTTTCATGAAAATTTTCGGCTGCGGTACAAAAACGCTTTTGCCGGACTGGGCTGGTCCGCGATATTTATAGTGATTGCTCTGATTCTTTTTTCTCCCTGGATGATTCGCAATATGGTCTGGAAGGGCAACCCGGTTTATCCTTTGTATAACAGCGTTTTCAATCCGCCCGCGCAGCCGGTTTTTTCAGAAACGGTTGAAAAAGAAGAGACACCGGCAAAAAATGCCTTCTGGATGCGGCGTCATGTCTATAAAGAGTCTTTCTGGCAGACACTGTCAATTCCGGTTCGGGCTTTTTTTCAGGGGCAGGATGACAACCCCCGTTATTTTGACGGCCGGTTGAATCCGTTTCTGCTGCTGCTGTCCCTGGCGGCGTTTATTCGTGCTCGGCAACCGTGCTTCCCGGCCTTTACCACCCATAGAACGGTACTGGCCCTGTTTGCCCTGCTGTTTATACTGTTTGTCCTTTTCCAGACCGATTTTCGTATTCGATATATGGGGCCGGCCATTCCTCCCCTGGTGGTGCTGTCTGTTTTTGGCATTCGCAACCTGTCAGACTTGGCGTCGCGGCAGACCGGCGCCATAAAAAAGGCGGGGCAGGCCGCGGTCACAGCCGTGGTGCTGCTGGCGCTGTTTTTGAACGGACACTATGTTTACAGCCAGTTTTCTCATATCCGGCCGCAGGATTATCTTTCCGGGGCCGTGGATCGGGGAGCTTATATCAGCCGGTTCCGTCGGGAGTATCCGGTGATTGCCCACGCCAATAAGGTCCTGCCTGCCGATGCCCGGGTGTTGTGCCTTTCCATCGGTGACCGGACCTACTACCTGGACAGAGATCTCCACCTGGCCGAGGATTTTTATGATAAAACCGGCGGGCGGTATTCGGAAGCGGATGTGATAAACAAACTGACCCGGTACAACACCACCCATGTGATCATCGACAGGGGGGTACTTTTTGACTGGTTGAGGACATTGCCCACAGAGGATCGGGCGGTTTTTTTAAACGTGTTTAAAAACAACACCCGGGTGCTGTATGAAGAGAACAATGTGCTACTGCTGGAGCTGGCGCTTCAGTGAGAGGGGGAAGGACCGGGACCATGCGCGCGCGCAATTTTTTTAAGCAGGGCCCCCCGCTGGCCTATGGCTGGTATTTCATACCGGTTTTTGTCATTGCGTTGATCGGTTTTGGTGACTCGATCTACCTGGCTGTTTCCCATTATCGTAATTATGTGGATATGGGATACCAGAGTTTCTGCGCCATATCCCGGTCCCTGAACTGTGACACGGTTTCTCAGAGTCCTTATTCCATATTTTTAAACGTGCCGGTTCCTGTATGGGGTATTTTCGGATACGGGTTTTTTCTTTTTCTGCTGGGCGTTGCCTGGCATCCCACCGCCGGCAGAAAGCGGGTCTGGACCCTGCTTTTTGTCATCAGCCTGGCCTTCAGTGTGTACAGCGTGGTGCTGGCCCTGATCTCATCCTACCTGATCCGCAGCTACTGCATCATGTGCATTCTCAGTTATGCCGTCAACCTGGCCCTTTTGTTTTATGCCTGGATGATTCGAAAGCGGTTTGGATGTGAACCTTTTGCCAGTGCCCTGGTCCTGGATATTCGTCACCTTCTGAATTTCAAAAAGACAACGATACCGGTTGCCGCTGTATTCGGCGTTGTGGGTCTGGCCATGATGTTGGCTTTTCCCGACTATTGGCACCTGAGCCCGCCGCCCCTGTCCGCCCAGACACGCACAGGCGTTACCGCGGAGGGGCACCCCTGGATCGGCGCCCAACACCCGAAGCTGGAGATTGTTGAATTTACCGACTACATGTGTTTTCAATGCAAAAAAATGCATTTTTTTCTTCGGCGTCTGGTTGATGCCCATCCCGACACCCTTCGTCTGGTCCATCGACATTTTCCCATGGACCACGAGTATAACCCGTTTGTAAAAGAGCCGTTTCATGTGGGTGCCGGCAAACTGTCTCTTATTGCCCTTTATGCGCAGACGCAAGAAAAGTTCTGGGAGGCCAACGACCTTCTGTTTACCCTGGGGAAAGCGGATATAAAATTAAAGGACGTTCTGAATCCGCTGGGGCTGGAGGTGACCGGACTGGCTGACGCGCTTGAAAACAGGGGTCTGGAAAGGGTGCTGAGGCAGGATATTCATGACGGTCTCAGGATAGGTATTACCGCCACACCCTGCTATGTTATCGGCGATTACGCTTATGTCGGCACCATACCGGCGAATATTATAAACGAGGCAATCAGGCGGTGATGTGTCAGGCGGCACACCATTTGTTGCGTGGCGCCGGTGCGGTATGAAAAGGCGGTTGAACTGATCGGAGAAAAGCCATGAATGTTCTGGTGACAGGCGGCTGCGGGTTTCTCGGGTCCCATGTCTGCGAATATTACGCCCGCCGGGGTGACCAGGTGGTCTCCTATGACAACATGACCAAGCATGAGCTTGAGCGGGCCGGGTTTGCCACGGGAAAAGCCAGAAATCATAACCGTGATTTTCTGGCCGGCCTGGGCGTGGACCTGGTCACGGCCGACATCCGCGATGCGGAGCAGTTGATCGACAGCGCCGCCGGGTGTGACTATATTGTTCATACTGCGGCCCAGCCTGCCATGACCATCAGCGTGGAAGATCCGGCCCTTGATCTTTCTTCTAATGTGATGGGAACATTTAATGTACTGGAGACGGCCCGGCGGTTGAAAGTTCCCGTGGCGTCATGCGCCACGATCCATGTTTACGGCAACCGGATCAACGACACATTGACGGAAGGTCAAGCCCGCTATGCCCGGCAGCCCGAGGCCATTGACGAGGATCATCCCGTTCTTGAGGGCACCCTCACCCCCCTTCACGCGTCAAAGGCCGGGGCTGAGCTTTATGTGAGAACCTATATCGAGACCTACGGGGTGACGGCGGCCAGCTTTCGGCTCACCGGCATCTACGGGCCCCGCCAGTTCGGTGGCGAAGACCATGGATGGGTGGCCAACTTTGCCATTCGAAGCGTGCTGAAGCGCCCCCTTACCATTTACGGCACCGGCAAGCAGGTTCGCGACATTGTGTTTGCCGGCGACGTGTGCCGCGCCTTTGACGCTTTTTACCAGAAGCGCGTGCCGGGCATTTACAACATCGGCGGCGGCCCGAACACGGCCATATCCCTGCTTGAGTGCATCGCTTTGCTGGAAAAACTCAACGGCGAAAAACCGGACATCCGGTTTGGCCCGGACCGGCATGGAGACCTGCGGTATTTTGTCTGCGATGTCTCAAAGGCCCGGTCCCTTCTGGGCTGGCGCCCGGAGGTGAAGCCTGAACCGGGCATCAGGGCGTTACTTGAGTGGATTCGGCAAAACAGGAAATGCTTTGGTTTCACAACTGAATCAAAAGGGAGCCTGTCGTGAAAGCGCTTATTCTGGCGGGGGGCAGGGGAAACCGCATCAACGAGTTTTCCGAAAACAGGAATAAGTGCATGGCCCTGCTCAAGGGCCGGCCCCTGCTGGAGCATGTGCTTTTGCGCATGGCCCCCGAAGACCTGTCCGAGCTTGTGGTGGTGGTCGGCTATAAGGCCACGGAGATTATCAATCACTTCGGCATTCGCTATCAGGACAAGCGTATCCGGTATGTGCTGCAGAAGGAGCAGAAGGGCCTGGTGCATGCCATGGGGTGCGCGAAAGCGGCACTGGAAGGGGAAGATTTTTTTCTGGCCCTGGGCGATGAAGTGCTGACCAGCGACCGGTGCAGTGATATGATTCGAATGTTTAAAGGTGATCCGAACCCCTTCGGCGTGTGCGGTATCGTGAAAGTGGAAAATTGCGACCAGATTCGCAAAACTTATGCTGTTGTAAAGGATGAGCAGAACCGGATATTTCGGCTCATCGAAAAACCGATTCGGCCCATTAACGATTTTCAGGGCACCGGCCATTGCATTTTTAATAACCGGATTCTGGACTATATTGATATAACGCCTTTTCATCATGAACGCCGGGAAAAAGAGTTGCCGGACCTGGTGCAGTGCAGTATTGATGACGGCAAAACCGTTCGTGCGTTTCCGGTGTGCGACCGGTACGTGAACATCAATTCCGTGGAAGATCTGGATGTGGCGGAATCCCTATTGAAAGATGAATAACGGCATCCAATGAGGCAATCAAAGGAAAACATCACCACCGTTCTGTTGACGGCCACCTCTTACCCCCGCGACACCCAGGACTGGCGGGGACGGTTCCTTGCCGACATGGTGGAGGCCCTCTCCGGCCGGCCGGCGGTCTCTCTTCGAACCTGGCTGCCGCCGGGCATTCTTCCGGCCGGTGTGACCACTGCCGCGCTTCCGGAAGAAGCTCGATTTCTGGAGGCCCTTTCCGAAGCCGGCGGCATTGCCCATATTTTGAGGAGTGAAAAATTAAAAGGGATCCCCTGGGCGCTGAAGCTGCTCAGACACCTTCGCGCAGTTTATCAAAGGGAATCCCACGTCAGCGTGATGCATGTCAACTGGCTGCAGAACGCCATACCGTTGTGGGGCAGCCACACCCCGGCGCTGATCACGGTGCTGGGCACGGATTATAAACTGTTGACCCTGCCGGGGATGGTGAGCCTGCTGCGCACGGTGATCCGGCAGCGCAAAACCATCATCGCGCCCAATGCCCACTGGATGCAGGCGCCGCTTGAAGAAAAATTCGGCGATATCGCGCAAATCCGGCCCATTCCCTTTGGTGTTCAGCGAAGATGGTTTGATATTCAAAGGCAATTTTCCGGTCAGGGGATTAACCGGTGGCTGGTGGTGTCCCGGCTGACGGCCAACAAGATCGGCCCCCTGTTTGAGTGGGGCCGTGACGTGTTTGATGCGGAGAACGAATTATGCCTGCTGGGGCCAAACCAGGAAAACCTGCCGGTCCCTGAATGGGTCACATACGGGGGTGCCACCTATCCGGAGGACCTGGAGAGAAAGTGGTTTCCTTCGGCGGCCGGCCTGGTTACCCTGAGCCGGCACGACGAGGGAAGGCCCCAGGTGATTCTGGAGGCCATGGCCACCGGCCTGCCGGTGATTGCCTCGGACATGGCGGCCCATCGGGACGTGGTGATCCACAAAAAAACAGGCTGGATCGTGACCACCCCGGACGATTTAAGACAGGCCATCAATTTTATGAGCGTGCCGGAAAACAACCGGCGTATGGGAGAGGCGGCAAAAATCTGGGTAAAAGAGCACATCGGCACCTGGGAAGATTGCGCCATGCGTTACGAAGCCGCCTATGCGGACTTGACAGGGAAAGTATCATGAAGCATCCAACGGTTCTGCTGCTGGGCGGCGGAGGGTTTATCGGCCGGGCATTGGCCGGGCATCTGTGCCGCACGGGAGGGCCGGTTCATGTCGTGGGCCGAAACCCGGTGAAAAATTTTGAGGGCGGCGCGGTGTTTCATCAGGGCAGCATGGCGGACCGTTCTCTTTTGGAAAGCATTCTTCCCCAATGCGATGTCGTTATTCATCTGGCCTCGGCCACCACGCCAGGTTCCTCAGCCGGCCGGCCTCTGGCGGAAGCCGACACCAACATCCTGCCCACCCTGAAACTGTTGGACATGTTCCGTGATTGTGGAAACCGGTGGATGATTTTTGTTTCATCCGGGGGCACACTTTATGGAAATCCCGAAACGGTTCCCGTAAACGAAAGCCAGCCGCTTTGTCCGCTTTCTTACCACGGTGCCGGAAAGATCGCCATTGAGGCGTTTCTGCATGCCTTTGCGCATGATTCCGGAAAACATGTGACCATTCTCCGGCCCGCCAATGTTTACGGGCCGGGTCAGCCCCTGAGCCAGGGGTTCGGCTTTATCCGTACCGTTCTGGAACATGCGCGCATGGACACGGAGGTGAAAATCTGGGGGGACGGTTCGACGGTACGCGACTTTCTTTATATTGAGGACATGATAAAAGGCATTGAAAGCGTCATGAACGCCGACCCCCATACCGATACCTACAATATCGGCTCCGGAGAAGGCCATAGTCTCAATAATGTAATTAAAACCGTGGAAAAGGTTTGTGGTCGACCCCTGAAGGTCCAGTATTCAACGGCCCGGCAGGTGGACGTGCGCAAGATTGTACTGGATTGTTCGAAAATCATGGAAAAAACAGGATGGAAACCCGAAACATCGCTGGAAGAAGGAGTCCGGTTAACGTGGCAATGGATGCTTCATCAGTAACCCGGCTGGGCGGGGAAACGGGATGAGTGGCCCAATGGATGAAGTCTTCCATCAGGACATCGTCTGCTCGGTCTGTATCGCCAACTATAACGGCGCCAACGTGCTTGCGGCATGCCTGGATTCTGTTTTTCAACAGGCATTTCCTTATCCGTTTGAGGTGATCGTGCATGATGACGCATCCACAGACGGATCGGCCGGCATTGTTGCGGAAAAATATCCGACGGTGCGACTGCTTCAAAGCCGGACCAACGTGGGTTTTTGTGTCAGCAACAACCGCATGGCGGCTGTTGCAAGGGGCCGGTTTATCCTGCTGCTGAACAATGATGCCGAGTTGCACCGGGACGCCTTTGCCACGCTTTATGATGTTGCGGTCAGGCAAAACGTGTATGGCATTCTCGGCCTCCCCCAATACAGCATGGCGACCGGTGAACTGATCGACCGGGGCAGTCTGCTGGACATTTTCTGTAACCCGGTTCCCAACCTGAACCCGTCCCGGCGCGACGTGGGCATGGTGATCGGCGCCTGTCTCTGGCTGCCCCGGCACCTCTGGCAGGAGCTGGGCGGTTTTCCGGAATGGTTTGAGAGCCTTGCCGAAGACATGTACCTCTGCTGTTACGCCCGGGTCAAGGGATATCCGGTCATCGCCCTTGCGGCGTCCGGGTTCAATCATTGGGTCGGCGAGAGTTTTGGCGGCGGCAAAGTGGTCGGTCGCACTTTGCAGACCACCTATCGCAGGCGCACCCGGAGCGAGCGCAACAAAACGTATGTCATGCTGCTGTGCTATCCCGCCCCCCTTGCCCAGGTGTTGGTTCCGCTTCATTTGTTGCTGCTGGCGGTAGAGGGACTGCTGCTTTCAGCCTTCAAAAAAGACGCCCGCATCTGGAAAGAAATTTATTGGCCCTGTTTATTGGCCCTCTGGCGTCGCCGCCACATGCTGATGCGCCTGAGGTGCGAGATACAGGCAACACGGCGAGCCTCCTTAAAGGCTTTTTATTCGACGCACACCTTCTGGCCTCATAAACTGACCATGCTGATCAAATATGGTCTGCCGATATTGAAATAACGCGGCGCAAGATGCGCTTGACAGGGATGTGGCATGGAAAAAGCAGACGATATCGCCGGCCGGGGCGCAACACCGCAACAACCGTTGGTCAGTATCATCACGGTGGTACTCAATGGCGCGGACACCCTTGAGCGGGCCATAAAAAGTGTCGTCAGCCAGACATTCAGGGATTTTGAATATATCATCATAGACGGGGGCTCCACGGATGGCACTCTTGATATCATCCGACGGTACGAATCCCATCTGACCTGCTGGATCAGTGAACCTGACAAAGGGCTGTACGATGCCATGAACAAAGGGGTCGCCCTGTCAAAAGGGGAATGGGTCTATTTTTTGGGTGCGGATGACTATCTGCTCGATGGGTTCACGTCAGCGGCGGCCCGGTTGAAAGATGGAACCACGGTGTACTATGGCAATGTGTATCGACCTGTTGCGGACAGGATTTATGACGGCAGATTCTCCTTCTATAAGCTGGCCTGCCGGAACATATGCCACCAGAGTATTTTTTATCCCAGATGCGTATGGAAAAAATTTTCCTATAATTTAAAGTATCCGGTCTTTGCGGATTATGATTTAAACCTGCGGTGCTTTGTCGATGACGGCATACAATTTAAGTACATACCTGACACGATCGCCGTTTTTACGGATGAAGGCGGCCTCAGCCCTAGGCAGGCGGATAAGGCGTTTGAGAAGGATAAACTGGACCTGATCAAGGCAACTTTTCCTTCCCGGACCCACATGTTAATGCTTGCGCGCACCGGTTTATTGAAAATTTTAGCCGTGCTGGGGCTGCAAAAGACAGCCACCGCAATATATCATTTTTTTCTCAAGGTACGGTTGGTGCCTGCAAAGGGGCGCTCAGGAACCGTTAAGAAGGATGAAAAAGGGTAGTCGCTTGAGTCGGGCGGAACGGTTAAAAATAGACGGTCTTTATTTGCCATCGGCCCTCCATGTTCGTTTCTGCTTTCGAGATAACAGCGGCGCTGTATTTATTTTTCCAGGGTATGTGGAAGGCGTTTGACAGACGGCGGATCGGAGGCGCCTGTTTCAGACCCTGCCAGAAGGAAGCAATGCCGTTGCCGCGAGGCCAGTTGAACCGGTGCCGCATCTCTTCAAGGGATTGTCCGGCCTCACGAATATAAGTGTCTGTGCCGCGGCTTCGGTTGTTTTCGTGAACGCGGAAGCCGGCCAGAGGGTGATCCACGCCGTAAAGATCGGCATGAGAAAAGAATCTCGCCCACAGGTCAAAGTCGCCGGCCAGAGAGAACGCTGTCCGGACGCCACCGACCTTTTCCCATAATTCATGTCTCCAGAATGTGGACTCCTGCTGAATAAACCCCAGGCCGGAAAATGGCTTTGTAACGTAAAGCCCATCCAGAAAGGCCTGCCTGGAGAAACCGGGCATCTGTTTTGTCGAGATGCGTTGCCCCCGGCTGTTGAAAACTGTTTGCCTCAAGGTGGTCAGCCACGCTACATCCGGGAAATCCGCGAAAATGGTGCCTACTGTTTTTAAGGCATCCCTGCAATACATATCGTCACTATTCAACCAGGCAAAAACATCGCCGCCGGCTTTTGTAAAGCCTTTGTTGACCGCAAAATAATGCCCTTCATCGGGTTTGCTGGACCAGAAGTGAAGATAGGCGGCATACTTTTTGATGATCTCCAGAGAATTGTCGGTGGAGCCCCCGTCGATAATAATATATTCAAGGTTGGGGTAGCCTTGGGAGAGCACCGAATCAATGGTTGCCTCAAGGTAGCGGCCCTGGTTGAAGGAGGGGGTGACGATGCTGATTTTAGGCCATTGCATCCTGTGCACCATGCGTTCAGGTTAATAGGGACGGCCCGAAGGCGAACCCCTTATTTATAATGCGGGTGGTCGAAAATTTTTTCATCTTTCCTGCAGAAAAACAGGTCCATCTGCCACAGCGCCTTGTCGTGGTCCCTGAGCATGGGATCGGCCATGTCGTAGCAGCGAAAGCCCAGGTTTTCCATGTGAGCGCACATTTTGTGGAATCGCAGGGCGTTTTGGGAAATTTGAAAATTATAGACTTCCATGATGATGACGGAGGTTTTTTCAAGGGTCTGTTTTGCGCCCTTTAAAATGGGCAGCTCGTAGCCATGAGTATCAAATTTCAACAGAAAAGAGCCGCTCAGATTATGTTTTGCAACAATCGCATCAATTGTTCTTACCGGCACTCGCCTCGTTTCGCCGCCATGCCCGTTGATCGTACTGCCGTCCAGATCCTGGGCGATGGTAAGCGTTGCCGTATCCCCGTCGGTCTCTCCGGCCGCGCACAGTTCGAAAGAGAATTTCGGAAATCGACGGACGAGCCTGAGAAGTTCTTCTTTTCTTTCCACGAGCGGCTCTATGGCGACAAACGAGGCGGCGGGGAAGACCTTCATTGCCTTGAGGCTCCAGGTGCCGTTTGATCCGCCGATATCGACAACGCTGTCAATCCTGATACCATGGTCATGTATGCGTTCTATCGCTGAATTTATGTTAAAGTCATCAGCCTGGCGGCTGATAATTTTTGCACCGACAGGTTTCAGAATGCGATTGACCATGTTGACGGTTCTTAAAATGATTGAGTTCATAGAACTGTCCCGGGTGTTTTTGCGTGTTTATAATTGTTATTAGTTGCCTGAGACTTTTTTGTAAACAGCAAGGGTGTCTTGAGCACATTTTTCCCATGAAAACATCTTTATACGATCAAAGCCCTTTGCCTTCAGACGTTCGGCATGTTCAGGAGAGAAAACCACTTCTTCCATGGCAGACCGCAGATCCGATTCGCTTTCCGGGTCAAAGAGCCGCGCTGAATTCCCAACCACCTCCGGTATGGATCCTGTATTGGAACATACTACCGGACAGCCCAGGGCCATCGCTTCCAGCGGTGGGATACCGAATCCTTCGTAAAGGGATGGGTAGACAAAGACGCTGGCAGATGCATACAAACCCGCCAGAACGGAATCGTTCCCTTCCATATACTGAACGCAGTCCGGCGGGAGATTAAGGAGTGCCATTAAATCCTTCTCATGGGCGGTTATTTCACCACCGCCGAAGCATATGATCGGGACTTCGTTTCTCAACGATTTTGAAGAGGCATACGCACGCAGTAATAATTGATAATTTTTGTACCCGTCCCGGTGACCGACATATAGAATGAAGGGTTTCCGGCCCGTTATGGGATAAACAGCAGGGGTCGCGCCGGAGAGAGAATAGCCATGATACACCACAGAAGTTTTTTCTTCCGGCACACGCAGCAGTTCTATCAGATCCCGGCGCGTATTCTCAGAAACACATATGACATGGTCGGCACGGTTAACCGCAGCGGCCTTGATTTTTGTGGTGATATCCCGGCCCGGAAAATATTCAGCAAATTTTTCATGAATCATGTCATGAACGGTTATCAGGCCTTTTGCCGAATGTGGGCGATGATCTGTTCCGGAATAAAAGGTTTCATGGAAAATATCTAGGTCGCTTCTACGGGTTATCAATATTCGGGTTAAGGCATTGTTTATGCTTCTTCTAATATATCCTGAAAAAGGATAGTTTTTAATTTTTATCCCCCGGAGGCGGATATCAGAAGTCAGGTCCAGATATTCATTTATATGTAATGGCGCAAAAATTTCGATGCTGCAATCTTCCCTGGCTGACAGGTGTTTTGCAAGTTCATAAAAATATCTTGAAATACCACCATGCCGCTGAGCATGAAAGATATGGTAATCATATAGTATGTTCATCAAAAATTCCGCGCAGATTATTCAAGGAGGTGATTTAAAAAATTTGTTGATTTTTTTGAGTCGGTTATTCATCCGGGACCCACATATCCTTCCGAGGCGGAATACAATGCCTATATAAGGTTGCCATGGTTTCAAATGAGTTGTCGCTTTTGGGGAAAATCGGAACACCATGACAGGGATTTTCATGTTGCCGTACCGGTGGCGAAGGGCGGCCAGGCGGTGCTGCCCGTCACGGACAATGCTCTGTCCTTTAAAAAGAATGATATGCCTGCCTTCACGAGGATACCCGAAGTTTTCAATATTCGCCACTACTTGCACCAGTCGCTCTTTGTTGTTCATGCCGAGATAGCTCTTTTGTTCATAACAGAGGAATTTTTCATCCCCGGTGGCAAGAAAACGATATGCGGGTGTTTGCTTGACCGGCTTCACGGTGTAAATACCTAGGCGTCGGGAGCGATATACGATGCAACGCAAATCGTCGATATAGCGCTCTTCAATATCGATACCTTCAAGGTGTGCCAGAAGCGATCCACAGGTCAGTAAAAACATGGGATCAAACTGTTCCGCCGTGTAGGGAGAGAAACGGCCGGTGGCATCAAGGGCTTTTTTCATGCCCTCGGCGAGGTCAAGAAAGTCAGTTATAGTAAAATCAAGGCGTACCGGCCCGATATGCAGATGGATCGCTTCGCCGATATTGTCTTCAATTTGCAGCCTGTCAAGACCGGCGAGGCCGCCCTGCAGTTCTGCCAGAGTGATAACGGCGGGGTTGCTCATGTCAATAGTCCGTAAAATGCAGATGTTCTCTAATAATTTCCGTATATCGGCCCGTCTGCAACAAGGCCAGAAGGGACATGGAAAATTTAAAAAAAACCAGTCGGCTTATTTCAAGCATTTCGGTTTCATTCAGCCGTGCCATCAGGTGATCGATTCGGCGAATATATCCTTTCTCAAACCGGCGTTTGTCAAAAACACAGCGTGTCAGCAAATGGATCCACTCGCAGACAGGATTCAATCCGGGAATGTGCAGGCCGTCGACCAAATGATAGCCACAGGATGTCCAGGCTTGCGATTGAATGGTTTGATCCAGTGGAATCCATTCGCCTTTGTTAAGACTGCGGCAGGCCAGTTCGAAGTGACAATCAATAATAAAAGGCGCGTTGTTGTTTCTGTAAAACCGGAACGGGTGGACGCCATACAGGAATTTTTCATTTTGAAAAGGATGTGGCGTCCTGTGAAAGCCGGCCTGTGGCATCCATTTTTCAAGTTTTTCGCTGTCCTGCCATCGGACCAAAATGTCGATATCCTTGCCGCTTGAAAGACGGTCCGGAAGCTCGTTGTCAATATTGCGAAGAAGACGGAATGGAGGTCCTGAGTCCACCATGGCGGAACAGAAAGTCAGGATGTGGCTGGCGGGGATCAGATTCACACCAACTCCTTAATGGATTTTAAGTTTTTTTCCGCCACAAGAATGGCGCTGGCCAGAGAGAAAAAATCCTCAAGGGAGCACTCAAACCGGGCGCTTTCCGTTTGAATATGCACGACGGAAGATTCCCCTTCACAAACGGGATGATTCAATTCCACATTTATGGTTGCACCGGGCAGTGTGATTCGTGACAGGTCTTGCGTTTTTTCACCCATATTATACCTTTTCCAATACCAGAGCCCGCAATGGGCGGTTTATACGGGAGCCGAAGTTGAGAGACATATCTGGAACAGCCTGTCCGTCCAGAGTACATTCCATGATGGTGGCTCGCAATGAGGCACTGTCCGCCGTTGCCAGAACTCTTTCCGAAAGCGCCCTGCTGTCATAGATTCGTGCGAAATGGCCATCATCCTTTCCCCCGGGAAGTGACGAAGACGGGTCTTCTATACACATCGCCCGCTGGTCATAACAGCTTTCGGGTTTTATGTTCCAGACCTCCGCATAGCGGTCTGCAATAAAAAGAGGAAGAATACAGGCTCGGCCGCCGGTTTTGAGCAGCCGCGATATTTCAAGGACAAACCGGGCGTCCTTATCACCGCGGAAGTGCTCCACGGCATGATGACAGGCGATTTTTGTCACTGCCCCATCAGGAAGCCCGATTGCCGTAACATCACCTCCCACGAAGTTCACTCCCCCGCGCTTTACATTGCCGGTAGAATAGATTTGATCATTCACATAAAGGTTCCGGCAACCGACCACATTGCGAATATTGGATAAATACTCAGAGCGACCTCCGGCCGCATCAAGAACAATATCATCTTTTTGAATATTCAGCAGCATAGCTGAAAAGAAAAACTCCAAGGCCTTTTTGTGCGGATAACGGACATTCAGGAAACTGCTTTTCGCCCTGGTTAGCCATTGTCGGTAGCTGGCCGTGGAACAATCAAAAACAACGGCTGTATGAAGGCAGGTGTTTTCATACAGAGGGGAATGAACCTTTTCGATCGATCTTATTTCTTTGTCCAGTATGACATTCCATTGTTTCCGGCTTAAAAAAAAGTTTTTATATAAGGAAACGAGATGCTGTCTGGCGCGTCTGGGCATGTTTGGGCGGTCAGGCATGATGATATGTCCTCATATGAATATTATTACGGTGGTATAAATTTTCGTATGACAGGCCCACTTGCAAGGATACCAGGACCGCTGTTCCAGGCAGGCCCTTATTTTTGCTTTAACAGCCGGTTGATAAAAAAAAAGCTCTGGCACTGCATGCGAAACAAGGGCCTTGTTCTTTTATGCAAGGCATTGAAAAAGACGCTTGCACAGGCCAGTGACGCTATGGTGGCCCAGGCAGCGCCAACAATTCCCATTGTCGGGATTAAAACCATGTTTAGGCCGACGTTTAAAACCGCGCCTGATAGCGTTCTGTAAAAAGAATGTTTTTGAAGCCCTTCGATGAGAAACCACTTTCCACCGGCAGCCTGCAAGAAGAAGAAGATACCGGCCCAGATATGTATGGAGAGGGCAGTGCCGGCCAGGTGGTAGGCTAAACCAAACAGAGAGGTCACGATCCAGTCCGCAAATAATGTTATCGGAAGCGCTACGATACATGCCAGCGCCACCATTAAATCAAATAGTTTTTGTAAAGACTGGGTATACAGGTCTTCACTCTTTTTTTTCGCTTGGATAATAAATGGGAAAACCGATGCGGTAATGGTCATGGGAATAAAATACCAGACCTCACTGATTTGAACAGCGGCCGTGTAAAGGCCGACGGCCTCGTTTCCGACCATCTGTCCCAGCATGATCTGATCAATACGCATATAAATCAGGTACGCTATTCCCGCGAGAATTAATGGCCAACTGTCGCTTAAAAGGGTCTTGGCGCGATAGAGCCTCGGCCGCCAGGCTTTTATATCACCGCCGCGCCATGAATATATGACTATCAGGCCGGTCGCAATCACCAGGCCCTGGGCGAACAAGACCCATATAAAGGCGATCAGGGGCGCCTTGGCGAGAATAAGGCCGATTTTTACCGCTGAGACAAAAAGAAAAACGCCGCTTTCGGTCCAGACAACATACTTGGATTGAACCTGAGATTCAAACCAGTAACGCACCACGTCGGTAGCATTGAACACCATTAAAAAAGCCAGAATGGACACCGCAAGCTTTGCCATTCCGTCGTCCGGTTTTACAAAGCCAATAGTCAGCATCGTCAGACCAAAGGCGAACAGGCCGCCAAGTGCCTGCAGCGCAAAGGCCGTTCCCATGGTGGTATTGGTCTCGGAAGGGTTCTGCACCAGATCCCGCACGGCTATACCATTAAAACCCAGGCCGGCGATAACGGAAAACAGGGCGACAAAGGCCACGGCATAGCTCATGAGCCCGAACTGTTCGGGGCCCAGATATCGGGCTACCCAGATACTTACGATCAGCCCCACGCCCATTCGCAGAAATTTATCAAAGAACAGCCAGCTGATATTGTTCAGTATCCGCATCAAGTCCGGGCTCTGCTCAATTCTGCCGCGCAGTCCGTAAGGCAGATAGCTTAATGGGCTTTGAATTTTCAAGCGGCTGCTACCTCTGTTTTTGCCTTGTCCAGACCAGAAGATTCGGCCGGGTTACCAGCGTGGGCTCAAAGGATTTGAACTCTTCTATTGTTAATACAAGGGTGCGAATTTTTCGTTTGATGTAACGTTCGGTTTTTCTGCTCAAGTCGTTCAGGTGATAGGGGTCAATATTGCCCACCAGGATGAGGTCGATAATGCCGGTGTCTTTTCCTTCGGCATAATCATCAATGATATAGGCTTTTTCAAGGTCTCCCAGTCGTGTCAGGATGCTTTCAATAAGCTGGTCCAGCCCGAGAAATTTTCCGACCATGGATTTGAGCTCAGGGAAAAGCGGGTGTTTTGTGTTGGCCGCGTAAATGACACTGCGGCCGTTCTTCTCAGAGGTCAGCAGGCCGGTTTTCCTGAGCTGGTTCAGTTCTTCCCGCACGGCGTTGGTGGAAACATCCAGTTCCTTGGCCAGTTCGCGCAGGTAGGACCGGGCCTCTGGATTGAAGAAAAACCGCACCAGAAGCCGGATACGGGTTTTTGATGAGATGAGCCCTGAAAAAAGTGTGTCCATTCTCGATCTTTTTATGAGTAGTTTTTCTGTTCATAAAATATGCGGTATTTTCCGAACATTTGTCAAGGCTTTTTTCTGAGGAGGGTAACCATTCGGTTCCGCTACCGGGATGTTACACCCGGAATCGATAGAATTGACTGGCCACCTGCATTCGCCAGAGTGACAGTGGAGGTGGTGGATATGAGGGTATAAAGGGTGCTGTTGTTTATTGGGAGGGGGTACGCGGAAACAGGGTCAGAATCGGAACAGATTATATTTGACAATTACCCAGATCGCCCGGACCCCGTCGCGCCATCCGATTTTTTTGCCCTCCTGGTATGTCCGGCCGTAATAGGAGACGGGGACTTCGTAGATGCGGAGGTGCTTTTTGGCGATCTTGGCGGTAATCTCAGGCTCAAACCCGAACCGGGGTTCTTCAATGGTGATGCCCTCCAGCGCCTTTTTGGTGAAAACCTTGTAGCAGGTTTCCATGTCGGTCAGGTTCAGGTCAGTGAACATGTTGGACAGCAGCGTGAGAAACCGGTTGCCCATGTAGTGCCAGAAATAGAGCACCCGGTGGGTGCCGGAACCGGCAAACCGGGATCCGTACACCACGTCGGCCCGGCCCTCAAATATGGGTTGCAGCAGCACGGGATATTCTGCAGGGTTATACTCCAGATCCGCGTCCTGAATCAGGAGAATGTCCCCGGTGGCATGCGCAAGCCCGGTTCCAATGGCCCGGCCCTTACCACAGTTTTTTTCATGAAACACCCGCTTGATTTCCGGCGCGTCAAGGCCGGAAAGGATTTGCCGGGTGCGGTCGGTGGAGCCGTCATCAACGATGATTACCTCCTTCCGGTAGGGCACGTCCAGGACCCGCTCAACCACCTCCTGAACGGTTTCCTCCTCGTTATAGACGGGGATGATGATACTCAATAGAAGGTCAGGGGAGCAGGTCCGGCCGGAAGTCATCTTTACCTCTTAATCGACTCGCTTTTCAGGTCTTTGTTGGCTTCCATGTCGAACCACATGGCAAAAAGGATAAACTGGCTGGCCGACATGAAAGAGAACATGGCGGCCAGCGCGTTGATGGGGGGGATATAACCGGAGATGTACCATATGTAAAAAAGCCGGGCAAAAAGTCCCGCAGTCAGTGCGCCAAAGCCCATGCCCAGCAGGTAGAAAAAGACCAGTGGGTGGAAATCCTTGATAATGTATTTTTCTTTCATACGCCAGAAAAACCGCTTGAACAGCAGCCAGCTGATGGTAAAAACAACCTTTTTGATACGGATGCCCGACTTTTCCCCCACATTGTAAACAGGTTCCACCGGCACGTCCGCCACTCTGAAGTTGTCCACATTCAAAAGGATCATCAGGTCGTTGGGCTGGCCGTATTGTTTGTACATCCGGTCCCAGTCAATGGTGTTAAGGGCCTTGTTGCTGATGGCGGTATAACCGGACTGAAAGTCCGATATGTGCCAGTAGCCGGAAACGATCTTGGTTAAAAGAGAAAGAAAGGCGGTGCCGAAATACCGGATTTTGGGCATATGCCGGTAAGCATTACCGGAAAAAAAACGGTTGCCCTTTGTGTAATCCACCGCCCCGCTGGCCACCGGTTCCACCAGGGCCGGCAGGTCGGCCGGGTCCATCTGGCCGTCCCCGTCCATTCGCACCGCGATGTCGATATGGTGCTCAATGGCCCACCGATAGCCGGACACCAATGCCCCGCCGCATCCCTGGTTAACGTCGTGGCGCAGCAGCACCACCCGCCCGTCTTTTTTTGCCTGACCGGTTACGACGTCGGCTGTTGCATCGGTGCTGGCGTCATCCACCACAACAATGTGGTCCACCCACTCCGGCAGGGTGGAAAGCACCCGAAGAATCTGGGTGGTTTCGTTATGCGCGGGAATCACCACGCAAACGCTTTTGTTCTGATACATGGCAGGTGCCTTTGTCGTGTCCGGCCGGTATTTGCAATCTTCTTGAAATTTTAATACGATATGCTAACTAATGTATAGACACGCCGTGTTTTTTTCAAGGCTTTTGTTTTCAAACAGTCCGCGGAAACGGTGAGAACGATGATCGACGATTTTGAAAAACTGTTTGCCCCCAGAAAAGTATGCCAGATCCTGGTTGCCAGAAAGATGATCTCAAAGGAAACCGCCGAAGACCTGCTCAAACGGTATGGCGGGGTGAAGTCAAAACTGGAAAAGGCCCAGAGTGCCAGGCTGGCCGCTGCTCCGCCGGGCATAAGGATCAACAATCCCATCACCATCGTGGATGTGATGGTGTCCATGGGGCTTTCCAGGGCCGACACCGAGGTGGGGGAACTGGATGAGGATGCGGTGTTCCAGGCTCTGGCCGAGGAGTGGGACGTTCCGTTTAAAAAAATAGACCCCCTGAAGCTGGACCTGGAGTTGGTCACCAACACGATTCCCCGTTCCTTTGCCATGAACTATCTCTCTTTGCCCATTGCCGTTGAAAACGGTGAGTTGATTGTGGCCACCCCCAACCCGTTCAACACCACGGTAATGGATGATATTGCCCGGGTGGTACACCGCAGGGTGGTGCCGGTGGTCAGCACCAAGTCGGACATCATTCGTACCATTAACGAGTTTTTTGGTTTTAAAAAATCCATTGCCGCCGCTGAGACGCAGTTCGCGGCCCCCACCGTGGACCTGGGCAACCTGGAACAGTATGTGCGCCTGGCCGGTGAGGGTGAGCTTCCTTTAAATGACAGCCACATCGTCAACGCGGTCAACCACCTGTTTTCTTACGCACTGGATCAGCATGCCAGTGATATTCATATTGAGCCCAAGCGGGACATCACCATGGTGAGAATGCGTATCGACGGTGTGCTGCACACCATTTACAAGATACCCAAGAAAGTTCACTACGCCCTGGTGAGTCGTATCAAAAACCTGGCGCGCATGGACATGGCTGAAAAGCGGCGGCCCCAGGACGGTCGCATCAAAACCGACAAAGGGGGCAGTGAGGCGGAGGTTCGGGTCTCCACGATTCCCGTGGCATTTGGAGAAAAAGTGGTCATGCGGATCATGGACCCGGACATCCTGTTTCAGCCGCTGGAGGGCCTGGGTTTTTCCGCCGAGGAGATGAATATTTACCAGCAGATGGCCAACCGGCCCAACGGCATCATCCTGGTGTGCGGTCCCACGGGCAGCGGCAAGTCCACCACCCTTTACTCCACGCTGCGGTATCTCTCTACTCCGGACGTCAATATCACCACCGTGGAAGATCCCATTGAAATGGTGCATGAGGACTTCAATCAGATTTCGGTTCAGCCGACGGTGGGCATCACGTTTGGATCAATTCTGAGAAATATTCTTCGTCAGGACCCGGACATCATCATGATCGGTGAAATGCGGGACCTGGAAACCGCCCAGAATGCCATTCAGGCCTCGCTGACCGGCCATCTGGTGCTCTCCACCCTGCACACCAACGACGCTCCTTCTTCTATCATCCGACTGCTGGATATCGGGGTCCCCAACTTCCTGGTGCAGGCCACACTGGTGGGCGTCGTGTCACAGCGCCTGGTGAGACGGATCTGTCCTTACTGCCGGGAACCCATTGAAATAGATGCCGCTGAGTTTGAGACCATGGGCATTCAGACGGGGAAACGGGGGAAGCTGAAGTTGTACAAGGGTAAGGGATGCACCAAGTGCAGAGGCACCGGCTACAAAGGCCGGACCGGCATTTTTGAGCTGCTGCCATACACGGAAGCCATTCGGGCGTTGACCCTTCCCCAGACCGATATGGCAAAGATTCAGGCCAAAAGCAGGGAAGAGGGTATGATGACCCTGCGAGAAGCGGCGGTGAAAAAGATGCTGCGGGGTGAAACTACCTATCAGGAGGTGCTGCGGGTCACCTGGGAATAATACACCACCGCCGACATCGGGTGCTGTAACTGGACACAAAAAAAGCGGGAACAGTGCCAACCTGTTCCCGCTTGAAAAACAGAGTTTGACTTATAAAGGACTTCTAAAAGTCGCCCCCGCTTCAATCATGTCGTCGGAATTGGTGACCACCACCGTTGCTGTGGTATCAAGGGTCAGCAGCACCAGCAGCCTGCCGTATACGATGGGAGGCATGGCCACTTTTTTCCCACCTACCTGTTCGTTTTCCTGATAATAAACCTCATAGCGCTGTCCGGTGTATATTCCGTCTTTTTTGCCCCGGTTGATAAAGACAACGGCGTGTTCACCAAAAATTTTTGCCGGTGAATTAACACCGACGATGGTGCCGGTCAGTCCTTCCGGACTCTCTGTCAGGGGGATTTTCGGGGCCCGTTGTTCAAAAGGCATGATCAGGTCGCCGACGGTGATTTCCTGAAAGGACCTGTGAATATTGGCCACGGCGAAGTCTGGGGTAACAGCGGTGATTTCCGCAATTCCGGCAATATTGTATTGGTGCCCGACATATTTACCCGTGGTAGGATCATCCACGGGTGTGATCGGTTTGTAGATCCGGTAGGTGTTGCCACTGATAAAGGATGTGTCACCGGTCTGTTGAATATAGATGGTGTCGCCCTGACTCAGTAGTTTTCGGTCATACCCTTCCACCTTGAAAATTTTTCCCAGCTTGTAGGGATCCAAAGGGTTGCGCGACAGCACCGTTTTTTCCAGCCGCTGAATAAATCCCACGGAGTCGATGGGCGCAAATTCGAAGTATACTTGCTTTTCCACCGGAGGCTCTGGTGCGGCCTGCTCCTCTGGCATAAACTGAGCCACCGCCACTTCCTCTTCCGGCGGCGGTGGCGGCACCATTTTGTCCCGGTAGTCCGGCACATCGGTTTTCTGATAGAGCCGAATCTTCTGACCGGGATAGATGAGGTGAGGGTTGGTCAGATCCTTGTTCTGTCCCCACATGGCAGGCCACACCCATTCGGAATCGTAAAATTTTCTGGAAAGATCCCACAGGGTGTCCCCCGGCCGGACAGTGTAGTAAAACCCGGGTGCAAAGTCCCCGCCTTCCGGTTGATCCGCCTGCTCATCTTCTACAGCAAGCTGAGTGCCGGTTGTCGTTTCCTGAAAAACCGAAGTGTCCTCAGCCGGTGGTAAGGGGTCGGTTCCCGTGCCCTGAACAGTGGGCTCACCCGGTGCCACGGCGGCGGCATCGCCGGCCGATGGGGCTGCCGGCTCATTCTCAGCCATTGCTGCACCGTATAGGGTCGCAGTGAAAAACAGGCCCACAAGAAACAGAACGATGAATGAAAAGAGGGGTTTTTGATCTGGCATAATTCACCTGTCTGTGGTGTGTAGAACGGTTAATAATTTTTATGGCGCTGCTAATGCCTATAACCTACATTTTGTGGCCCGCAATTGTCAAGTTTTTAGTTTTTCTGGCAGGTTGGAGAAAAATTTCGAACGGTGTGCCGCCGGGAGAAAAATCACAGACTGACATGCTCCAGCGCCACCTCCCGGCTGAGAATCAGCTGGGCCGTGGTTTTGAACTGGGCCGTGATGTCGGATACCAGGAACCGGGCTGTTCCGGTTTTCGACAGTGAGGCCTCCATCGGCGGATGACCGTCGATAAACGCCTTGACCGACCGGGCCACGGCCGTGGAGGAGTCAATGATGGCCACCCGCCTGCCGATCTTGTGACCAATGGTCTTTTTTAAAATCGGATAGTGGGTGCATCCCAGGATCAGGGTGTCCACCTGCCGGGTTTTGAGCGGGTGAAGGTATTTTTTCACGATCATGGCGGTTTCCGGCTTTTTCAGCCACCCCTCCTCCACCAGGGGCACCAGCAGGGGGCAGGCCTGGGAATGGACCCTGGCGCCGGGCCGCTGTTCAAGAATTTTTTTTTCGTAAATACCGCTGTTGATGGTGGCCCGGGTGCCGATGACGCCGATGGCGCCGGTTTTTGAAAGCCGGGCCGCAAGGGCCACCGCCGGGGTGATCACTTCAAACACCGGAATGTCAAAGCGGGCGGTTACGGCTTCGGTGGCCACGCTGGAGGCGGTGTTACAGGCCATGATCACCATTTTTGCGCCGTGGGACAGCAGCAGCTCGGTGTTTTCCAGCGCGTACTTGATGACGGTTTCCGGGCTTTTCGCGCCGTAGGGGGTCCGGGCCGTGTCGCCGAAATAGAGGATGTCGTAACCGGCCAGTTCATCCATCACGGCCCTGGCAACGGTGAGCCCGCCCAGCCCCGAATCAAAGATGCCGATC
Source organism: Desulfosudis oleivorans Hxd3 (assembly GCF_000018405.1). Taxonomy (NCBI): domain Bacteria; kingdom Pseudomonadati; phylum Thermodesulfobacteriota; class Desulfobacteria; order Desulfobacterales; family Desulfosudaceae; genus Desulfosudis; species Desulfosudis oleivorans. The sequence goes on from NC_009943.1 coordinate 606,257, forward strand.
ATTGGTGGACCGCCCTTCAGAAACGGGTTGTTCCAAATGCCTGCTTCCGGCCGGCGGCAGGTCCGCCAGGTGCCGGCGCACACAGGCCCGAATGGTTTCCGGCCCCACACCGGTTTTAATGCCCGGGCACATCGAGGACATGATCTCCCAGTTGCCCGGATCGATCATTACGCTTTCAATGTAAGGCCATGCCCGGCACATGCGCGGTTTGACCGGATGAATGGTACACACCCTGTCCCAGAAGACGCAGTACCCGTCCGCTTTCTGGGCCAGCACCGGCCGGCTGCCGGAAAAGGCGCACCACTTTTCGACAAACTCTTTTGGATCGGTGTGAACATAGGCGGAAATGGCGGCGATATCTTCAGGGGTCACAAAAGTGCCGCCATATCCCCGGCAGCAGTCGCCGCACTGTTTGCACTCAAATATCTCTTCGGGTTGTGTATGATCAGAGGGCATAGCGTTTTTCCATGGCGTTTTTAAGGGTCACCGGGTCGCTGTACCGGACTTCTCCGCCGGCGGGCATGCCCGAGGCGATGCGGGTCACGGTAACAGGAAAGGGTTTTAACACCTCAACCAGGTAGGCGGCCGTGGCCTCTCCCTCCACCCGGGTATCGGTGGCGAGCACGATCTCTTTGACAATTCCTTTTTTTACCCGGTCCACCAGCTCCCGAATGCGAATATCATCAGGGCCGATGCCGTCCATGGGAGAAAGTACACCGTGAAGCACATGGTACACGCCCTTGAAGGCCGCCGTTTTTTCAATGGCCATCACCTCGGTGGGGCCTTCCACCACGCAGAGCAGTGAGGCGTTGCGGTCGGGATCGCCGCAGATGGCGCACACCGGGGTGTCGCTTAAGGTAAAACAGACCGAGCACATTCGGGTGTTTTTTTTCAGGTCCACCAGGCTGCGGGCCAGTTCGTGCACGGCCCGGTCCGGCACGTGAAGCAGGTGCATGGCCAGCCGCTCCGCGGTTTTCTGGCCGATGCCGGGAAGCCGGGAAAGGTGGGAAATCGCGTTGCGAATGGAGGGCGGATAGGGAAGCACTACATCAGTCCGGGAATGTTAAGGCCGCCGGTGAGTTTGCCCATTTCACTGTTCATCATCTCCTGGGACTTGGTCAGGGCGTCGTTGATCGCGGCCAGCACCAGGTCCTGAAGCATCTCCACATCCGCCGGATCCACCACCTCTTTTTCAATCACCAGGGCCGTGATCTGCTGGCGGCCGTTGGCGGTGGCCTTGACCATGCCGCCGCCGGCGGTGGCTTCAACGGTTTTTTCGGCCAGTTCTTCCTGGAGCTTTACCATCTGGGCCTGCAGTTTCTGGGCCTGCTTGAGCATACCTCCCATGTTTTTCATCTTTACTGACTCCTTTGTTCCCGGTGGCCGCTTGCCTTATCCGGATTTTATTCTATGTGTTTACAATAGTTCCACCAAAAATGTTCAGGGCCTCGGCAACCAGCGGGTCCGGACCCGCGGTCCTGGGTTTTTGTTTGTCCGGTTGCGCCGGCTGGGTGTCGCACGTATAGGTGACGGCAAGGTTTATATCGGTTTTAAAAAAATCACAACACACCTGTTTCAGGTTTTCCATGCTCTGTTCCCGGGCAAGGATGGCCTTGTTGGTCTGGGAACCGTATACCTTGATCTCCAGCCGGCCGCCCTCCATGGCGGCCAGGGTGCTGTTGCGCAGGTTGGCCCCCAGCAGGGGGTATTGTTCGTCGATTCTGGCCAGAATGGCCTCCCAGGTCCCTGCGTTGTCCAGGGGTACCGGGTCCGTGGTACCGGTTGCGACCGGCCCGGTTTCTTCTGGCAGTGGCGAAGCCGGCGGCGGAGAAGATGGCCGCGGTTGATTTTCCGTGGGCGCGGGCCTGGCCTGGGCCGGCCGGGACGCGGAAACACCGGCAGCACCGTCGGCGTTTCTTTCGGGTGCCGCGTCTTTGGAAGCCGTGGCAGGTGCATTGCCGTTGCCGGCCAGTTGGGCAAAGGATTTTCTGAGGGCGTCCACTTTTTGAATCAGCGTATCAATGGGCAGCACCGGTTTGGTGTGCAGCAGCTTGACAAAGACCATCTCCACGGCGATTTTCGGCTGGCTGGAAAACCGGACCCTGTCCTCTTCCGCCAGCATCAGGGCCATGGCCTGGCTTAAAAAGAGTTCGGTCACGTCGCGGGTCTGGGCCTGCATCTTTTCCACGGCCCAGCCGGGCAGGGACGCCAGGCGCTCGGCCCGGACCCCCAGCTTGACCATCAGCAGGTCTCGAAAATGGCCCAGCATCTCGGCGTAGAATCGCTTGATGTCGTGCCCGCCCCTGTAAACGGTATCCAGAATGTCCAGCGCACCTGTCATGTCGCCGGCCAGCACGGCCCCGGACAGGCCGAAAATCACCTCCCGGTCGATGATGCCCAGGGCTTCGAGCACCATTTCATGGGAAACCGGTCCCTGGGCGCTGCTCATCACCTGGTCCAGCAGGCTCAGGCTGTCCCGGACGCTGCCGCCCGCCTCGTGGGCGATCAGTTCAAGGCTCTTTTTTTCGATGGGGATGTTTTCTTTTTCGCACAGGGTTTCCAGGTGCGCCACCAGGGGATCAATGCCCACAAAGGAGAGGTCGTGGCGCTGACACCGGGAGAGAATGGTAACCGGAATTTTGTGGGGCTCGGTGGTGGCAAAAAAGAACATGACATGCGCGGGCGGTTCTTCCAGGGTCTTGAGCAGGGCGTTGAAGGCCGGGCCGGAGAGCATATGGACTTCGTCGATGATATAGATTTTGTAGGGGCTGTGGGCCGGCATGAACTTGACGTTGCCGCGAAGCTCCCGTACCTGGTCCACGCTGTTGTTGGAGGCGCCATCGATTTCAAATACATCGGTGGCGTTTCCCGACGCGATCTCCAGGCAGGAGCGGCAGGCGCAGCAGGGCGTGGGCGTGGGGCCCTTTTCGCAGTTCATTGCCTTGGCCAGAATCCGGGCGATGGTGGTTTTCCCGGTGCCCCGGGGACCGGTGAACAGAATGGCGTGGGCCACCCGTCCCGACGCAATGGCATTGGTCAGGGTGCGGGTCACCTGCTGCTGCTCGACAACCTCCTCAAAGGTCTGGGGCCGGTATTTGCGGGCAAGAACAAGATAGGACATGCTCGAAGCAAACTCCCTGCGCGGCGCATCGTATTGGATGACGGATGTCGGGTCTGCGTGTTGTGAGTGTGGCGGAGAGAGAGGGATTCGAACCCTCGGTGCCTGTTAGAGCACACACGATTTCCAGTCGTGCACCTTCAGCCAGCTCGGCCATCTCTCCGCAGGGTGTTCTCGATGTTGTACCGCCGGTTCCGGGGCCGGTTTCCCGCAGCCGGTTCACGGCGCGGGTCATGGCGGAGAGGGAGGGATTTGAACCCCCGATCCCGCGTCAACAGGATGCCGCTTTTCGAGAGCGGTGCCTTCAGCCTCTCGGCCACCTCTCCTGCAAAGTCCCCGGAATGGGGCTGTCGGCCAATGGCGGCCCATGGGCCGGCCCTTTGCCGAAAACAACCTGTCATTTGTATACTCTTTGACCGGCGGTGTCAAATTAAAATGATCGGTTGATCCGGCTTCTTTATGTCATCGAAATCGGTATCGGTATCGGTATCGGGGCAGGCATCGCCAAAACAGGGCCGGTATCAGGGCAGAAACATCCGTTCAACTTCAGGGGTGTACCGGTCGTCCGCGTCGTAGATCACCAGGGGAGAAGGAATGACGGCGCCGGGCCGGCCGTTACGGGTGCCCTTGATCAGCACCAGCCGGGCCTCCTCGTGCTGCCGGGAGTGGATGGTACGCACCAGCTTGGGTTCGATGCCCGCCTCCCGCATGGCACAGATCATGTCCGGTGCCCGGAACGCGGGGTAGATAACGACAAACTCGCCGGCCGTGCGCAGGGCCCGTTTTGCCGCCGCCAGAATATCTTTCAGGGTGACGGCCAGTTCGTGCCGGGCAATGGCCCGTTCCTCGTCGGGGTTGATCCGGCCGGCAGCCACCTTTCGAAAAGGGGGGTTGCACACCACGATGTCGGCCTTGCCCGCCGGCAGGTGATCGTTCGCGTTTCGAATGTCGGCACAGACGATGCTTACACGATCGGTCATCTGGTTGGCCGCCGCGTTTTCCGTGGCGATTTGAGCGAGTTGCGGCTGAATCTCAATGCCGGTGATTGATACCGATGGGTGGCGGCAGGCCAGTATCAGGGGAATGATGCCGCACCCGGTGCCCAGGTCCACGATGCGGGCGCCGGGTGCCGGGGTGATGTGCCAGGCAAGGATCACCGCGTCAATGGAGAACCGATAACCGTCCGCCGTCTGCCGGACGCAAACGTGGCCGTTAAAAAAGGAGTCTTGCGTGATGGGCCGGGTCATGAGTGAAGGCCGCCGATTTTGAATCTCATGTCCGTGACCAGGTCCCGGCCGGCGGCCTGATTGATTTGCCGAATCATATCGTTCTGATGAAAGCGGAGATGCTGAATCCAGGCCGGACTGGTCACATGGACGGTGAGGGTCTTCTGTTTTATGGCCGCCGGCTGAGCGTTCTGGGCGGTCGGCCCGTCCACAACGGTTGGCCAGATTTTGGAAATCAGCATCAGGTCGGCATGAAGGCCGTTCTGCATGCCCCGCATGACACCCTGAAGGATCGCACCGATGTGCTCAAATTCACCTTTTTCTCTTTTTTCCCTGGCCATGGCTGTTTAGGTCTCAGAAATCGCAAAGCGTGTCAATTAAAATCACCTATATTTTCGGATCGGCCTTGACTTCATATGGCCGCTGCTTTACAGTCTTTTCTTGTAACACGTCACGCGGTCAATGTCGACGCAGTCAAAAATCCAAAATAGGGTCTGTTATTCTATGGACACGGGAAAAACAATGAACTGGGACTGGGAAAAGCTTCAGCAGCAACAAAAAAGCAGGCGGCCGTCCGGCCCCGGTCCATCCGGGGGCGGTGGTGGTGGAACACCGCCTCAGATGGATGAACTGATCAATAAATTCAAGAACATGAAATTTTCCATGGGCCCGGTGCTGATCATCGTGGCAATCCTGGTGATCCTGCTCGGGTCTACCATGGTCTACACGGTGGAGCAGCGGGAGGTGGGAGTGGTCCAGCGGTTCGGCAAATATGTGCGCACCACCTATCCCGGGCTTCACTTCAAGCTGCCCATGGGCATTGAAACCCTGCACATTGTCAACGTGGACGAGACCCGGTCCGCAGGCTTCGGGCTTTCAACGGCCCAGGCGGAAAAGACCCTGTTCTCCTCCCGGCCGGCGGCCCCGTCCAACGTCTATGACGAGTCCCTGATGCTCACCGGAGACCTGAACGTGGGCATCGTGCCCTGGGTGGTGCAGTACAACATCAAGGATCCGATCCGGTTTCTGTTCAGAGTGCATGAAGCCGAGATTCTGCTCAAGGATCTGTCCGAGGCCACCATGCGCCTGGTCGTGGGGGACCGGAGCATCAACGAGGTCCTGCTGATCCGGGAGGAGATCGCCTCCGAGTGCCGAACCCGCTTGCAGCAAGAGCTGGATGACGCGGAAACCGGGATTCAGGTGACTGCCCTGGAGCTGGGCAAGACCAATGTGCCCCCCAAGGTTCAGCCCTCCTTTAACGCGGTGAACAAGGCCGAGCAGGAAAAGGAGACCATGATCTTTACCGCCCGCAAGGAGTATAACCAGGCCATTCCCGCGGCCATGGGCGAGGCCAAGAAAACCATCCTCGCCGCGGAGGGCTATGCGCTGGACCGGGTCAACCGGGCCGAGGGTGATGCCGCCAAGTTCATGGCGCTTTACAAGGAGTATTCCAAGGCCAAGGATGTGACCCGCCGGCGGCTCTATCTTGAAACCATGAAGGATGTGCTGCCGAAACTGGGCAAAAAATACCTGATCGACGAAGATCAGAAAAATGTTTTGCCGCTGCTTAATCTTGAAACCGGAAACAGGGGTGTGACCAAGTGAAATCCAGAGGTATAACAACGATTGCTGTCGTGCTGGTCGTCGGCATTGTCGCTTTTTTTCTCTCCGCGTTTATCGTGGATGAAACTGAACTGGCCATCGTCACCCGCTTTGGCAAGGTGACCCGGGAACCGGTGATGGAGGCCGGGCTGAACTTTCGGGTGCCTTTTCTGGACAAAGTGTACCTGTTTCCGAAAAACCTGAGGGAATGGGACGGCGAAAAAGGGGAGCTGCCCACCCTGAACAAAACCTATATCTGGGTGGACACCTTTGCCCGGTGGCGAATTGAGGACCCGGTGGTGTTTTATCAGCGGGCCGTGAATATGGACAAGGCCCAGCGGCTGATGGGCAATATTCTTGACTCAGAGGTGAAAAACGCCATTGCCAACCAGGAGCTGATTGAGACGGTGCGGAACAGCAACCGGCAGATGGCCTCCCTGGAAGAGCTTTTTTCATCATCCTCCGAACCCACAGATGGAGAGGCCACCACCGGTACCCGGAGGGGGACGGTGAAAAGCAGCGAGATCAAGGTCGGGCGGGAGCAGGTGGAAAACATCATTCTGGAACGGGCCAAACCCAAGATCGCTGAGCTGGGCATCGACCTGGTGGATGTGAAGATCAAGCGGATCAACTACCGGGAGGACGTGCAGGAATCGGTGTACGACCGCATGATCGCCGAGCGGTCCCAGATCGTGGAGCAGTTCCGGTCCGAGGGCCGGGGAGAGGCCCAGCGGATTCTGGGTGAAAAAGAGAAGAAGTTAAAGGAGATCCAGTCTGAAGCATATAAAACGGCCCAGACCATTATGGGAAAGGCCGATGCCAGGGTCACGGAGATTTCCGCTGACGCCTACTCAAGGGATCCGGAGTTTTATTCGTTTGTGAAAACGCTTTCTCTTTATGCCGAGTCCCTGGATGAATCCAGTTCAGTGGTGCTTTCCACAGACACCGATTTTTTCAAATACCTCAAGGGGTATTCGGACAAACGGTAGCCCGGGCCACAGCGTTGCACACCGCGCCTTGTGTTTGCGGGCAAATCGACGCCTGCAATATCCGCGGCTTAACACAACGGAAAAACGCCTTTGACACAACGCAAAGCGTGCGTCAAAGGCGTTTTAATTGCCGTCATATACTTAAAAGCGCAGGCGCTTATCTGCCTTTTCTTCTCTGGTGGCGTGTGCGCGCAAGAAGTTTTCTGTGTTTATGCTTCCGCATCTTTTTCCGTCTTTTTTTAATAACCGAGCCCAAGAGCCCACCTCCTTTTTATTCAAATTTCTTGTGATTCATACCCTTTTTTGTGTTGCGTGTCCACACTATATGAATATATTTTCAAAATGCAAGAGTTTTGTTGCTCATATGACAGGGGGGGACAGGTATTGACCACCATGAAACAGAAAACGAGGCAGGCCCGGCAGGCCACACCCTGTTTTTCCTTAGACCAGCTCGCGGTGCTCAATGATTCTGTGGCCGTGGCCGAAGAGATGGTATGCGATTACTACAAGATGTCGGCCAGCCAGTGGCTTCGCCACCGCTACGATGTAAAAACACGGGCCGGGCTTTCCGGCACTGAGATCGTGGAAGGCCCTTTTGCTCAGATCGTCCGTTACGCGGCCCGGGGCAGCGATGCGTCTCTGGGCTCTTCTGTCTATGATTTCTATAAGATATGCGTTCAGGACCCGGCCATTCTGTCGGTTGTTTCCGCCACGCCCGGTCTTTCTCTTTTTCCCTTTCTGGTCTATGTCATCGTGCACGAACTGGTTCACATTATCCGGTTTGCCCGGTTTGACCAGCACTTTGACGCGCCGCCCGAAGAAAAGGAGAGAGAAGAGGGGCGGGTCCACCGGGCCACCCGGGCCATCCTGGTGCGGCATGAGATTGCCGGCATGGCGCCGGTATTAAAATTTTATGAAAAATGGGAAACGTGTCAGGCGCCTGTCGATTTGTGAAATAATCGGGCCTGCCGTTTATTTTGTTTGTTTTTTCACCTTGACAATGCCATAAAGAGACTTAAACTTTTGTCAACCAAATTTGAGGTATATGGGTTTTCAGGATTTTTGAATGCCCCGGCCTGTGGCCGATGTAAAGAACAAGAGGGAGAACACGTTATGCCGATCTACGAGTATGAATGCACCAAATGTGGAAAAATCCACGAGGCATGGCAGAAGATCAACGACAAGCCGCTGCAGCGGTGTGACGCCTGTTCAGGCAAACTTCACAAACTGATTTCCCACAGCGCTTTTCATTTAAAGGGTTCCGGCTGGTACGTGACCGACTATTCAGGCGGCGCAAAACCGGGCGCGTCAACGTGCCAGGCATGCGAATCAACGCCGGCTGCATCCAAGGAAAAAAGCGGCTCGTCTAAAGATAAATAATAATAACAATTGGATATGGTGTTTCCGGGCCGGCTCTGAGGCCGCCTGGGATTACAGGTGTATGCTTTTTTGTGTATAAATAAACGCTTGACAGGCAAGGAGGAGAAAGAAGATGAAGTTCAGACCATTGCACGACCGGATTCTGGTAAAACGGGTTGAGGAAGAGACAAAGACCAAGGGCGGTATCATCATTCCCGACACCGCAAAGGAAAAGCCCATTGAGGGCAAGGTGATGGCGGTTGGCAACGGCCGGCTCGGTGAGGACGGCAAGCTCATTCCTTTGGAGGTCAAGAAGGGCGATCGGGTACTGTTCGGCAAATATGGCGGAACAGAGGTCAAGATGGACGGCCAGGAATACCTGATCATGCGGGAAGACGACATTCTCGGTATTCTGGAATAGAACAATTTAAGACAAAAGACATAAAGGAGTGAATGAAATGGCTGGAAAAGAGATTAAATATTCAACAAAGGCACGTGAAGCCATGCTTGCGGGTGTCAGGACCCTGGCCGACGCAGTTGCGGTAACACTGGGCCCCCGGGGCCGGAATGTGGTGATTGAAAAGTCATGGGGATCCCCCACGGTCACCAAGGACGGCGTTACCGTGGCAAAAGAGATCGAACTGGAAGACAAGTTCGAGAACATGGGCGCCCAGATGGTAAAAGAGGTCGCCAGCAAAACCAGCGACACCGCCGGTGACGGCACCACCACCGCCACCGTGCTGGCCCGGGCCATTTACGAGGAAGGCCAGAAGCTGGTGGCCGCCGGCAACAACCCCATGGCCATCAAGCGCGGTATCGACAAGGCCTGTGAAGTGGCGGTCAAGGAGCTTGCCGGCATGAGCAAGCCCACCAAGAACCAGCGCGAAATCGCCCAGGTCGGCACCATCTCCGCCAACAGCGACGAGACCATCGGCAATATCATTGCCGAGGCCATGGAAAAGGTCGGCAAGGAAGGTGTCATCACCGTGGAAGAGGCCAAGTCCATGGACACCACCCTGGACGTGGTGGAAGGTATGCAGTTCGACCGCGGTTATCTTTCCCCCTATTTTGTTACCGATGCTGAAAAGATGGTGGTCTCCCTGGAGAACGCCTATATCCTGATCAACGAGAAGAAGCTGTCCAACATGAAGGAGCTGTTGCCCATTCTGGAGCAGACCGCCAAGGCGGGCCGGCCCCTGCTGATCATTGCCGAAGATATTGAGGGCGAAGCCCTGGCCACCCTGGTGGTCAACAAGCTGCGCGGCACCCTGAACGTGGCCGCGGTCAAGGCCCCGGGTTTCGGCGACAGAAGAAAGGCCATGCTCGAGGATATCGCTACTCTCACCGGCGGCCAGGTGGTTTCCGAGGATGTGGGCATCAATCTGGAAGGCATCACCCTGGGCGACCTGGGACATGCCAAGCGCATCACCATAGACAAGGATAACACCACCATCGTGGACGGTGCCGGCAAAAAGGCCGACATCGAGGGCCGCGTCAAGCAGATTCGCGCCCAGATCGAAGACACCACTTCCGATTACGACCGGGAGAAGCTTCAGGAGCGGCTGGCCAAGCTGGTGGGCGGTGTGGCCGTCATTAACGTGGGCGCCGCCACCGAGACTGAAATGAAGGAAAAGAAAGCCCGGGTGGAAGACGCGCTCAACGCTACCCGCGCGGCCGTGGAAGAGGGCGTTCTGCCCGGCGGCGGCGTGGCCCTGGTGCGGTGTCTGGACGCACTTTCCAAGATCAAGATCAAGTCCGAGGAGAAGCTGGGCGTCAAGGTGGTGATGCGGGCCATTGAAGAACCCCTGCGCCGGATCGCCAACAACGCCGGCGTGGAAGGCTCCGTGGTGATCGAAAAGGTCAAGAACGAAACCGGCAGCTTCGGTTACAACGCAGCCACCGGCGACTATGGCGATCTGATTGCCGCCGGTGTCATTGATCCCACCAAGGTGGTGCGGTTCGCCCTGCAGAACGCGTGCAGCGTTGCCTCCGTGATGCTGACCACCGAGGCCATGATCGCCGAGAAACCCTCCAAGGAAGAGCCGGCGGCCATGCCGGGCGGCGGCATGGGTGGCATGGGCGGTATGGGTGGCATGGGCGGCATGATGTAACAACCTGCTCCCTTTCCGCTTTAATAAAAATAGAAAGCCCCCGTGAAACCTCACGGGGGCTTTTTTTATGAATACGAATTTTCCGTCGCCTACTTCTGGGCGTAGGCCGACACACTAAAATCCGGGTAGGCATTACCGCCGTGCTCGGAAAAGTCAAGCCCCTCGGCCTCTTCTTCAGGAGATACCCGCAGGCCGATGGTTTTGTCTATCAGCTTGAACATGACAAAGGCCATGGAAAAGGTCCATGCAAAGCAGGTCCCCATGCCCAGAAGCTGCACGCCGATGATGGACGCCGATGTGCCGCCCATGTTGAAGATACCGGCGGCCAGCGTTCCCCAGGCCCCGCACACACCGTGGACCGATACCGCGCCCACCGGGTCGTCGACCTTGATTTTGTCGAAAAAGAGAACGGAGAACACCACCAGCACACCGGCAATGGCGCCGATGATAATGGAACTGGTCGGCGACACGTTGGCGCATCCGGCCGTGATACCCACCAGGCCGGCCAGGGCGCCGTTTAAGCTCATGCTGATTTCCGGCTTGCCGAACTTGAGCCAGGAGACGATCATGGCAAACACGGCGCCTGTGGCCGCGGCCAGGTTGGTGTTGACAAAGATCATGGCAATGCTTTTGTCCGCAACGGTGGTGGAGCCGGGGTTGAACCCGAACCAGCCCAGCCACAGGATAAAGACGCCCAGGGCCGCCAGGGGAATGTTGTGACCGGGAATGGCCCGTGCCGTGCCGTCCTTTGCGTACTTTCCCATACGGGGGCCCAGCACGATGGCACCTGCCAGGGCCGCCCAGCCGCCCACCGAGTGCACCACCGTGGACCCGGCAAAGTCGATAAACCCGAACCCTTCCAGCCAGCCGCCGCCGTTGAACAGGCTGCCCCAGGCCCAGCTGCCGAACACCGGGTAGATCAGGGCGCTTAACACGATACTGTAGGCGATATAGCCGATGAACTTTGTCCGTTCCGCCATGGCACCGGACACGATGGTGGCTGCCGTGGCGCAGAAGACCACCTGGAACATCCAGAAGGCCAGGACCCAGGGATCCCCTTCCGGGGAAAAGTCACTTAAGAAGAACCCGCTGGTGCCGAACCATCCGGAGGCCGAGGCCCCGAACATCAGGCCGAATCCCACGGCCCAGAAGACCAGGCTGCCGATGGAAAAGTCCATCAGGTTTTTCATTAAAATATTGACCGCGTTCTTGGCCCGGGTAAAGCCGGTCTCCACCAGGGCAAACCCGGCCTGCATGAAAAAGACCAGGCACGCCGCAACCAGGGTCCAGAGGTAGTCGGCATGGCTCTGCACCAGTTCAATGGCAGCGGCGTTGGCCGCCGGCGTGATGGCCGCTTCCCCGGCCCATGCACTGACTGACATGGCCAGACCCAGCAGGGGCGTCATATATAATATCCGTTTCATCCTGTATGCTCCTTTCTTTATTTAAACAGCGGCGCTGCCTTTTTCGCCGGTCCGAATGCGCACGACCCCTTCCACCGGCAGCACAAAAATTTTGCCATCACCGATTTTTCCCGAACTTGCTTTTTCCAGAATAATGGAAACAACCTTCTCGCTCATCTCGTCATCGGTGATGACCTCCAGCTTTATCTTGGGGATAAAGTCCACCTGGTATTCGGCTCCCCGGTAAATTTCGGTATGGCCCCGCTGACGGCCGAATCCCTTGACCTCGGTAATGGTCATGCCGGTCACGCCGGCCTCGTTTAACGCGGTTTTTACATCGTCCAGCCGAAACGGCTTGATGATTGCCTCAATCTTTTTCATGTGTCGCTCCTCCTTCTATTGGAATGTGAAAGGTCTTGTGCCCTTTCGATATTGACAAAAGCAAAGGATGTGCCAGAAAAATATCGAATCGCGGATGGTTAATATAAATACCTCTTTTGTTTAATTATTTTCAATAAAAAGGAGTGACTGAGATGGTGCAGTAAGCCATGATAAAAAAAATAGTATTACGAAAATGTATTGATGGCATTCTATTATTGCATTTTTGTAATACGTTTCCGGGTGTCCATCACGGCCCTGCCCTTGTAAACACCGGGTGCCGGGCAGGCGTAAATTTCCGGCCTGTTTTCGTGAGCCCGGGTATTTCACGAGTTGATTTGGCCGAAAGATGCAAGGCGCGGGACAAAATATTAAAGGGGCAACCCCCTTGGACCCTCGACCCCTTGAATCCTTGAACCCTTTGCTTCCATTAAATCGGAGAAGGCCCCAAACCTATACATATCGAAACACTTTATGAAATATTTACCTTAAGTACCTGTTTGCCTGATTCTTCTTGCAAAATCGAACTTGATTTAGCATAGTATGCAAATAAAGTTGCAGATGTTTTGCGGCAACCGGCAGGGAGGCCGGCCGTTTTGCACGGACAGAAGGAGGAACCCATGACCCGGCGTGAAATCGACGATACCCTTAACCTGGATAAGGAAGCCCTTGACTTTGTCGAGCAGGAAAAGTTTCAGGTGGAGGAGAAAGTCATCTACTCCGGACGCAAAAAAGGGGCCTGCATTGTCTTTATCACCGGCCCGTCCAGGGGCAATGTGGTGGCCGCACACAAGGGAACCATGACCATCGGCCGGGACCAGGCATCGGACATTGTCATCAACAAGCAGTATGTTTCCAAAAAGCACGCGCAGATCATCTCTTCAGAAGATGGGGCGAAAATTGTTGACTGCAAAAGCACCAACGGCACTTTTCTCAACGACACTCTCATTGAACAGGCCGAACTTAAGGATCGTGACGAGATCAAGATCGGCAGCGTGATTATGCAGTACTTCCGTATCGACCTGAATGACGCGGACCAGGAGCGTATCCCAGCGGTTTTGGAGGACCAGAAACCATCGGCGTTTTATAACAAGGTATTTGCCGAGGTTCAGCCCTTTTTCGGCCAGATGACCGGCCGGTTCCTGGATCGCCAGATTCGGTCCCACCTGGGCAAGAGCCCCGGCACCCTTGAGTTTTCAGACAGGGAGAGCCTGGCAAGATGGCTCCGTATTTCAGCTGGCCTGCTGATGAATGAAAAAATCGCCGATACCCTGGCGGAAAAGATCCTGGCATTAGAGTAGTGTCCATGCTTCTGTTGTAAGCGCACGAAAAAGGGTTCCATCCCAGGCCGCTGCACCTGCATCTTCACCGGCACGCGTCTATTTTACTGGAGCAGGCCCATGGCAAAGCTCACGGAGGTCGACCTGAGCCACCTGCTTGGACGGGAGGTGGGAACATCAACGCTTTTAAAAGAGCTGGACCGCGGTGCCATGGCCGTCGTGTTCGTGGCCTTTCAGCGCACCCTCAAGCGTCAGATCGCCGTTAAGATTCTTCCCAAATCCATTCTCACGCCTGAAACGGCCGCGCTTTTTGTTCAGGAAGCCGAGATGGCCGCCATTCTCTCCCACCCCAACATCATTCAGGTTTACGAGGTGGGAGAGACGGACGAATTTCTCTATTTCACCATGCAGCTGATCCAGGGCAACTCCCTCGCATACCATATCGGCCGGGTCCGGGACCATGTGATTCCGTCAAAAAGATTTTTGCCGGTTTCTGCCAGTCTTGACCTGGTGCGGGCCATGCTGGACGCTCTGGACTATGCCCACGGCCAGGACATCGTGCACCGGGACGTAAAACCCTCCAACGTGCTGATTGAACCCCATACGCAGCGCCCCATTTTGATGGATTTCGGCATCTCCAAAAGTGTGCGCGAGCCCGGCGCCGCTGAAAATACCATTCTGGGGACCCCGGTGAACATGGCGCCGGAACAGATTCTGGGAAAAGAGATGGACAACCGGGTTGATGTGTACGGTGCGGGTGTCCTGCTGTTTCAGTCTCTTGTCTCAAACCTGCCGCTGGCACCGCATGAATCCACCAGGGAACTGCTGAAACTCAAACTGGCCGACCGGATGTTTATTCGCCCGCCTTCTGCAGTCAACCCGGCCGTTCATTCAGACATGGACGAAATTGTTGTAAAGGCCACCGCGTTTCACCCCCGGGACCGCTATGGCTCCTGCCGGGAGTTCGCGGATGCCTTGAAACACTACGCAGCCAACCATTTGCAGGCAGACCGTTGAAAGGAGACCCAATGGCAGAGCCGAAAGCCGGCAGCGCCGAATATGTCAAGCTGAGCCGCATGGTGTGCATGCTGTTGAACCGCGCCATGATGTACAAGGCCGACCACCCCCAGATTCGTGAGGCGGCCGCCAACCTGTATAGGGAACTTGCCCTCCTGCTTCCCCAGGTGGCCTCCATCTCCCTGATTCTTCACCAGGACCAGCTTTACCTGGATGAAGAACCGGTGGACCCGCGCATCAATGTGGGCCGCATCGTGGCCCTCTTCAAGAAAGCCGGCATTCAGTCGATTTCCTTTTTTAAGGGTATGGCCGCGGAAGAACTGGATGTGCTGATCGACATTGTCACATCGCCGGCCCAGTATGCCGACAGCCCGGCCATGATCGAGGAGCTGCGGTTCCGGGGGGTGGATCAGCTGAAGATCAACCATGTGTTTTATAAAAAAATCACCCGTGAAGAGGAGGTGATTACCCGTCGGGACCAGGAGGAAAAACCGGTTCCCCCGCCGGTCTCCGACGCAGCAAAAAAGCAGCTCATGAAAACGCTGCTGGAGAGTGTACTTGCCGAGGAAACGGATAAAACCCTTTCCATGCAGCGTCTGATGAGTGATCCGGCGGGTATGTCGAAACAAATGCTGTCGGTAGAAGAAAAAGGTATGGCCGCTGTGGCATCCGGCAACCTTGCACCGGGAGATTCCGGCGCTGCCGGGGATACGGCGGCCATCACACCGGGTGCCACCCTCCTTTACCAGATCCAGACCCTGGGCGACGATATTCGGCAACACCTGGAAACCGAAGGCCCATCCGACATGATGAATGTGGCTGAAGCGGTCTTTGAAATGAAGCGTCAATTGACCCTGGGAATTGAGGCTCGGAAGGCGGTCAACCAGGCCTATGAAAACGAATCGGCGATTGTAGACCAGGTCAATGCCCTGTCCGATGATGTGCTGGTGCAGTTAATTAAAAACGAGTACCAGCAGGGAAAGATCACAACCGTCCGGCTGGCCCAGATACTGCGGCGCATGGTTCCCGAACCCGGCGAGCTGCGGCGGCTGCTGCCCAAGATCAAAAAAGCCCTGTTGTCCGAGGGCATGCCCGTTGCCGAGTATCTTTCCCTGGTACAGCATCTGGGCAAAGAACTGGAAAGCGAGGGGCTTTCCAGGGTGCTTCAGGAAGCGGCCGGGTCCGTGGGTGTGGATGGCGCCGACCTGGTCGACGAGATTCAGAAAAATCCGGAACAGGTGGCCGGCCTGATTGCCATTGCTGCCGAGATTCGAAAGGGCGACGGGGACCAGCAGGCCTTTATGGATACGCTGGTGAACTATGTTGAGGAGCTGGGAAGCGGACTCCGGAAAGAGACCGCCGGCGGAGATGCGGCTGACGCCCGCAGCATGATGGCCGACCTGGGATCAAACCTGACGGCCCATCTGCGGGGCATGAACATAGACCCTGATGCCCTGGCCGAAATGGAGACCCGGATCAACGACCGCATTCAGGCGGTTTTTGACCGGCTGGACACCGGTCCGGCGGCACTGGGGGGAGGCGGGTGCCCGGCACGAAAGGAGCGCACCCTGCTGGAGATGATGGAGCAGAGCCTGGAGGGCAATCAGGATTTAAAGCAGATTCTGCAGGCCGTGCGTGCGGATGCCCAAGCCGACGCCCTTGACGAGAACAGCATTGAACAGATATACGCGGCCATCGTCAAACACCAGGAGGCGAGAAGGGAAAAAGAGTCAAAACGGCAGATGCCCGCCGGTGTACTCAAGCCGGCCGAATTCCGGTTCCACCTTGAAAAGGAGCTGTCCCGGGCCGGGCGTCATAAGCTTTACCTGTCCACCCTGGCCTTTACCATCATCAATGTTCGGCCCAAAACCAAAGTGCCGGCTGATGTGAAAATCAAGAAAGCCGATCTTTTTGCTGCCGCTTACGAGCGACTGGTGGAGGTCGCCCGGACTTCGGATATCGTGGGTGAGCTGGATCCGAACACCATGACCATTATCCTGCCCATGGCCGAAAAAGCCGGTGCCCGCCTGGCACTGCAGCGCATCACAAAACTGCTTCACGACCAGCCCTTTGAAATTCAGGGCATTCCCTTGAACGTGATCATTGCCGGTTCGGTCACCTCGTTTATGCCGGACGAAAGGCCCAACACCGAATCCTTTATTCGCACCATGGCTTATGAACTGGACCATGTGGCCAAGCGGGTCAGAAATGTTCACAATCTGACCTGACCCGGGTTACTCGACCCACTGAATGCGGGCCTGTTCCCTGGCCACCACGTTGTCGATCTGCATCTTGGGCCATCCCAGGGTCAGGGAGCTGATGATTTCAAACTGGTCGTCAATACCCAACTGCCTTCTGAAAGCCGGGTAGAACCCCAGCCCCCTTACCAGTGATACCCAGCAGGTGCCCAGGCCCAGGGCGTGGGCCGCCAGCACCATGTTCTGTCCGCAGATGCCGGTGTCCAGCTGAATGGAGCCGATGCCCCGCTTGTCGGCCAGCAGGATGATCAGCACCGGCGCGTTAAAAAAGATGTGGTAGTCCGGGTCACTGGTCACGGTATTGATGCCGCCCCGGGCACGGGGCTCCACGTCCCCGGTTTTGATCCGGCAGAGCAGGGCCATCACCATGTTCTGCCACCAGTTGAGCTTTGCGTTTGGATCGCCGGGCGTTTTTTTGTCCAGGTAGGCGTGGGGCATCATGATAAATGTCCCTTTGCGAAGGGACCGTTTGCACTTGTCATTGATCTCGTCAATGACCTGTTTGTTGGTGATGGCGATAAACTTCCAGGGCTGGTTGTTGCCCGCCGACGGCGCGAACCGTCCCGCCTCGATCACCCTTTCTACCAGGTCCCGCTCCACCGGCTTTTTTTTGTAAAGCCGTATGCTTCGCCGCTTGTAGATCACCCGTTCGGTCTCGGTGAGCTGGCCTTCAATCTGCTCAAAGGGCTCGCCGGCGCGGCTGCGTATGGGTGCGGGAAGGGTTTTGCCGTTTTCAAACAGGTGGGTGTTTTTCCAGAAACCGGCGCCCACCCGGTAGTCTCCTTCAATGACAATGGCCTTGTTGGGGCAGGTGGCCACGCAGTTCTGGCAGGTGATGCACCGGAAATGGTCATAACGCTGGTTTGGGGCCGCCTTGCCGTCGGCAACCATAAGGATCTGCATGGGGCAGGCGGCCACGCAGGCCCCGCACCCGTTACATTTCTCTTCATCTAAAACAAACCGTGCAAAAGCGGCCTCCGGGTTGTTGGTCGATTGAAAAAATTTTTTGATCATGGCCGCTCCCTGTCGTTAACGCCGATTTAAATGATTAAAGGACCTCTCTAAAAATTGATTTTTTCCCAACACCAAACGCCATTTTTTGTTTTTGGCGGTTTATTTTTTTATCTCGCGAAGGCGCAAAGTGCGCAAAGGATTATGCCTTCTGCTTTACACCCAGCGTTCACGCTTTTCTCTGCGTCCTTTGGGTCTTTGCGAGAAATTTAATTTTTCGCGGTTCCCTAAAGTCATGATGTTGGATCGATGATAGTATGGAGTTGACTCTCTAGTCAACTGAAAATGAATTGTGCGCCTTTCTTTCTCGTGGAATAATGCCTTATTTAATGAAGGCTATAAAATTTCAGGATTGACCCGGGTCGATAACAGGTGTATAGTTTGTGGTCAGAATCAGGGAGGATGTAAAAAAATGGAAAACACGCAGCATCTGTTTCGCATCGGCGAGCTGGAACGACTGTCCGGCGTGGCCCGGCGCAACATTCATTTTTACATGCAGCAGGGCCTGCTCCATGCGCCCCACCGCACCGGACGGACCATGGCCTATTATGACGCGTCCCACCTCAACAAGCTGGCCTATATTATTGAACAGAAAGCCCTGGGCCAGCCCCTTTTTTCCATTCGGGAAAACATCGAACGCTTGGAGGCCGAAAGCCCCGGCTGCTTTTCGGCCCGCCGGTCCACACCGGCCCGGAAGGCCGGCACCACCGATCGGCGAATGCCCCGCCGGGGCAAAAGCATGAAAACCCGGGAGGCCATTCTTGACCTGGGCTCCGCCCTGTTCCGGCAAAAAGGGTACCGGGCCACCAGGGTCAGTGACATCACCACCCGGCTCAACATCGGCAAAGGCACGTTCTATTTTTATTTTTCCGACAAAAAAGAGCTGCTTTTAGCCTGCGTGCCCAGAATATTCGGCGAACTGTTTGCCAACGGGTGGGATGTCATACGTCAGGAGGCCGACCCCCTCAAACGTCTGGAGTTGCGGGCCCGGGCCGTTCTGCCGGTGTTGGACGAGTTTTGCGCCATTCTGGCCATCTGCGAAGAGGCCCATGAAGACCCGGACCCCAAGCTCAAACAGATGGGCGAGCAAACCCTGGTAACGATCCGAAAGCCCATGGAATCGGATATTCGCAAGGGCATGGCCCAGGGCCTGATTCGAACGGTGGACCCGGCCATTGCCGCGGCCCTGATGATCGGGGCCATGCGCAGCATGCGGGTGTTGCGCTCCATGGACCCGGACATCTCCGATGACGCTGTTTTGCGCGAAGTGATCGGTGTGGTGCTTTCCGGTATTCGGCGACATTGATGGCTTCGTGAAAAGCCCAATATCTGCGTTGCGCTGCGCCCCTCGTCACTGCGGCGTACATATAATTGCTGCTGGAACATCACGCCAGCGGCGTGACTCATTCCTCGGGATTTGCGACGCCTTGATCTTGAACTTTTTACTTTGCCATCCCAAAACAGATTTTTTACGAGAGCATCAACATTAACCGGCGTGCTATAACTATACACTCACTTTACATATAATTGACCACGGTTCCTTAAAATAAAGGATTTGAATAAATTTTCTTGACTCAACCGTCCAAACCGGGATAGCCTTTTCCCACATCAGTGATCGTCAATATAGAAAAGGAGTGGCAGCAATGCGTGATGTGGCAATTATCGGAGCGGGCATGACCCGGTTCGGCAAGTTTCCGGAAAAGAGCATCAAGGACCTGGTCAAAGAATCGAGCCAGGCCGCGATAAAGGATGCCGGCATTCAGCCGTCAGACATTCAGGCCGCCTACGTGGGCAGCGCCGTGGCCGGCCTGATGACCGGCCAGGAAATGATCAAGGCCCAGGTCACCCTGTCGGCCATGGGCATTGAGGCGATTCCCATGTACAACGTGGAAAACGCCTGCGCCTCCTCTTCCAGCGCCCTGAACCTGGCATGGACAGCGGTGGGGGCCGGCATTTTTGACTGCGTGCTGGTGACAGGTTTTGAAAAGCTTTATGACGAGGACAAGAAAAAGTCCTTTGCCGCCCTGGGCACGGCCGTGGACATTGAGCTGTTCAAGCTGTTTCTGGCCGAGTTCCAGAAAAACCAGGGCAAGGGTGAATCGATCATAAAAGAGGGCAGCGGCCAGAAGCGCAGCGTGTTCATGGACATGTACGCCCACTACACCAAGATATATATGGACCGCTACGGCCTGACCCAGGAGCACTTTGCCAGGATCGCGGTCAAAAGTCACAAGAACGGTGCCCTCAATCCCCATTCCCAGTACCAGGAAGAGGTCACCCTGGAGCAGGTGCTGAACTCCGGTGATGTGTCCTGGCCGTTGACCCGAATGATGTGCTCACCCATCGGCGACGGCGCCGCCGCCGTTATCGTCTGTTCAAAAGAGGCCGCGGCCCGGTTTGGGGCCCGGCCGGTCTGGATCGCTTCCAGCGTGGTGGGCAGCGGCAAGCTTTCCGGTGACCTGGAAGACACCCTGACCAAACGGCTGGCGCCCAAAGCCTTTGAGGCCGCCGGCATCGGGCCGGACGATATCGACGTGATCGAGGTGCACGACGCCACCTCACCGTCTGAAATCATCACTCTCATTGAGCTGGGGTTGTGCCCCGGCGCGGACGCGCCCAAGTGGATTGACGAGGGCTACATGGAGATCGACGGCTCCCGTCCGTCCAACACTTCGGGCGGGCTGGCGGCCAAGGGCCACCCCATCGGCGCCACCGGCCTGGGCCAGGTTTATGAAATCGTCAACCAGCTGCGGGGCACCGCCGGCAAACGCCAGGTGAAAAATCCGAAAGTGGGCATGACCCACAACGGCGGCGGCATTCTCGGCGTGGACGCCGCCGCCATGGCCCTGCACGTGTTTAAAAATTAACCAGCGCTTTTTTCCAAAAACCAGGGAGAATATTTAAATGGACAACAATCAGCCCTACTGGAACATGGAGATCGAACCCAGGCTCAACACGGAAGAGATGCGCGAGCTTCAGTGGAAAAAGCTGGTGCCGGCCCTTCAGTGGCAGTATGAAAACACGCCCATGCACCGCAGCCGGTTTGAAAAGGCCGGCATCACGCCCGCCGACATTCGCAGTTTTGACGATTTTGCCCAGGCCTTGCCGCCCATGGGCCAGGCGGAGATTCGGGATCTGATCGGCGAAATCGGCCTGGACATGGACAAGCTCATGGGCCACCTGTTCGGTGAAAAGCGCATGAACGATCTCTATCTGCTCACCACCACCTCCGGCACCACCGGCATTCCCACGCCCTATCCCAATTTCGGGGCCTCCCTGGACGACGCCGCCGAAATTATGGCCCGGGCCGCCTGGCGCATCGGCATTCGGCCCGGTGACCGCGTCGGCATCTGCTTCGGGCTCTCCATGCATGCCGCAGGAACGCCCCAGGTGCTGTGGTTCCGCAAGTTTCCGGGCATCACCCTGGTTCCCATCGGCGCCGAGGCCGGCACGGAAAAGATTCTCCAGTTTATGCAGCTGTTCAAGGTCAACGTGTTTCTGGGCACGCCTTCACTGGCCCTTCATCTCATCGAGCGGGCCCCGGAAGTGCTCATGGGCCAGACCGTGAAATCCCTGGGCATCAAGGTGCTGATGCTGGGGGCCGAAGCCGGTGCCGGCATTCCCGAGGTGCGCGCCAAGCTGGAGGAGGCTTACGGCGCAAAGGTGTTTGACCTGGGCGGCGGCTACGGCTGCTCCTGCGATCACCCGGTCTACCAGGGCATGCACTGGATTGCCGACGATTATGCCTACTACGAACTCATCGACCCGGAAACCCGCCAGCCCGTACCCATGGAAAACGGCGCCACCGGCATCATGGTGGGCACCTCCTTAAACCCGCCGGCCGCGGTCTGGTTTGACCTGCGGTTTACCATGATGGACATTCACCAGGTGTTTACCGACCCCTGCCCTTGCGGCCGGTCCGGTTTCAGGTATAAGATCGTGGGACGGGCCGACGACATGCTCAAGGTCAAGGGAGTGCCGGTCTACCCGGCGGCCATTGAGGGGGTGATCCATTCCTTTCCCGACAAGCTCACCGGCTCCTTCCGCATCGTGCTCGACGAACCGCCCCCCCGGGTGGTGCCCCCGCTTAAACTTAAAATTGAATACGCCGAAGGGGTCAGAAAAGAAGACCTGCCCGGCATTGAGGCCGACCTGACAAGCCGGATGCATTCGCTTTTGAAAATCCGGCCGGCCATCCAATGGCTGGCGCCCAATACCCTGGAGCGGGCCACAAAGAAAACCCAGCTCCTGGAAAAGGCTTACGAGGAATAGGGTGAGCCGTCATTCCGGATAAAATTGATCAATACCTTGTCATCGGTATCGGTAGCGGTATCGGCATCGAGAACCCTTGCCGCATCGATCCCGATTTGGACCGGCCGGGAAAAAATTCATAAACCTTCAACCAGGAGGTAGACCATGGGCACCACCGTTGCCATCACCGGCGTTAACAGCTACTTTGCATCCACTATCCTGCCGCTGCTGGAAACCGATCCTGACGTGGATAAAGTCATCGGCATTGACGTGTCACCCTGGAAAGGGGGATATGGCAAGGTTGAGTTCCACCGGGCCGATATTCGGGACCCCCAGATCGCCGACATCCTGGCCGGGGCCGACGTGGTGTATCACCTGGCCTTTATCGTGGGCCAGATTCAGGACACTCAAAAAGCCCTGGACATTAACATCAACGGCAGTCGCAACGTGTTTGAGTCCTGCGTGAAGAACAACGTGTCCAAGGTGATCTACACCAGCTCCTCCACGGTCTATGGCGCCCATGCGGATAATCCCATCGGTTTTCGCGAAGACGCCCCTCTGCGCGTCAACGAGGACAGCTACTACAACGAAAGCAAGGTCAAGGTCGAAACCTTTGCCCGGGATTTTTTCCGCAACCATCCCGATATCACGTTTACGGTCATTCGGTCGGCCCTGCTGTTCGGCCCTCACATCGACAACATGTTTTCAAAGCTTTACGACCTGCCGGTGTCGTCCCTTCCCATGGGCCGCACCACCCACAACCAGTACATTCACGAAGAAGACCTGGGCAGCGCCCTTCACATGGCCATGGCCTGCGACCTGCCCGGCATCTACAACGTGGGGGCCGACGACGGCATGGCTACCCGGCACGCCTTTGCCATGGCCGGGGTCCGCATCATTCCGGTGCCCACAAGCCTGCTCAAGCTGGTGGCGGCCGTTGGGTTCAAGCTGCGCCTGTTTTCGGCCGGCCGCGGCTGGGTCAGCCTGGGCGAATACACCATCTTCATGAATTGCGACAAGTTCAAGCAGGCCACCGGGTGGAAACCCCGGTACACCTCCCGCCAGACCTTTGAGTCCTTTCTGGCGGCCCGCGAGCGTGACGCCAAAGACAACCCCATTCAGGCCACCCTGTCCTGGATATTCAAAAGCGGCCCCCGCACCCGGCCCACCATGGCGGTGCTCAACGTGTTCCGGCTGGGAAAGGTACCCGGTCTTCGGCGGGCCATTCCCTGGATGAACCCCAAAAAGAACAGCATGAGCTACCTGCCGGTCAACCGCAGCCTGGGCCAGGTGGTGGACCAGGTGCTGCCCGCCCAGGTGGTGCACGATTTTATCGACGCCGCCGACACCTATGTCATCATGGACAAGTGTGGCTGCCGGCTGGCCCGAAAGTGCCAGCACCACACCCCGGACATCGGGTGCCTGTTCATGGGAGAAACCGCCCTGAAAATGCCCCACGGTGTCAGCCGCCGGGTCACCCGCGAACAGGCCCACGCCCACGTGGACCGGGCCATCAGCGTCGGCCTGATTCCCATGACCGGCAAGGTGCGGGTGGATAACTTCATCTTTCTTACCCCGGACCGCAGCAAGCTGCTGTCTGTCTGTTTCTGCTGCCACTGCTGCTGCATGATGACCTCGCTCAAGCACATTCCCGGTGACTACCTGGACGGCATCATGCCGCGCATCGAAGGCCTGGAAATCTCTGTCACCGACGCCTGCGTGGGCTGCGGCACCTGCGTGGAGTTCTGCGGGTTCGGCGCCATCACCATTGAAAACGGCAAAGCGGTGCACAACGACCAGTGCCGGGGCTGCGGCCGCTGCGAAACCCGGTGCCCCAACCACGCGGTCAGAATCACCATCAACAACCCCAACGTCACCGAGGATGTGAAAAAACGGATCGAACAGTACGTGGACTTCAAGGGAACAGCGGCCTGAAAATGAAAGAATCCACTAAGCGTATAATAAGGTATCACGGCCTGCGGCCGGACCGGGCCTTTCACAACTGGCTCTATTTTGCCCACTACAGAATTTACGTTAAAACCATGCTGGCCGCCGCCCGGTTTCTGCAGAAGCACTTCGGCGGCATGTGGCTGCTCAGCCGCCCTTTCAAGTCGGTTTTCGAGCGCTACCACTCCAAGGTAATGACCGAGGCTGATGTGAGAAAAATTCTCACCTTGAACCGGGAGCTGGACCTGGGCCCCCACAAGCAGGTCATCCCCTATGCCTATGCCAACAAGATCATTTTTGACGAGCCGGACTTTATCGTGGTGATGGACTGCCCCTGCCGGCTGCACCGCGAGCACCACTGCGAGCCGGTTACCGTGTGCATGGCCGTAGGTCGCTACTATGGTCAACTCTGGCTGGAGCACTCCCAGAAGTTTCATCCCCGCAAAATCACCCAGGAAGAGGCCCTGGAGCTGGTCCGGTCCCAGCGCGAAAAAGGGTGCATCACCACGGCCTGGGTCAAGGTGGGCACCGGCGGCCGCACCGGCATCATCTGCAACTGCTGCACCTGCTGCTGCGGCGGGCTGGAAGGCATGCGCATGGTGAAAGCCATCAAGGGCGGAGAAAACGTTTCCAACGTGGCGCCCTCCGGCTACAAGGTGGACCACGACCCGGCCCTGTGCACCGCCTGCGGCACCTGCATCTCGGGCTGCATGTTCGACGCCATCACCGCCGATGAAAACGGCGCGCCTGTCTACAACCGGGACGCCTGCATGGGCTGCGGCCTCTGCGTGGAACACTGTCCCCGGCAGGCCCGCTCCCTGAACAAAGAGTTTGCCGAGGGCCTGTTCCCCCTGGACCTCGACATGCTCCAGGAAAAAAAGCAGTAATATCCCACCGCAACAGCGGTTTGAAATGCAGGGGCTGCCTTGCCTGTGCGGAGTGGCCCTTTCATTGGCTATTGGTCATTGGCCATTAACTATTGACTATTAACCATTCCTAAGCTCCTCGGGTGCCACGGGCACCAACGGTTGCCCGTGAAAGGCCTTCCGCCCTGCCACCCACGGGCTTTTTCGCCATTCCCTGCACGGCTCTGCGTTCCAAGGCTTCGGCCTTCTGAACGGATTTTCCTGCCCTTCACTGTTCGGCTTGTTGTTTGCCGTGCCGGTATGCTATTTTGATTCAAAAGCGCGGGCCACCGTCCGCACCGAGATTGCATTTCAAAAGGAGAAAGAGAAGATGGCAGAACAGCCGAAAAACAGTGACTGGGTATTTGTGGCGGCCGAAGTGGCCGGCGACTGGGCAGGCCGGTTTGTGGCCTACCGGGATGAGGTCTCCGATATTTCTTATGTGCCGGCGTTTTACAAAAAAGAGGAGGCCCAGGCCTGCTTTATCAACCTGCCCCGGGAAAAGGGGAAAAAATATGAAATTCAGGCGGTGATGTTTGAGGACCTGGCCAAAGACGCCACCGCCAACGGCTGCCTGATCTTCATGCTGGACGCCGACGGCCGCATTCTTCTGAAAATCGATCCCGCCACAGTAGATTGAAGCGAGCCCGGTCCCCAACACGGGCAGACTGCGCCTGGCCCGTGCCACCAGGTAAAGACGGGATTTTCATAGGCGGGTGCCACGGGTAAACCAAAGGTTACCCGTGAAGGGACGGGCAACGGGAGTAGCCATGCCTTATTAAAAACAGGCGGGATATGGGCTGTCGATTTCGATTAAAGCGGACAGGGGCGCAGAACTTGCGCCCCTGATTTTTTTTATAATTTCAAAAAGCCTTACATCGCTCCCTGGGGCGCGCCGAACAGGGACACCAGCAGGCCGATGACCACGGCCTGGACGATAAATCCGATGAGGCAGACGCCCACGGCCCGCAGGGTGCTGGTGTAGTCCAGGGCCTGGCGCACCGCAATGATCATGGTTGCCAGCATCCAGATACCGGTTATCATAAAAACAATGGCGCCAAGGCCGGGAATGATGGCCAGAATGCGAAGCAGCCCCGGTGAGCTGGAAAATCCGATGGTGCGCAGCAGTTCGGCCGGGCTGGACTGGGTCTGGGGTTCGGGCAGGAGTTTTGTGCCGATAAGATAGGTCAGCCAGGCCCAGATGAACCAGCCGGCCAGTGCCCCCGCGGTTCCCAGCACAAGGCCCATGATGCCGCCGGTGCCGATGGTGCCGACGCCGGCCGCCAGGCTGGAAAGAATCACCACGCCCATGGCCTGGCCCATGGCCTCACCGTCCGCCTCCACTTCTTCATAGACGTTGACATCCAGTTTTGCGGCCCGGATCATCCGGTCTGTAAATTGGGACATGATTTCCTCCTTGGGGTGTGTGGGGTTCTTATTATTAATCGCTTCCTTCTGGTTTGCAGTCTGGCCATGTCGGGCCAGAAAATCAAGGTTTTTTGCTGGGCTTTCGGGTCGGAGGAAAAAGAAAACCCCGGGGTCGGGCAGGGTTGTCCGGCCCCGGGGCGAATGGATTGAATGTAGGGTGTGGCGTTTAAATCAGATGGCGTCTTTGCCTTTTTCACCGGTGCGGACCCGGACGGCCTGCTCCACGGGCATCACGAAGATCTTGCCGTCGCCCACCTTGCCGGTGAGGGCGGCCTTGGCAATGGCGTCCACCACCTTGTCGGCCATGCTTGCCGCCACCACCACCTCCAGCTTGATCTTGGGCACAAAGTCAACTATGTATTCCGCGCCCCGGTAGATTTCGGTATGGCCTTTCTGGCGGCCGTAGCCCTTGACCTCGGTCACGGTCATTCCCTGAATGCCCAGTTCGTTTAAGACGTTTTTTACATCATCAAGCTTGAAGGGCTTGATTATGGCTTCTATCTTTTTCATGGTCGGTCTCCTTTTTTATATGGGACAAGGGTTGGGGCATCAGTCCAGCTCAAAGGCCCGTTCGCCGTGAATGGCGTTGTCAAGGCCCATCATCTCATCTTCCCGGCTTACGCGCAAGCCGCCGGTGATCAGCCGGGTGACATAAACGATAATCAGGGTGGCCACGGCGGTAAAGGCAATGGTGGCCACAATGGAGATCGCCTGAATGCCCAGCTGGGCGGGGTTGCCGTAAAACAGGCCGCTGGCCCCGGAAATGGCGGGGTTGGCAAACAGGCCGGTGGCCAGGGCGCCCCATATGCCGCATACGCCGTGAACACCAAAGGCGTCCAAAGAGTCGTCATACCCGATTTTGTGCTTGAGCACGGCCACGCTGTAGAATCCCAGGACCCCGGCCACCAGGCCGATGACCAGGGAGGCGGGCAGGTTGACAAACCCGGCCGCCGGGGTGATGGCCACCAGCCCGGCCACCACGCCCGAGGCAAGGCCCAGCAGGGTGGGCCGCTTGCTGACGATCCATTCGGCAAACATCCACGCCATGCCGGCCATGGCGGCCGATGTGTTGGTGACCAGAAAGGCCGAGCCGGCCAGGCCGTTGGCGCCCAGCGCGCTGCCCGCGTTAAACCCGAACCAGCCGAACCAGAGCAGGGCCGCGCCCAGGGCCGTTAAGGAGACGCTGGAGGGAAACATGGCCACTTTTCCATAGCCTTCCCGTTTTCCCAGCATCAGGGCCAGCACCAGGCCGGCAATACCCGCGTTGATGTGCACCACGTTGCCGCCGGCAAAGTCCAGTGCCCCCATCTCGGCCATCCAGCCGCCGCCCCACACCCAGTGGGCCACCGGGCTGTAGACAAAGGTGAGCCACAGCAGGCAGAAGACAATCCACGCGGAAAACTTCATTCGGTCCACCACTGATCCCAGCACCAGGGCCACGGTGATGCCGGCAAAGGTAAGCTGGAACAGGACAAACACCGATGCGGGAATGGTGCCGGACAGGGTGTCAATGCCGATGCCGTTTAAAAACAGGTGGTCCAGGCCGCCGATGATCCCGCCCTTGTCCGGGCCAAAGGCCAGGGTATAGCCCCAGCAGACCCACACCAGGCTGGCCAGGCAGTAGGCGGCAAAGGTCATGGCATAGGTGTTGAGCAGGTTCTTGCTGCGGGACATGCCCCCGTAAAACAGGGCCAGGCCGGCCGGGGTCATCATCATCACCAGGGCCGTGGCCACGATGATCCAGGCCGTGTCGCCGGTGTCCAGCACCGCCTCTTCGGCAAATGCCGGCAGCACGGACAGCAGCAACGCCACCGGTACCAACAGAATTTTTTTCATCGGAGTTCTCCTTTTTTTTGGTTATGTAATGAAGTCGGAGCGGACCAGGCCGTATCCGTTTTCACCGTGCAGGAACTGGTCAAGCCCCTCCACTTCCCCTTGCTCTTCAATGCGGAATCCCACGCTTTTTTCCACCACAAAATAGATGGCCAGGGTGCCGACCACGGCCAGGGCCACGGTGGCGCCGACACCGGCCAGTTGAACGGCCAGCTGGTTCCACGCGCTCCAGGCCCCGCCCGCCGCCTCGGCCGCGTCTTTCATCCAGCTGTCGCGGATAAAGAAGCTCAGCAGCAGAACCCCCAGGCCGCTGCCCACGCCGTGAATACCGAAACAGTCAAGGCTGTCGTCATACCCCAGCCGGTTTTTGGCTTTCAGCGCAAAGTAGCAGGCCATGGACGAAAGGGCGCCCAGGACCAGGGCGCCGCCGGGCAGCACCACGCCGGCGGCCGGCGTGATCACCACCAGGCCGGCCAGAATGCCGGACACAAACCCAAGGGAGGTGGCCTTGCGGTAAATCAGGGCCTCGATCACAAGCCAGGTGAGGGCCCCGCTGGCCGCGGATATCTGGGTCATGGTCAGTGCCCGTGCCGTGTCCAGGCCGCTCTGCACGGTGGAGCCGGCATTGAAGCCGAACCAGCCCACCCACAGCAGGCCCGCGCCCATCATGGTCATGACCATGTTGTTGGGCAGCATGGGGGTCTGGGGATATCCCCTTCTGGCGCCCAGCATCAGGGCGATGACCAGGGCGCTGACGCCCGCGGAAACATGGATCACCGTGCCGCCGGCCAGGTCGATGACCCCGGCCGCGCCCAGGTTGAAGAGCCAGCCGTCGGCGGCCCACACCCAGTGGCACAGGGGGCAGTAGATCACCAGAAACCAGAGGGCGATAAACAGGATGTATCCCCGGAAATAGACCCGTTCGGCCAGGGCGCCGCTGATCAGGGCCGGCGTGATGATGGCGAACTTGCCCTGGAACATGGCCAGCACGTATTCAGGCACGCCGTTTGTGATGCTGGAGTCGATGCCCTTCAACAAGAAGTAGTCGCTGTTCCAGCCGACCACACCGCCCATCACGCTTTTACCGAAGGTCAGGGCGTATCCCACCACCACCCACAGCACGCCGATGACCGCCATGGCCACAAAGCTGTGCATCATGGTGCCCAGAACGTTTTTGGTCCGCACCAGGCCGCCGTAAAACATGGCAAGCCCCGGCACCATCAGCAGGACCAGGGCCGTGGAGGTGAGCATCCAGGAGGTGGTGCCGGTGTCGATAACCGTCTCCGGGGCGGCGGCAAGCGCCGGCATTGTCTGGAGGACCCATGCAGCGGTCAGGGCCGATACCATTTTTCTTTTCATTGGCTGTCCCCTCTTTGTTCTCAATTTATTTGATGTTCATACGGTGGCCGTCTGTGAAGGGGCGGGATTACCCGCTTCATGTCGTTCCAGCATTGTTTCAATCATGGTCTGGAGCCGGTCAACGGCCTCCGGCGTGTCCACTTTTTCTCCCTCCAGGGTCCGCACGTAAAAGATGTCGATCACCTGGTCCACCTTGGTGGCGATTTTGGCCACCCAGATATCGATGCCGCACTGAAACAGAATGTCGGTGATGGAAAAGAGCAATCCCGGAAAGTCGTAGGCAAACACCTCCACAATGGTAAAAAAGCTCGATTCTTCGTTGTCGATCTTTACCCGGTGCGGGCGCGTGGCAAAGGTCTTTTCCGTTCGCAGGGGCGCGGGCCGGGCCGCGATGGCCCCTGCCAGGTCGAGGTCTCCGGACAGGGCCGCCTGAAGATGGGAAGCCGCCTTTTCCCACTGCTGGTGCTCGTAGATTCGGTCCGCCGGCGGGCTTACGGTAAACACGTCCAGGGCGATGCCGTTTTTCCATGTGTAGATTTCAGCTTCCAGAATATCCAGGCTGTTTAACGTAAACACCCCGGCGATCTTTGAAAACAGGCCGGGCCGGTCCTTGGCGCAGATGGTTACGGTGCGGGCTGTGCCGTTGGCCGTCGAGGCCACGGTCCAGACAAAGTCGCCATGGCCCAGCCGCCGGTAAAGGTCCATGTGCGCGCGAATGTTCAGGGCCGGCACATAGAGGCAGTAGCGGGGCGGCAGGATCTCCATGTGGGCGGCCAGGGCGGTTTTCTCCTCCGCGGAGGCGGCGATGTCCAGCAGCTCCCGGGTTTTGGTTTCCACGGTGGCCAGGGCCTTCCGGGAGGCCAGCTCGCCCTTTTCCAGGATTTTTAATACCTTTAAGAAGAGGTCCCGCAGCACCGACGCGGTCCAGTCGTTCCACGCCTTGGGGCCGGTGGCCATGGAGTCGGCCACGGTGAGCAGGTAGAGCATGGACAGGGTTTTTTCGTCACCGATCCGGCGGGCGCAGGCCAGGGCCGTCTCTTCGCTGTTAATATCCCGGCGGGTGGCGGTTTTGGCCAGCAGCAGATGTTCTTTCACCAGAAAGGCCACGGCCCCGGTAAACTCCGGGCCGTATCCCATTCCCGACAGAATTGTTTCCGCTATTTTCGCCCCGCGTTCCGAATGGCCGCCGCCGGCCTCGCCCTTGCCGATGTCGTGAAGCAGGCCGGCCCACAGTAGAATCGTTTTCCGGCGGCCCAGCTCCCTGTAAAGCCTTGCGCACAGGGGGGCGTCGCTCTCCTTTGCCCCCAGGGCCTTGAGCCGCTCCACGGTCTGAATGGAGTGGCGGGCAATGGGAAACAGGTGGTACCCGTCGAACTGAATCCGGTCGATAATGGTTTTCATTTTTGGAATAAGCCGCTCCAGAACGCCGGTGTGCAGCATTTCGTTGAGCACCCCGGCATCCGGGGCCCAGGCGGCCAGAATGCGCTCAAAGGCTTTTGTGACGGCCGGGTCGCTGCGAAAGGGTTTGTCCACCAGAAAGGCAAACTCCCGAAGAATGCGCCGGGCTTCCAGGCCCAGGGGAAGATGCAGGCGGGCGCTCTGTTCAAAAATATCGAGCAGCAGGTGGGGCCGGGAAAGAATGGCCTCCGGTGACGCAAACGTAAGCAGGTTCCGGTCGACCTCGATGCCCGGCGCCACCGGCTGCCGGACCCGGGTTTTTCGCGCGAACCGGTAGCCCCGGGCATAACCGGCCTCGGCCAGAAAGGCCCGGTTGGTGTGCCGAATGTATTCCATCTCGCTGTGCAGCCGTCCCAGAAACCGCTCCACCGCCATCTGGCCCCCGGCCGTCTTGAAGCCCATGGCCGTTGCAATGACCTCCTGGTGATCCAGGTAGAGCTGGTCGAATTTTCGGCCGGCAAGCCCGTGCAGATGGTTGCGCACGGTCCAGATAAAGGCCAGGGCCCTGTTCAGGTCCGCGTATTCGTCGTGGGAGAGGTAACCGTAGTACTCCAGGTCCCGGGGGCTGATGATGGGCGAGATGATGCGGGCGATCCACAGCATGGAGTGATAGTCCCGCAGGCCGCCCACGCCCTCCTTGAGGTTGGGCTCCAGCAGGTAGGAGGAGTCGCCGAATTTTCGGTGACGCTCCTGGTTGCCCTGAATCAGGGCCGCGATCACGTTGCGGGCCCGGCGACCGGAAAGCCCGGGGGCCAGCCGTTCCCGAAGCTGGGTATGCAGGGGCAGCATGCCGCACAGAAAACGGGCGTCCAGAAGGGAGGTGAGCACGTCCAGGTCCTGGCCGGCCAGGGTCACGCACTCCTTGACCGACCGGGTGGCATGACCTACCTCAAATCCCAGGTCCCACAGGGGATAGACCATTTCCCGGATCAGGGCCTCAGCCGCCGGGGGCACCTGTTTTTTGAACAGAAACAGCAGGTCGATATCCGAATGAATGCACATCTCCTGACGGCCGTAGCCGCCCAGGGCGATGACGGCAAAGGGATGTTTGTGGAAATTCATCTTCGGCCCCACCCGGCTGCCTTCAAAGCAGGAGATAAAATAGTCGTCCAGCAGGGCGGTGTGGCGGGAGAGAAAGTCAAATGCCTTGCCCTGTGCGGAAAAGTCGGCAATCAGGCGCTCCCGTGCAGTGCGCATGCGGGTCGCGGGTGTGTCGATGCCAGTGGTGGTCCCTGCATTCATGACTATCGGTTCCTTTTGGAACAAAAAGAATGCAACTGGAATGCCAACTGCTGTTTTTATGTAATATTCTTATTTTAAATGATTATTTGGCCAGGCACCGGTGTGGTACTTTACATTTTTGGAATATAATAAAAAATAAACAACAAAAATGTGATTAGCGAGAGGCCAGTGAGGGCAGGGGCAGTTTACGCGTCATTATCAGCGAAAGCGAAGCAATATTAAACGCTTTTTTCTTCGTGCGCTTCGTTTCTTCGCGGTCTTCGTGTTGAAACTCCCGGTGCTCCCGGCTCGGCCGGCCGCTTTTTAACACGAAGCGCACGAAGCTGACGATGCAGCCGGGCTATCGCAGGTCATTTGGAATCTGGCACACCGGTATGGGGTCCATCTTGTGGCGGTTGGCCCTGTGAAACCGGCGATAGATGGCCAGCACTTCCTGTCGGCGGGCCGACAGCAGCGAGGGATCTTCACCGGTGGCATCAAAGGCCATGGCCCACTCCAGTTCGGGGTAGGTGGCGCCGATCTGGCTTTCGTCGGTGCGGTTGTCCGGCCACAGGCCGTCGGTGGGGGGCACGTCCAGAATTTCCTGAATTACGCCCAGGTGGCGGGCCGCTTCATAGACCTCGGTTTTGACCAGGTCGGCAATGGGGGAGAGGTCCACCCCGCCGTCGCCGTACTTGGTGTAAAACCCCACGCCGAAGTCTTCGACCTTGTTGCCGGTGCCGGCCACCAGCAGGCTGTAATGAGAGGCAAAGACGTACAGGGTGACCATGCGCAGCCGGGACCGGGTGTTGGCCAGGGTGCGGGTGTCGCCGACCGCATCGGGCAGGGCGTCCTGCAGTGAGGCCAGTACATTCGACAGGTCCACGGTTTCGGTGCGCACGTTGTCAAAACGGCCCGTCAGCCAGGCGATATGCTTTGCCGACAGGGAGACCTGGGCCGGATCCTGAAGGATCGGCAGGTTCAATGCCCATACCGGCCTGCCGGTTTTCGCGCACAACGTGGAGGTGAGCGCGGAATCAATGCCGCCGGAAACCCCCACCACAAAGCCCTTCATTTTCGCATTGTCGCAGTAATTCACCAGCCAGGAAACGATATGGTCAACGACTTTTTCGGTTTTCATGTGCTTACCCCTTTAAATCGGTATCGGTATCGCTATCGGTATCGAAATCGATAGCGTCTCGCCTAAACAATCATTCAGAATGTTTGTTCGCTTCCATTGGAGCGGTTCATTTCCAGAGATTCTAGGTGCAGAGCGGATTTTGTTAACAATTTTTTACTTTGGAAGATAATGGACCTGATTTTCCTCTCTTGAGATTGGTTTAAATGTTGGTATCGAAATGTCTCTATCGCAAGAAAACGAATAACATCAAGGATGTCTATCGCTATTTGTGGCATTCCATGCAACTCTATGAGCCAAAGGCTCGGGATGTAATGTTCAAAGTTGTTTCTCAAAGTTTCTTTTAATCGTCTAATGGAATCTGCTTGTCTAGCAGAGACATTTAGTGGGATACCACCGTAAAGTGTGCCCATCCAATTAGCATCCTTACACATCTCCAACGCTTCATCGAGCGTTATAAGCCGCTCATGTCCTTTTTTAGTTGTTTTTACGATTGAGCTTGGATTGGAAGTTTTGCAGGCGACTATTGCAAAACCATACAGAGCTCCATGTAATGATAACACCACCCATTTCCATGCCTTTGGATCAGTGAGTGCCCGTCGGATAAATTCACCTGCTCTTTCCAAGTAATCGAGCGCATTTGTCTCTTCGGTGAAGCGCAGGTATTTTTCCGTAAAACTGTTTCGTGTCAGTCTTCTCATGTCACAACAGTATTAATACTATATTTATCTGTTTCGTGTACTTTTCTTTGGCGCAAAGAAAAGTACCAAAAGAAACATGCCCTGCAGCTTGGCCTTCGGCTGCCCTCGTGCAAACGCTTTTTTCGGCGCGGGCAGGAACTCGCCCGCCTGTGGCGGTGCTCAAACAGCCTGCCCGCTGTTTCCGAAAAAAGCATTCACGCTCGGCTGCGCTGCAACGGGCGGGGCCTGATCCTTTGCGTTCAATTGTTATTCATGGTTATGCTGAATGCTGTCTGGTCGCTTTGTTTTTTTATCCTTAGGACTAGGGCATACTTTATTGTCAGACTACTTGGTAGAGAAAAAAACCGAACCAAACAGCGTGAATTGTCAAAGCCAGAAGCTGTGGCCAAAACGGGAGATCCATCTCTTTTCGGCGATTTACCCAGGTGCTGTGAAGCATAGAATGCCCATATGAAATAATACTGGCACCGATGGCGAAATTGGCCACCTTCTGAATGTAAATATACTCAAGGCCATTGTTGATATCTCTCATGAGCAGTAGCAACAAGAGAACAGCGAGAGCATATCCAGGAATTTTGAATGCTTTCCAAAAATCCGGGTTTAAAATTTTTTCGTATTCCATCTCTCCCCTCCATTTTAGCGAGTTGTCATAATTTTTTGAAATACAGTGACGAGGGGTGCCGCGCAACGCAGATATTGGGCTTCTGACAAAGCCATCTCCTATTCCCCGATGATTTTAATCAATACCCGCTTGGGCCTGCGTCCGTCAAACTCACCGTAGAATATTTGCTCCCACGTGCCGAAATCAAGCCGGCCCCCGGTGACGGCCACCACCACCTCCCGGCCCATGATCTGGCGTTTCATGTGGGCGTCGGCATTGTCTTCGCCCACGTTGTGCCGGTATTGGGAAACCGGGGCGTGGGGCGCCAGTTTTTCCAGCCACTGGTCATAGTCGTAGTGAAGGCCGGATTCATCGTCGTTGATAAAGACAGAGGCGGTGATGTGCATGGCATTGACCAGCACCAGGCCCTCCTGAATACCGCTTTCCGAAAGGCACTGTTCGACCTCGGGCGTGATGTTGATAAAGGCCCGGCGGGTGGGAACATTAAACACAAGCTCCTTGCGGAAGGTTTTCATGGGAAAGGCTCCTTTTTGCAAAAAGGCTGTTCGTGATTATAATAGTCCTGTATAAAAAATAACATAACGTGGAAAGTTGCAAGAAAAATAGAAAGTCAGGCCATTGAAGACAGATAAGGTTACCACCATTCTTTTTGACCTGGGCGGGGTCCTGTTCGAGCTGTCCGGCATTCAGAAAATCTCCCACTGGACCGGGGGCCGGCTGGCGCCGGCGGATCTGCTGGAGCGGTGGCTGGCCTCTCCGTCGGTGCGGGCCTTTGAGTGCGGCAGGATCGATTTTTTCGCCTTTCGGCACGCATTGAAGCAGGAGCTGGAGCTGGCCGTTTCCGACGACGAGTTTGAAAAAACCTTCAGGGCCTGGATTCGGCAGGTGTTTCCCGGCACAAAGGAGCTGCTGGCCGACCTGGCGCCGCGCTACCGGCTGGCCTGCTTTTCCAACACCAATGACGTGCACTGGCAGATTATCCGCAGCGATTTTGACGTGCTTTCCTGTTTTGAAAAAACCTTTGCCTCCTGTGAGATAGGGCTGGTCAAGCCGGACGCCGAGGCCTTTGATCATGTGCTGGCAGGCCTGGGCTGCGGGCCGGGACAGGTGCTGTTTTTTGATGACAGCCCAACCAACGTGGCCGCGGCCGAAGCCTGCGGCATGAACGCCCGCCGCGTTTACGGGGCACAAAATGTCCGGCAGGTGCTGATCGACATGGGCCTGCTGTAAGGTATTTATAAAAAAGCAATGGCAAAAAAGAAAACCGACAACACGCTGCCGCAAGACGTGACCGGCATTATCCTGGAGAGCATCTCCGACGGGGTGTTTACCGTGGATAACAACTGGCGGATCACCTCTTTTAACCGGGCCGCTGAAAAGATCACCGGCATTCCCAGAAAAGAGGCCCTGGGCCGTCACTGCTGGGAGGTCTTTCGCTCCAACATGTGCGAGGCGGAGTGTGCCCTGAAAAAGACCCGTAAAGAGGGCAAGCCCTTTGTCAGCACCGACAGCTATATCATCAACAGCGAAAAAAAGCGCATTCCCGTCACGGTATCCACGGCCCTGCTCAAGGATGACGACGGTGAAGTGGTGGGATGTGTGGAGACCTTTCGGGACCACAGCCAGCTGGAGGAGCTGCGAAAGGAGTTGTCCGATACCTGGCGCATGGGCGACATTGTCAGCCGCAGCCCGGCCATGCGCCGCATTCTGAAGATGCTGCCCCAGGTGGCGGAAAGCGACAGCGTGGTCTTGATCGAGGGAGAGACCGGCACCGGTAAGGAGCTGACCGCCAAGGCCCTGCACAGCCTGAGTTTTCGCAAAGACAAGCCTTTTGTGACGGTAAACTGCGGGGCCTTTCCGGACACGCTGCTGGAGTCCGAGCTGTTCGGGTACAAGGCCGGGGCCTTTACCCACGCGGTCAAGGACAAGCAGGGCCTGTTTGCCGCGGCCAATGGCGGCACCCTGTTTCTCGATGAAATCGGCGAAACCAGCCCGGCTTTCCAGGTGCGGCTGCTGCGGGTGCTGGAAGATCGCGCCTTTACCCCTCTGGGCACGGTGAAAAAAGAGAAGACCGACGTGCGGATTCTTGCCGCCACCAATGCCGGCCTTGCAAAAATGGTGGAAGCCGGTACCTTTCGCCAGGACCTGTTTTACCGCATCAACGTGATTCGCCTGGCCCTTCCGCCCCTGCGCCAGCGCATGGAAGATGTGCCCCTGCTGGTGGACCATTTTATCGATCGGCTCAACCGGCTTCGGGGCAAGACCATATCCGGCATCGACCAGGAGGCACTGGAGGTACTGATGACCCACCGTTTTCCCGGCAATATTAGGGAGTTGGAAAACATCGTCGAATACGCCTTTGTGCTGTGCAGCGATGATCGCATCGGGGTGCGCCACCTGCCCGCCGACCTGGTCCGGCAGGAGGCAGAGCCGTCTGCCGGGGACCATGGGTTCGATGACCCGGTAAGGTCGGCCGAGGTTCAGGCCATCACCGACGCCCTTGCGCGCAACGACTATAACCGAAATGCCGCTGCCAGGGACCTGGGCATTCACAAGAGTACCCTGTTTCGCAAGATGCACCGGCTGGGCATTCCCCTGCCCGACCGGGACGGCCGCACAAAGGCCTGAGTCATCCTGTCTGCCCTCCCCCTGACGAAACCGATACAGTCGCAATAGGGTCGCACATTTTGGTGCGAGAATAGTCGCGTTTTTGCGACTATGTTACGCTTCCGACTCCTTTCCCATCAGCCGCTATAAACTTTAAATATTTGTATTTTATATTTAAATTTATTTTATCGAGGTTATGCAACAAGTGGCACGGCAATTGCTGTAAGTAAAGGCGAAGACAGTAAGTGCAACCCTAATCTGACGAGAACGGTCGGTAAATGATGAATGTGGCGGTAACAGCCTGGGGCGGGAGAATCTCTCCGGTCTTTGATTCCGCAAGGACACTGATGCTTGCGGAGATAAAAGATGGTGAGGTGGTGTCCCGGCGGTATGAAAGCATTGATCCGGTGTGGATTTCCCACCTGGCCGACCGGCTGCGCGAACTGGGGGTGGACGTGCTGATCTGCGGCGCCATTTCACAGACGCCGTCCACTATTATAGAGGCAAATGGCATCCGCCTGATTCCTTTTATCGGCGGTGCCATTGAAGAGGTGCTCAACGCGTTTGCCCGAAGCGGCCGTATTGCCTCGGATTTTCTGATGCCGGGGTGTGGTCGCGGGCAACGCCGACAGGGCAGGGGCGCCTGCCCGAGAAGTTATAAGGAGGTGAATGCAATGCCAAGAAGCGATCGAACAGGGCCCCAGGGTCTGGGGCCGGGAACCGGTCGGGGCCGTGGGCCCTGCCAGGGCGGCAGGACCGGAACAGGCACCGGGCAGGGCACTGGCCAGGGTCAAGGTCAAGGCCGTGGCCAGGGCAGAGGCCAGGGTGCAGGAAACGGCGCCGGCCAGGGTAAAAGAAACCGATAATTCGACTTTATTGAAAAGATAAAGTCGTAAAAACCAAAAACCGGACGGCTTCGTAAAAAGTTCAAGTTCAAGGCGCGCAAGTTCCGAGGAATGAGGCGTACTTGCTGTACGCCGCAGTGACGAGTGAATGCAGCGCAACACAGAAATTGGGCTTTTTACGAAGTCGTCAAATAAGGAGATGAAAATGCCAGGATACAATGGAACAGGCCCCATGGGGGCCGGGCCCATGACGGGCGGTGCGCGGGGTTACTGTTCACCGGCCGCTGCGGGCCAGAGAGGTACGGGTTTCGGCTTTGGCCGGGGCATGGCATATCGTCGGGGCGGTGGCTTTGGTCCGGGCAGAGGCGCCGGAGGTGGCTACGGCCGACGGTTCGCGGGGCCGCAGGCCCCTTACGGGGTATCACCCACTGACGAGGCCGCGGCCCTGAAGCAGCAGGCCCAGGCCATGCAGAACAGCCTGGATGCCATTTCCGCAAGGCTTGCCGAACTGGAAAAAGAGGAATAACCCGACAGGTTAGCAAGTGTCCATCCATGTAACATGGATGAGACCACATGGTGTTTCCAATCCAGAAATGAGAATTTTTTTGCAAGATCAAGGAAAACAAGGGCTGACGCGGAGGCGTACTGTTGTACGCCGCACAAGGAAGCCCGCAGTTTGACGCAGAGATTGCGGAAAAAGGCCATTTATGGATGGAAACTAGCAAAATATGTTTTGCCTGGGCGTGCCATATTCATGCCCTCCTCCAACCCTGCCCGATCCCCGTTCAATCGTGAACGGGGGCCGGGTCGGGCCTTGTATGATGTCCCAGGCGGGTGTAAATTCGTTTGCCTGAAAAACGAAACGTACCCATACGTTTTACAAAAGCGAAAAAGGAGACAAAACGCCATGCAAGCCTTGCTGGTGGGATCGAACCGGCCTGCTTTTACAGCGATGTCCGCCGCGCTGGAGGCAGCGGGTTTTGCGGTCAAATGGGCCGATACATGTGAAAGCGCGTTGGCCGTGTCGGAGGCCGGACCCCTGGACCTGGTGATAGTAGACGAGCGGGTTGAAGGCGCCGACGGCCTGGAATGCATAAAAACAATGGTGACACGCAATCCTTTTCTCAACTGCGCGGCAGTGAGCACCCGGTCGCCGGAGGACTTTCACGAGGCCAGCGAGGGGTTGGGCGTGCTGATGCAGCTTCCCCCTGTTCCGGGAGAGGCACATGCCCGTAAGTTGATCGATCATTTGAGTGCCATTTTAAACCTGGGAAAAAAAGCGGGTAAAAAGGAGCGTGCAAAATGATCATCAGTGTTGCCAGCGGAAAGGGCGGCACCGGAAAGACCACGGTGGCCACCAACCTGGCCGTGGCCCTGGGCCCGGACGTTCAGGTGTTGGACTGCGACGTGGAAGAACCCAATGCCCACCTGTTTTTAAAGCCGGCCTTCACCGACATGGAGGCCGTGATGGTGATGGTGCCGGCTGTTGACGAAGAAAAATGCACCTACTGCCGCAAGTGCGCCGAGATATGCCGGTTTCGCGCCATTGCCGTGCTGGGTGAGACCATCCTCACCTTTCCCGAGCTGTGCCACAGCTGCGGGGGCTGCATTGAAGTCTGCCCGGAAGACGCCGTGTATGAAACCAGCCGCAAGGTGGGTGTGGTGGAGC
Organism: Desulfosudis oleivorans Hxd3; assembly: GCF_000018405.1. Classification (NCBI taxonomy): domain Bacteria; kingdom Pseudomonadati; phylum Thermodesulfobacteriota; class Desulfobacteria; order Desulfobacterales; family Desulfosudaceae; genus Desulfosudis; species Desulfosudis oleivorans. The sequence goes on from NC_009943.1 coordinate 645,993, forward strand.
GGGGCACCGGCGTGGGCGACACCGCTTTTGTGCATGGCCGCCTGCGCGTGAGCGAGGCCATGGCCCCGCCCCTGATTAAAAGGGTGCGGGCCTATACCCGGCCCAGCGGTCTGACCATTATTGACGCGCCGCCCGGCACGTCGTGTCCGGTAATCGCGTCGGTTAAGGATGCCGATTTCGTGGTGATGGTGACCGAACCCACGCCCTTTGGCCTGCATGATCTGAAGCTGGGGGTGGAGGCGGTGCGGATGCTGGGCCTGCCCTGCGGCCTGGTGATCAACCGCAGCGACATCGGCAATGATGAAGTGTGGCGTTACGCCGAGGCGGAAAACCTGCCCATCCTGATGGAGATGCCGTTTGACCGGGGCATTGCCGAGGCTTACTCCCGGGGGGAGATGGTGGTGGAGCGGTTCCCCGAGTGGCGGGAAAAATTTGTGGACATGTATGGCCGGATCACCCAACTGGTGGAGAAAGGGGGCCGCAAATGAAGGAACTGGTGATTTTAAGCGGCAAGGGCGGCACCGGCAAAACCAGCCTGACCGCTGCTTTCGCGGCCATTACCAATAACCGGGTACTGTGCGACGCGGACGTGGATGCCGCGGACCTGCATCTGCTCATGGCGCCCGCCGTAAAGCAGGAGACCGATTTTACCGGCGGCGGTATTGCTGAAATAGACCCGGACCGTTGCACTTCCTGTGGACGGTGCCTCGAGCTGTGCCGGTTTGAGGCCATTCGCGACGATTTTGTGGTCGACCCCATTGCCTGCGAAGGATGCGGCGTGTGCGTGGACCTCTGCCCGGAACAGGCCATTGACTTTCCCATTCAGACCTGTGGGCAGTGGTATATATCAGGCACCCGGTTCGGCCCCATGGTCCATGCCCGGCTGGGCATTGCCGAGGAGAACTCCGGCAAGCTGGTGGCCCTGGTGCGGCAGGAGGCCCGCAAGCTGGCCGAGGCCCAAAATCTGGACCTGATATTGACCGACGGGCCGCCCGGCGTGGGCTGCCCGGTGATCGCCTCCCTGGGCGGGGCAACGGCCCTGCTGATCGTGGCCGAGCCCACGGTCTCGGGCATTCACGACATGGGCCGGGCCGCCGAGCTGGCAGCCCACTTCAAGGTGCCGGCCATGGTGTGCGTGAACAAATACGACTTGAACCCGGACCAGTCGGACGCCATTGAGGCCCTGTGCCGGGACCGGGGACTCGCCTTTGTGGGCCGGATTCCCTTTGACCCGGTGTTTACAAAGGCCATGGTTTACGGCAAAACAGTTTTTGAATATGATGCAAAAGCCGAAGTCACCGAGGCGGTGCGACGGTTGTGGGAGACCATTGCCGCGTCGCCTGAAATGAATCCGGCATAACAATGTGCGGGACGGGCCGCATGGGGCGGCCGGTTCCTGTAGAGCGCTGTACGCTTAACAACAAACGATGAAGGAGATTGTATGAAAGACGGAAGAATCGCCGTCCCCTCCAACGGAGCGGGCGGCCTGGACGGCACGCGGTCCGGCCATTTCGGCCACTGTGACGTGTTTACCCTGGTGGACGTGAAAGACGGCCAGATCGCCCAGGTTTCCACCATTTCCAACCAGGAGCATGTTCAGGGCGGGTGCATGGTGCCGGTGAACCTTTTGGCGGAACACAGGGTCAACGCCCTGGTGGTGGGCGGTATCGGCATGCGCCCCCTGGCCGGTTTCCGGCAGGTGGGCATCGACGTGTACCACGACGATCAGCGGCCCGAAATCCGCCCCGTGGTGGAAGACCTGATCGCCGGCAAGCTGCTCCAGATCCGGGACGACCAGGTGTGTGGCGGGGGCGGCGGCCACTAGCCGAATATTTCACCTTCGGGCGAGTCGCTTTGATCCCGCCATCGGCGGGACTGTGTTGCGGGCCGCTCGCAATATATACGGTAGGGGCGAACCTTGTGTTCGCCCTTTGATGGGCAACCACAGGGAGTGCCCCTACAATATATTGTCCCGCGCCCTGCATCTTTCGGCCAAATAAACGCGTGAAATATCCGGTTCAGATCAATTGTGACATATTCGGAACGGCGTTTTCGGGTAAAAAATGCGTAACGGGAGAGAATCATGACCACATACACCATCCATCCCATCGTGATGGGGACCAAGGTGTTTGACAAGAGCATGATGACCTACCAGTTCGGCGCCGGCACCCCGTATACCATTCCTATCTACTGCTGGTATATCAAGGGCGGCGACAAGACCATCCTGGTGGACACCGGGGAACGGAATCCCATCTGCTCGGCGGAACGGGAAGCGGCCATCGGCGGAAAGATCTATACCTTTGAGGAGGGCCTGGCCCGGTGGGGTATAAAACCGGAAGCCATCGACGTTGTGATTCACACCCACCTTCACAATGACCATTGTGAAAACGATGACAAGTGTCCCAACGCGGTGTTTTACGTGCACGAAAGGGAACTGGCCCATCTTCATGCCCCCCATCCCCTGGATATCCGGTATGTGGAAGATTACCTGGAAACCGTTGAAGAAAACGGCCAGGTGGTCACGGTGGAGGGCAACACCGATATTGTGGATGGCATTCGCGTGATTCACACGCCGGTGCACACCGAGGGCGGGCTCACGGTGCTGATTCAGACCCCTGCCGGCACCGCGGCCATTACAGGGTTCTGCGTGATCGACGAAAATTTTAATCCCCCTAAAGAGGCACGGGCCATGGAGATGGAGGTGATTCCGCCGGGCACCGTGGTCAACAGCTACAAGGCCTATGACATCATGCAGGCGGTCCGGTCCATGGCGGATATCCTGCTGCCGCTGCATGAGCCCCGGTTCGCGGCCATGGGCACCATACCTGAATAATTCGAACATACGAACAAGGAGAGAAAAATGGAAAAAGTTGCGGTTGTGGGATGCGGAGCGTACATGGACAATGGATACGGATGTCCCGGCGAGTGGCGGTGCCTGAAAGCCGCGGCCCTGGGCGAGGGCAAGTTTGAGGCCCCCGCAACGGTGGTTGCCTTTATCAAGTGCGAGTGCCCGGGCCGCTGCCTGGTGCCCAACGTGGGCATGGCCATGAAACTGTCCGAGATCAAGCCGGACAGGATATACCTGAGCAGCTGCCTGGCCAATGCCAAGCCCGGCTGCCCTTACAGCAACGCGGAAGAGATGGCAAAAATGATCGAAGGCAAGTTCGGCATTCCCGTGGTGACCGGGACCCATGATTATCATTAAAAAAGGAGGTTGTTATGAAAGTGGCGGTCAGTTCAACCGGAACGGACCTGTCTTCACAGATCGATCCGCGCTTCGGCCGGTGTGCCTATTTTGTGGTGGTCAATACAGAAGATATGGGGTTTACGGCTTTTCCCAACGAAGGGGTGGGCCTGAGCGGCGGTGCCGGTGTGCAGGCCGCCAGTTTCATTGCCTCCCAGGGGGTGTCGGCGGTGCTTACCGGAAACTGCGGGCCCAAGGCGTTGCAGGGCCTTTCAGCGGCCGACATCAAGATTTACGCGGGCCTGTCCGGAAGCGTGGCTGATGCCGTGGAAAAGTTTAAAAGCGGTACGCTTCAGGAAGTGACCGAAGCCACGGTGGCGGAAAAGGCCGGTGTGGCCGGCGGTGGTGGCCGTGGCGTAAGCGGCGGTGGTCGTGGCATGGGCGGTGGCGGCGGCCGGGGCATGGGAGGTGGTGGTGGCGGTGGCCGGGGCCGTGGCATGATGTAAAGTCACCGTCTATTTTATCCATGTGTCATTGCGCCTGTCCGCCATAGCCTCTGGCGACGGCGGAAGCGCAGCGAAGCAATCTTGTCCAGACGCGGAGGAGATTGCTTCGTCGCCTTGCTTCTCGATTTTTCATTACACCCGTGGTATTTTGTCAGAAATTTGTGAGAATCAGTTTTTCTGACAGGAGCCATGCGCGTGAACCAGGCGGTTGAACCTGCCCCCACCTCCCTGGAAGCGGAAAAGGCCCAGCAATCGTTGTGGCGCCTTCTGCCCCGTTTTCGTGGAACTCCCTGGTTTGATCAACTGCTGGCAAACGAGTTCCTTCCGCCTGATGTTCAGGAGCGCCGGCAGCTGGCCATGCTGCAGCGCACCGTGGCACGCGCCTTTGAAACGGTTCCATACTATGGTGATCGTTTCCAGGCCGCCTTTGGCCGGCCCGATATTGGACGGTTGTCTGACCTTGCCCGGCTGCCGGTGCTGACACGCCTCGATATTCAGGCCCACTTTGACCGCATGCAGTCCACGGCCTTGAAACCGGGGCAGCCCATGCTGCCCACGCAGACGTCAGGGTCAACGGGACAGCCCGTGACCGTGCTGCACACCGTGGAAAGCCGCCGCATGTTCGGCCTGCTCAAGCAGCGGGAGCTGCGCTGGTTTCGGTGGAATCCTGAAAAAACCCTGGCCGCTGTCCGGTCGGCCAACGAGATCCCGTTTTCAGACGACAACCGGACCGCCTTTGAGAACACCTTTTTTTGTCAAACCCCTCACTGGCCGGTGATCGGCAGCTGTTTTCATACCGGCCCTTTTTGCGGCATGAGCTGCACCGCGCCTCTTGAGACCCAGGTCCGGTGGCTGGACCATGTACAACCCCACTACCTGATGGTGATCGCTTCCAAGCTGGAGCACCTGGCCTTTGGATACCAGCAGCGGCCCGTGCCGGAAACCCTGGAGGCGGCGCTTTCCATTTCCCAGGAGCTGACCCCGCGGATGCGCGCCTTTGTTGAGGCCGTTTTTCGCGTGCCGGTACACCAGAACTACGGGATCAACGAAGTGGGGATCATTGCCTCCCGCTGCCCCGAGGGGGGCCGGTATCACGTCAACACCGAGCTCTGTGTGGTGGAGATCGTGGACGCCGACGGTCAGCCCTGCAAGCCGGGCCAAAAAGGCCGGCTCCTGGTCACGGCCCTGGCCAACGACGCCATGCCCCTGATTCGTTACGACACCGGGGACCTGGCAGAAGCCATGGAAGGACCCTGTCCCTGCGGCCGGACCCTGCCTTCCTTTGGCATGGTTCACGGCCGGTACAACAGCATTGTGTCGTTGCCCGACGGATACTGGAATTACTGGATCGCCTTTGTGGGCAACTTTTCGTCAATGCCATCTCACCTGATGCAGTACATTCGGCAGTTCCAGATGCATCTTTTTCGGGACAATATCTTTGAGCTGCGCCTGGCCTTAACGCCGGGCCGGCCGGAGGCACTGATTGAATATGTGAAAAGCGCCTGGAGGCCGGATACAGACAACCCGCCGGCCATGCGCATCGTGGAGGTGGACGGTTTTCCGGAACCGGCCAATGGCAAGTTTCAGATGTTTACATCGGACTATATCACGCAACCGCCAATCAAATGACGGAAGATGGTTCCGTCACGGAAAGGTCTTGCAAATGCGCGACAATCTGCCTGTCGGAAAAGTCTATCCTCTATCAGTTGCTCCGTTTGAGGAGATGGCCCACCATGAAATGGCGCAGTGGTTCGAACGGTTTGTGCCCGTTGGATTCCCTGTGGAAATGGCGGTTCACAACGTGTCGGTGCCGAAGGGCATTGTCCCGGAGATGTATGTAACCCCCCATGCCCACGAGGACCATGATGAAATCAATATTGTTCTAGGCGCCGGCGGGCTGTCCTACAGTATCATTTTGGATGGTCGCGAACAGAAGGTGGCGGCGCCGGCCGCTGTATGGGTTCCGGCCGGGTGCAGCCACTCGGCCAACGCGGTGTCCGGTGAAGGATTTTTTATCTGCGTGAAAATAAAAAAAGAGCCTGTACCGCCCGGTATTTCCGAATCAGACAGGCTTTTGAGGTAAACGGTTTGAAGCAGACCGCGATTCAGGGTATCATGCGGCATCTTTGTCGGCGCTCCCTGAATACGGCTGTTTTGTGGCAATGAATTGTGATGAAAGGATGATGCCGTGACCCCTTCACGCCCGGAACACTGGAGCCTGCACGCGAGGCAGTGGCGCCATATCGGCCCGCCGCTGCGGCCCTGCACGCAAGACATTCGTATTTTCGAGCAACGCATCGCCGCCTGGCATGCCGAAACCCGGCCGGCGGACGACTCCGTGGCCCTGCTGCTGGGCGTGACCCCGGAGATAGCGGCCATGTCCTGGCCGGCTCGCACGCGCCTGCTGGCCGTGGACCACAACCTGGATATGGTCCGTTATGTGTGGCCGGGTGAGGCTGGCTGCGCCGACAGCATGGCCGTCTGCGGCCGGTGGCAGCAGATGCCGGTGCGTAAGGCGGCTGTTTCCATGGTGATCGGTGACGGCTGTTTTATATTGATGGACTTTCCGGAGGGGTATCGCCGGGTGGCGGACGTTCTGCACCAGGTGCTGTTGCCGGGCGGGTGCCTGATATCGCGGTTTTTCACGCGGCCGGCAAAGGCGCCCACCGTTTCGCAGTTAATGGCCGGCCTGGAAAACGGGACAATCCGCAGTTTTGACGCGTTCAGAATACAACTGGCAATGGCCCTTCAGGGGGATGACGTGGAAAAGGGTGTCTGCCTCAACGATGTCTGGCAGGCATGGCAGAATGCCGATATCGATAAGGAGCAGATCGCCCGCAACCTGGGCTGGACACCTGAGGCCATGGCCCTGATGGACAACTACCGGGGCCAGCCCACCCGTTATTTTTTGCCCACACAGAAAGAGGTCGGTCAAATTTTTGGCGAGCGGTTTGACCTGGTCGAATTCTTTACCGGTGATTATGAAATGGCGGACCTGTGCCCGATTATGCGGTTTGTCCCTCAAAGATAAGAGGCTGTCAGTGGACGATTATCAACTCTTGATAGACCTTCACAAAAGCGCGGACCGGCAGGGTCCGGGCGGGGATGCAGAGACCGAACAGGCGATTTTCCTGGCCATGCCGGACCGGTCGAAACCATTAAAAATTGCCGACATCGGTTGCGGCACGGGCGCTTCTGCCCTGCTGCTGGCCCGCCTGCCAAAGGCCCAAATTACGGCGGTGGATTTTCTTGAAGATTTTCTTGAAGTGCTTGAAGACAGGGCTGCAAGCATGGGGCTTTCTGAGAAAATAACGACCCTGTGCGGGTCAATGGACAACCTGCCGTTTCAAGATGAGGCATATGATGTCATCTGGTCTGAAGGGGCGATATATAACATCGGGTTTGAAAAAGGCGTAAAGGCGTGGCGCCGTTATCTGCCGGTAGGCGGCCTGCTGGTTGTCTCGGAGATTACCTGGCTTACCGCCTCCCGCCCGCCGGAACTCCAGAAATACTGGGAAGCCGAATATCCCGAAATAGACACGGCCGCTTCAAAGATTGCCGTGCTGGAGAAGCACGGCTACTCACCGGTTGGATATTTTGTCCTGCCCGCGCATTGCTGGCTGGAGAATTATTATCGGCCCATGCAGAACCGTTTTAAGGAGTTCCTTGACCGGCACAAAAACAGCAAAGCGGCACAGGCGGTCGTGGAAGCCGAAATCCGGGAAATCAAAATGTATGAGCAATACAAACCATATTACAGCTATGGGGTGTATGTCGCAAAAAAGGTGGATCAGCAGCCATAAAACCGTATCAACCCGGCGCATCAACCCCGGGAGCACCCTCCTGTGAACACCACCCCGGGAGTGTGCGGCGAACTTTTTTGCGGTAGCACCCCAGCGTCTTTCGCTACTCCTCCGGAATAAACGATCTTCCGTAATCACACCACACCTTGATGGCAATGCTCATGGGCTTTATCATGGGCACGGTGTAGGTGTGAAATTTTTTTGAATACAGGTAGGCCCTGCTTCTGGCCACGTGTTTGGAAAACCCGCGCGGGGAGACGATCAGGGGTTTTTTAAGGTCTCTTTGCAGGTCAATGAGCCGCTCGGGCAGGTATTCAGACAGGTAGGGCACCTGCAGGTAGATCGCGGTGAGGATGATGTCCGTGTTGGGGTCGTCGGCGATAATCCGCAGGGCGGCCAGCAGGCGGTCGTCATCACAGTTGCCGAACAGGTCCAGCGGGTTTGAGCCGATGCCGGCAACAATGGTGGCCTTGTCTTCCGGCCGGGCGGTTTTGATATTGTCCGCCATCAGGTCCTGAAGGGCCTTTCTGGTTTCCGGCGCAAACTCGGCCAGCTCCATGCACTCTTCGGTCACCCGGTCGGCCAGCAGGATGCCGGCACCGCCCCCCACGCTGACCACGGCCACCCGGTTGCCTCCGGCCGCCGGCTGGGAACTGAGCATGGAGAGAATGTTGACCAGGACCTTGGGGTCTTCTGTCAGCTCTTCCACAAGGTAAAAACCGGCCTGGCGGCAGCAGGCCTTGAAGGCCTCGTGGCTGCCGGCCAGAGAAGCGGTATGGGAGAGGGTGGCCGCGGCCCCGCCCCCGGTGCCGCCCTTGATGACCAGCACCGGTTTTTTTGCCGAAACCGTTTTGCCCACCTGCATCAGCTTGAGGCCGTTGTCAAAACCTTCCATGTAGATGGCGATCACCTTTATTCTGGGGTCGTTTCCCATGTGGGCCAGAATTTCCGCCACGCCCACGGAGCTGGCGTTTCCGCAGCTCACCCACATGCCAAGATCCAGGTTGTCGGCCTCCATCATTTCCATCAGTTCAAGGCCCACGCCGCCGCTCTGGGAGATGATGCCGATACCGCTGGACCCCCTGATGACGCTGGTGCGGTGTTCCGGTATGAACAGGGTGTTGACCTTTGAAAAATTGTCAATCACCCCCATGCAGTTGGGGCCGATATAGGCCACGTCATATTGTATGCTCAACTCCAGGAGCCGCTCTTCCAGGTCTTTTCTGCCGATTTCGGCAAATCCGTCGCTGAAGATGATGGCGCCCCGGCCGCCTGCCTTGCAGAATCGCTCAAAGCTTTCCACCGTGGCTTCGGCGTTGACGGCAAAAACCCCCAGGTCCGGGGCTTCGGGCAGGGCGTCAAAATCCGGGTAGCAGGTCAGGCCCTGGACGGTTTTCAGCTTGGGGTTGATGGGGTAGACGGTGGGGATGCCGAGGCAGTTTTTCAGAATGATGCCGCCCATGGTGCCGGGCCGGGAGGCGCCCACAATGGCAACGGACCGGGGGCTGAAAACGGCTTTCAGGCTTTTCATTTTTTCTTCGGAAAGGTCGGTGCCGGACGGTACGGTAATGGGATCATCGGCAATGAGCCGGCAGTCCACGATGGCGTATCCCTGTTCGTAGACGATCACGGGATTTAAGTCCAGTTCGTTAATTTCCGGATGGTCGGCCATGAACCGGGATACGTTTATGGCAAGCCGAATTACAGCCGGTTTGTCCAGGGCCGGGCCGCGAAACCCGTTCAGAACGGTGCCGGCCATGGTCTGGGAAAGCATTTCTTCAACATCGGTTTCGGTCAGAATGCCGATACCGGGCTGAACGTCTGCCCACAGCTCAACAAAGCGGCCGCCATGGCCCACCATGGTCACCGGTCCGAACCCGGGGTCCTGCTTGGCCCCCACCAGGAGTTCAAATCCGGGGTCGGCCATTTTCTGCACCAGGATGCCGTCCGGCAGACCGGCGCCGGCCTGTTTCACGTTTTCCATCAGGCGGTCCAGGGCATTTTTGACGGCCTCTTCGGTTTTGAGGTTCAGAAATACAACCTGGGCATCGGTTTTGTGAATGATCTTTTCCGATATGGCCTTTAAAACAACGGGGTATCCAAGGTCCCGGGCGACCTGGACCGCCTGTTGCGGATCAGTGACCATTTTGCCAAGAATGGGAATTCCATATGCTTCAAGCAGGTCGGCGGACGCTGTGAAATCCAACTGGGTTTTGGCCATGGCGGTTTTCCCCATAAACGAAATAACGGAATGGGCCGTTTCCGCCGCCGTTCCCGGCGATGGTGGTCGGGCCTCTCCTTGCAATACCCTGAACGCTATTCGGCCTTAAAATCCTTTGGCGCCAGGCCGGTGACCCGGTAGTTGAACTCAAAGGCGTGGCTGTGGCTCCACTGCTCGTCAAACAGGGTCCGGTACCGGGTGCCGTCCTGGGGCCCGGTGGGCTTGCCGTAGGAGAAAAACCAGTTCACGATGGGCCCGCCGGTAAATCCAAGGGCCGCCCAGTAGCGGCCCGGCTGCAGCACGATCTCCTGGCCGGCAAACGCGAAATTCACCCAGTCGTAGCCGGGCTTGTACACCCGGTCGGCCAGAAACACCATGTCGCTTACCGCCATCTGCTGGTCGGGAATGCCGTTTTTGTCGGTAAACAGCTCCACCCAGAGCTGGCCGTCCGAGCTGAAGTTGTGCAGGGCCAGGCCGATGGCCGACAGCTTCACCGGCCTGTCCAGAACAAAGGACTGGGCGTACTTTTTCCCCTGGGTGGTTACGTATTCGGCGGTCTCCACCAGAAAGGTCTTGACCATCTTCATGCTGCCGTCCGGGGCCTCTTCGGTGCGGGCACGGGCCGTCTGAAAGTCCAGGTGCTTTGGAAACTCCAGGTTGCCGAACACAAAGGGCTCGGAAAAGACCAGGGTCTTTAACCGCTCCGGCTTTACCGGCTCGGGCTCGGGCTCCTTGTACACCTTGGTCACTTTCTGGAACGCGGCGGTCACCGGCGGGCCGAACATCTTGTTTTTGGGCCCGTAGTCGGTTTTGGTGCCGGCCAGGGTCACGTTGTCGGACAGAAAGTCGGCTCGAATATCTTCCCGGAACGAAGGCTTGCCGGTGGAACCCTTTACCCGGGTCCACCGGATCAGGCCGTCGTTTTCCGTGTCGTTGTTGTCCAGGCCCACCTCCACGCGGATGAACCGGTTGCTTACAAACAGCTCGGTACACTGGGGATCAAAGGGCACCCACTTTAAATCCGGAAAATAGACCTCGATCCAGGAGTGGCGGCCTTCGGCGTTTTTCATGATCAGCACGGTGTCGCCCTGTTTGATCTCGTAGGGGTTTTTCAGGGTCACGCCGTTGACGATGCGCACCGGAATACCGGCCGCCCGCATCAGGGCCGCGGACAGGTGGGAGTAGTTCTGGCAGTTGCCCTTGCCGGAGGTGAAAGCGTACATGGCGTCGTAGCTTTCCGGCGGCTGCACGTAACGCATGTGGTCGATCACCCAGGTGAGGACCCGGCGCACCGCGTCGAACTGGGTTTCGGCCGAGGCGGTGAGCTCCCGGGCCTTTTGTGTGATGGCCGGGTCGGACGCCGGCACCTGATCGGTGGCGGCAAGGTAGGGCTTCACCGCGTCGGGAAGCCCGGCCACCGGGAACGGGGCCGAGGTCTTCAGCGTGTCCAGCCGGACGCTGTTTTTCACGTTAAAGGCCAGAGTGGCGGACACGGGCTGGGCAGGGTTGTTCCAGGCGGCCTCCATGATGGTGTTGCCGTTCTCGTCGGTTTTTGAGGTCTGGCTGTCCGGCGCCACCGAAAAGGTGATGTTTACCGACTCCACCGCCTGGTTGTAAGTGGGAGAGGTAAAGGAAACCGGCTTTACGTAGCTTAAAAACAGCTTGCGCGTGTCCGGGGCCGGGGTAATGGACTGGACCATCTGGTAGGCGATGGCAGAGTCCTGGCCGCCGTTGAGCAGATAGTTCTCGGCAAAAGCCGGGCCGGTAAAAAAAGTGACGCAGGCCAGTAGGCCAACAGCAAAACGTTTCATAAGGCACCTGCCTGGAAAAAGGTTTTTTCTCGGGAATTTCCCGTCATTGCGTAAGCGAAGCAACCTGGAACGCCCATGGGTCATTGCGCCTGTCCGCCATAGCCTTTGGCGACGGCGGAAGCGCAAGCGAAGCAATCTTCTAAGGCTTATTGCAGCTCTTTTGCCCCTTTATAGATGATGTCGAACAGCCGCTGGACATCGGCCTCCTCAATGCAGGAAAAGGCCACCCGCAGGTCGTGTTCGCCCAGGGCGATCAGGCCCACCCCGTATTTGTCCAGCAGGTGGACCCGCAGGGTTTCGGCCTTGACCTTTTTTAACTTCAGGCACATGAAATAGCCGGAGTTAAAGGGGTAGACCTCCCATGCGTCGTCAAACCTGGAGTCGGCCAGCACCTGCTTGACCTTGTTGGCCCGGGCCTTTAGCACCTCGCCTTTTGCCTGCCGCTCTTTCTGGTAGTTGGCGTTCTCCAGGGACTTTAACACAATGGACTGGCCCAGGTGGGAGGCGTTGGAGATGGAGCCCCGCACGCACCCGGCGGTTTTCTTCTCCAGGGCGTCATACACATCGGCTGAAGCCCCGGCCTTGCAGCCATAGGTGATAAACCCGATTCTCAGGCCCCACACGTAATTCTCCTTGGTGGCGCCGTCCAGTTTGATGGCCAGCAGCCGCTCGTGGGCCCCGCAGAGCCTGGCAAACAGCGACTCTTTCATCACGTTCTCTTCGTAAAAAAGGCCGAAGTAGGAGTCGTCGCACACCACCATCACGTTGGTGCCGCCGGCCGCGATGTCGGTCAGGACAGCGGTCATGGCCTCCCCTTCCGCATGGGTCAGGGTGTAGCCCGTGGGGTTCTGGGGAAAGTTGAGCAGGGTGATGAGCTTGCCGTCTTTTTCCGCGGCGGCCCGGGCCGCTTTCTCAAACCCTTTTACGTTAAAGCCGCCCGCCTCGTTGAAAAGCGGAAAGTGGCTCAGGTTCACCCCCCCCCGCACGTTGAGGATCATGTTGTAGTTGCCCCAGAACATGTGGGGCAAAAGCACGGTGTCGCCGGGATTGGTCCACACATCGGCAAACACGCTGATGGCGTGGGTGATGCCGCAGGTTACCACCGGCAGGCTGACGGCCTGGCCCGCAAGGGAGGGGTTTTTCTCATACAGTCCCTTCTGCCATGCCTTGCGCAGGCCGGGAATGCCGAAGGAGGGCGCGTAGGTGAGGGATTCTTCCGGCACCAGGGGCGCCACCTGGTCCATGACCGAGGGCAGGCACATGATGCCCCCCTCCTCCTTGGCAATGCCGATGGTGGCGTTGATGGCGTGGGCCTTTTCCTTGGCCTCGGCGCTCTGGCTTAAAATGCCCTTGGGAAAAAACAGGGACTTGCCCACGTCGGACAGCATGTCAAAAATATGGGGGCTTTTTGCCTGCAGAATATCGTTCAACTCTTTTGCGATCGGGTTCATCGTAAAATGGGTCTCCTTGTGTTAGGGTTTTATTCGTGAAACAGTGCCAGTGGCCTTTGTACCGGTTCCAGGGCGGGGTGTCAAGCAAAAACAGGGGGGCCGGTGCAAATAAATGCTTGTTTTTTAACTGGTTATCCTGTTATAGTCCGGCGTGATTCCCACGGGCTGCCCGGAGTTGTTTTATGGTCGGGCTACCGATGGACGGGACAAAAGGAGCAAGAGTGAAAACCCAGGACCGCGTTCTGATAATGGATGCCGCCTACGAGGCCGAGGTGATGGCCGACGTGGTGGACCGGGTGTTTGACACCTTTCCCCTGGACCTGGCCGGAAAAAACGTGCTGGTCAAGCCCAACATCCTGTCCGGCTATGCCCCGGAAAAGGCGGTGACCACCCACCCGGTGCTGGTGAGTGCCGTGGTGGAAAAGTTGCGCGGAGCCGGAGCCCGGGTCATGGTGGGGGACAACCCCGGCCTGCACGGCTACGGCCGGTCGGAAAAGGCGGCCCGCATCGCCGGCATCCTGCAGGCGGCCGGTGACAGTTTTATCAACCTGGGTGGCCGGCCGGTGCGCCACACCGTTTCCTCCCGTGTTATCGACCACGTGATGATCGCGTCCGAGGTGCTCTCCGCCGACCTGGTGATCAACCTGCCCAAGCTCAAGACCCACGGCCTCACCTATTTTACCGGGGCCGTGAAAAACACTTTCGGCTACGTGGTGGGCGGGGACAAGATGCGGGTCCATGCCGACGCCCCCACGCCGGTAAAGTTTGCCGAAGCCCTGGTGGATATTTTTTCGATCCGGCCTCCGGACCTGACCATCATGGACGCGGTCCTTGCCATGGAGGGCAACGGCCCCAGCAGCGGCGCGCCCCGGTTCGTGGGCAAGGTCCTGGCCGGCACAAACGCCGTGAGCCTGGATGCCGCGGCCGTCACCCTGGTCGGAAAAAAGCCGGCCCGCATTCCCCATCTTCGCATTGCCGCGCAAAAGGGGCTGGGCCCCATCGACATGGCCGACATTGAGATCAACACGCCCATCGTGCCGGTGGCCGGGTTTAAAATGCCGGTCACCTTTCTGCCCGGCATCATGGGCGTGGTGCTCAACCGGATTCTGTCCCGGCGGATGAACTGCACGCCGGAGGTGGTGGAGGCGGTGTGCAAACAGTGCGGCATCTGTGTCAGCCACTGCCCGGTAAACGCCATGACCATGGCGGAGGGCGAATTTCCCAGGGCCGACGCTGCCGCCTGCATTCACTGCTACTGCTGCCAGGAGATGTGTCCCGAACATGCCATTGAACTTACGGGCCGGGTCATGAGTTTTTTCCGGCGCCGTAACATTCATTAAGGGGTATCGACAATGGACCTTGCGCCCATGTCAAAAATCAAACCCCGTGCCCTTGCCTTTGGCGACACCATCGGCATTGCGGCCCCGGCCGGGGCCTTTGACGCCGACCGGCTTGAAAAGGGGCTGTCCGTTCTTCAGGCCATGGGCTTTTTGGTGCGCCTTCCCGACGGCACCCACGCCTCCCAACGCTATCTGGCCGGCACCGACGAACACCGGGCCGCCATGTTCAACAACCTGTTTGCCGACCCGGAAATAAAGGCCGTGGCCTGCGCCCGGGGCGGGTTCGGGGCGCTGCGCATGGCCCCCCTGCTGGACATGGACGCCATCACGCGCCATCCAAAGATATTTCTCGGGTTTTCCGACATCTCGGTGCTGCTCTCCATTCTGGGCCGCAAGGCCGGGCTCATCACCTTTCACGGCCCGGTGGTTACCTCCCTGGCCGATGCCGACGACGCCACCATTGCCTCCCTGGCCGATGCCCTGACCACCACCGAACCCCTTCGCATCGACCTGGCCGAAGGCATGTCCCTTGTGCCGGGCACAGCCCAGGGCCCGGTTGCCGGCGGCAACCTGGCCTCGTTGTGCCAGATGATCGGCACACCCTGGCAGCCTGCATTTGACGGCTGTATCCTGTTTCTGGAGGAGACCAGCGAGCCGGCCTACCGCGTTGACCGCATGCTGACCCAGATGCGGCTGGCCGGGTGCCTTGCGGGCGTTGCCGGCGTGGCCCTGGGCCGGTTTGACCGGTGCGGGCATATGGATGTGATTTTTGAAATCGTGCGCGAGCACCTGCCCGAAGGGGTGCCGGTGCTGGCCGGGTTTCCCGTTGGCCACAACGGCACCAACCGAACCCTGCCCCTGGGGGTGTGGGCCAGCCTGGACGCGGAGAACCGGTTCCTGGAATACCACGAACCGGCCCTGGCACGATAGGCGGAGAGCCTTTGTGTGACCGGTTGCTTCTAAACACGAAGAGCACGAAGGACACGAAGAACACGAAGGAAACGAAGCTGACGGTGCAGATGCGGCAGTGCTTTGTCAAAATCGATATCGGTATCGGGATCGATCACGGGCACGAGCACGATTAAGGGTAAGAGTAAGAGAAGGCAGATGAATCAGGCGGATGAACTTTACGAACTGACGCCGGACGAGATCGCCATTGTGGAGGCGGACCGGGGGCAGGCGTGATGTTTGTAGTGTGCCCGTAAGGGCATTCGGCATGGACGGTTTTAAACGCCTTACGGCGTCACTACAAACAGGCCGGGCATGAACGGAGAGGCCCCCTTCTTCGCGGTCTTCGTGTTGAAGTCCCCTGTGCATATCGGGATCGCTCAGTTCACGGGTCATTGCGAGCGAAGCGAAGCAATCTTTGACATATGCGGAGGAGATTGCTTCGTCGCTGACGCTCCTCGCAATGACGTATGAAGAGCACGAAGGACACGAAGCTGACGGTGCGGATGCGGCAGGGCTTTGTCGAAATCGGTATCGGGATCGCTATCGGTATCGACCACGGGCACGAGCACGAGCACGATTAAGAGTAAGAGAAAGACAAGGTAGATGAGGCAGGCGGAAGAATTGATGAAAGAGGGGGTGGCAATCGGGGTTTTTCCCGGCGGGGTGCTTTGTGTGTGGGTCAAGGGCGCGGTGCGGTTCTGCAAAGCCTATGGCGTGACCGATCTTGAGTCCCGTCACCCGGTGACCACGGATACGGTGTTTGACCTGGCCTCTCTGACCAAGCCTCTGGCAACGGCCCCGGCGATTTTGAAACTGGCCGACCAGGGGTTTTTGTCGGTTGAGGACCCGGCGGGAAAGTATCTGGACGGATTTGACGCCGGAGACAAAAAAGAGATCACCATTGCCCACCTGCTCTGCCACACCTCGGGTCTGCCGGCCCACAGGGAGTATTTTTATGATCTTTCGACCACGGCCTTTGAAGACCGGCAGCCGGCCCTGAAAAAGCTTTTGGAAAATGAGCCCCTGGAATATCGGCCCGGCGAAAAAGTGGTATACAGCGACCTGGGATATATGGTGCTGGGATTTATCGTAAAAGCGGTGTCGGGCCTGGCCCTGGACCGGTTTGCAACCGACCGGCTTTACCGTCCTTTGGCAATCTTCGATCTTTTTTTTATTCCCATAAATCCAGAAACGGCCGTAAACAACCCCCTGGGCCTTTCAAATGTGGCTGCCACGGAAAACTGCCCCCGCCGGAAAATGGTGGTGCGCGGGGTGGTGCATGACGACAATGCCTACGAGATGGGCGGAGTGGCCGGCCAGGCCGGGCTGTTCGGCACGGCCGGCGCCGTGACGGCCTTTGCGGCCGAAATTCTGGATGTCTATTCCGGGGCAAAACCCGGCCCGGTGTTTTCTTCTGCCATGGCCGCACACATGATGGCGCCCCAGTGCGGCACCAACCGAACCTTCGGGTTTGACACGGTGGACCCGGAAAATTCCAGCGCGGGCCGGCTTTTTTCCGCCCGGGGGGCCGGGCACCTGGGATTTACCGGCACCTCCTGCTGGATCGATCCGGATCGGGAGGCGGTGGTGGTGCTGCTGACCAACCGGGTCCACCCGGACCGGGCCAGCGACGCCATTCGCGCCTTTCGGCCCCGGCTTCACGATGCCGTGATGGTTCATGTCTGATTTTTATCGTTTTTTTACCCCCCGGCGGCCAATCTTTTTTCAGTTCGCCCTTTTTTCCCTTGTATCGGTTTTATATAACTGATAAAAATGCGGATAATAATCCGGCGCGAAACATGAATTTCCGCCGGGTGACCAGTTAACGCCAGAAAGGACGCCATGAATATTATAGCCAATGCCATATTGGGTCTGTTTTCCAATGACCTTGCCATTGACCTGGGCACGGCCAACACCCTTGTGTTTGTGAAGGGCAAGGGGGTCGTGCTGAGCGAGCCCTCCGTGGTGGCGGTGTATACCGACACCCGGCACAAGAACCGGGTCCGGGCCGTGGGGGCCGAAGCCAAGCAGATGCTGGGCCGGACACCGGGCAACATTACCGCCATCCGGCCCATGCAGGACGGCGTGATCGCCGATTTTGCCGTGGCCGAGGCCATGATCCGTTATTTTATTCAGAAGGTGCACAACCGGCGCAAGTTCATTCGGCCCCGGATCATTATCGCGGTGCCGTCCGGCATTACGGAAGTTGAAAAGCGGGCCGTCAAGGATTCGGCGGAACGGGCCGGTGCCCGGGAGGTACTCCTGCTGGAAGAGCCCATGGCCGCGGCCATCGGCGCCGGGCTGCCCATCTCCGAGCCCACCTGCAACATGGTGGTGGACATCGGCGGCGGCACTACCGAGGTGGCGGTCATCTCCCTGGGGGGCATTGTGTACAGCCGGTCCCTGCGCGTGGCCGGGGACAAGATGGACGCGGCCATCGCCCAGTACATCAAGCGGAAATACAACCTGCTGGTGGGTGAGCGGACCGCGGAGATGATAAAGATGACCATCGGCAACGCCTACCCGGATGAGGACAATGTAGAGACCATCGAAGTCAAGGGCCGGGACCTGGTCTCCGGCATTCCCAAGATTCTGGCCATTGATTCCGAAGAGATTCGGCTGGCCATCTCCGAGCAGATCGACGCCATTGTCGAGACCGTGAAGATCGCCCTGGAACAGACCCCGCCGGAACTGGCCGCCGACATCGTGGACCGGGGCATCGTGCTCACCGGCGGCGGGGCCCTGCTCAAGAACCTGGACAAGCTGCTGCGGGAAGAGAGCGGCCTGCCCATTACCGTGGCCGAAAATCCCCTGACCACCGTTGCCGTGGGCTCCGGCATGGCCTTAGACAACATCGACATATTAAAGCAGGTCATGATCACGTAACCTCCTTGTGACCGGCAGGACCCTTTTCTCCGGGTTACCGAAATTTTATGTTTTCAAGACGCATGCTTGTCATCGTCGGCATCGCCGGTATGCTGATCGTCAGCCTTGTCTTTTTTGCCGTCACCGGCCGGCGCGCCACCTATCCGGTGAGCGGCGGCGGCGTGGGCATGCTCGTGGTCGCCCCGATTCAGGAGATGGTGACCGGATCGGCCCGGTTTGTCCGCAACACCTGGCGCCGCTATTTTGCCCTGGTCTCCGTTGCCCATGAAAACGAGCGGCTGACCGACGCCCTGGCCCGGGAAATCGCTGAAAACAACCGCTACCGGGAGATGGAACTCTCCAGCCGGCGGCTGCGTGAACTTCTCAATTTTTACGAGACCGTGGATGTCAAATCCTTTGCCGCCGAGGTGGTGGCCAGGGACCCCTCGGGCTGGTTCAACACCGTCATCATCGACAAGGGCTCGACCCACGGGGTCCGGCGCAGCATGCCGGTGGTGGTGGACGAAGGCATTGTGGGACAGGTGGTGGACACCTCCCGATATTACGCCAAGGTGCTGCTGATCATTGACCCCAACAGCTCGGTGGACGGCCTGTGCCAGCGGACCCGTGCCCGGGGTGTGGTCAAAGGTACCATTCACGAGCGGTGCGATTTTATGTACGTGCTGCGCAAGGACGATGTGCGGGTGGGCGACAGCGTGATCTCGTCGGGGCTGGACGGCATCTATCCCAAGGGGCTGCCCATCGGCCGGGTGTCGGCGGTGGTGAAGCGAAACGCCGGCATCTTTCAGACCGTGGAGGTGGATCCCTACGTGGACTTCGGCAAGCTGGAGGAGGTGCTGGTGATCCTCAACGCTCCCCGGCACGAGTTTCAGGACATGTAGGGGGCACATCGAATGCGTTATCTTGTTTGTCTGATGGTGTGTGTTCTCCTTATTGTGGCCCAGTCCGCGGCCCCTCCGGCGTATTCCCCCCTTTACGGCCTCTATGACTGGCTGATTCCGCTGCTGATTTACCTGGCCGTGTTCCGTTCCCCGGTGGAAGCCGGGGTCACGGCCCTGGGGGCCGGACTGATGATGGACGCGGTGTCGGGCGGGGCCTTTGGTCTCTACCTGCTCACCTATCTCTGGATTGTCGCCGGCGTGCGCATCTCCCTCCGGTTTTTCCACGGCGAAGGCGTGCCCTTTCTGTTTTTTGCCGTGCTGGCCGGTGTATTGATTGAAACACTTGTTTTCTGGGGCGCGGGCCGGGTGGCCGGTCATGCGTACGCCTTCGGCGGCAGCGCGGCGGGCGGGCTGGCGCGGCAACTGGTGCTGGCCGGCATCACCGGGCCGTTTGTCGTGCTGGGGTTTAATGCCGTGCTGGGCCAGTTGCTGATCCGTTTGGACAGGCCGGTGTAACAGGCCGGCCCCGGCGGGGGATTCTTGAAGTACAGTCAAGTCAGGATTGATGAATTTGTAAAAAGTCTATTTGAAATGGCAAAGTAAAAAGTTCAAGATCAAGGCGTCGCAAATCCCGAGGAATGAGGCCTACTTGTCGTACGTCGCAATGACGAGGGGTGCAGCGCAACGCAGATATTGGGCTTTTTACAAAGCCATCAGGATTTTTCGGGTGGAAGACTATTTCGCAACACTGGATGCCGACTGGTTCAAGCATCGGCTGGTGGCCCTCTCCCTTTGCGTGGCCGGGGTGTTTGTGGTGCTGTTTGCCCGGCTTTTCTTCCTTCAGGTGGTGGAGGGGGAGGAGTACCGCCGCCTGTCAGAGAACAACTGCATTCGCCTTCAGCGGATCGAGCCGCCCAGGGGCCAGATTTTTGACCGCAACGGCGTCAACATCGTGGATAACCGGCCCTCCTTTGACCTGAGCATCATTCCCAAGGACGCCGGGAACCCCGGCAAGATCATTGAGCGGCTGGTGGCCCTGACCGGCATTCCCGCGGCCCGGCTGCACGGAAATTTTGTCAAGCACAAGACAGTCAATCCTTATAAGCCGGTGCTGCTGGCCCAGGACGTGGGCCGGGACGTGCTGGCCGTGGTGGAGGGCCACCGCTTTGACCTGCCCGGAGTGGTGATGGACGTCACGCCCCGGCGGCAGTACCTGTACAATGGGTTTGCCGCTCACCTGATCGGCTATCTCGGGGAGATCAGCCGCAACGAACTGGGCAGCGACCGCTTTGCGGGGTATGAGCCGGGCAGCTATGTGGGCAAGTACGGGGCGGAACGGCTGTATGAACCGTTTTTGAGGGGCAGGTACGGCGGCCGCCAGGTGGAGGTGAATGCCGGCGGAAACGTGGTCCGGGTGTTGAAAACCGTGGAAGCGGAATCCGGCCACCATGTCTACCTGACTCTTGATTTCAACCTGCAGCAAAAGGCCGAGGCCCTGATGGCCGGCGTGTCCGGCGCGGTCATCGCCCTGGATCCGGACACCGGTGCTGTGCTGGCCATGGTGAGCAGCCCGTCGTTTCCCCAGAGCCGGTTCGTGGACGGTATGTCGGCCGAGGAGTGGCAGGCCCTGGTGACAGACCCCCGCCGGCCCATGGAGAACAAGGCCATTCAGGCGGAATATCCGCCGGCTTCGGTGTACAAGATCGTCACCAGCTTTGCCGGGCTGGAAGAGGCCGTGGTGGAACCGGACACAACGTTTTACTGCCCCGGGTATTACCGGTACGGGGACCGGGTTTACCGGTGCTGGGCCGAGCAGGGCCATGGCCGGGTGAGCGTGGTGGATGCCCTGGCCCGGTCCTGTGATGTCTATTACTACCAGGTGGGCCAGCGGGTCGGGGTGGAGCGCCTGTCCTGGTATGCCAAGGCCTGTGGCCTGGGCCGGCCCACCGGCATTGACCTCTATCCGGAAAAGGGCGGGCTGGTGCCGTCAGGCCAGTGGAAACGCAGGCGCCTGGGCACGGCCTGGCAGGGCGGGGAGACCCTTTCCGTGGCCATCGGCCAGAGCTACAACCTGGTCACCCCCTTGCAGATGGCGGTGCTGACCGCGGCCGTGGCCAACGGCGGCGTGCTGAAACGGCCGGTGATCCTGGACCGCGTTGAAACCGTGGAGAAAGAGCGGTTAAAAGAGGGAGAACCGCGGGACATGGGCATGCTGCCGGTGAGCGACGCCACCCTGGAGATCGTGCGGCAGGGCATGTGGAAGGCGGTGAACGACCGTCACGGCACGGCATGGTGGTCGGCCCGCAGCCGCAAGGTGGAGATCAGCGGTAAGACCGGCACGGCCCAGGTGGTGGCCAGCCCGCGAAACGGAGACGAGGAGATTTACGCGGTGGACACGCATAAGCCCCACGCGTGGTTTGTGGCCTATGCGCCGTCCGAGAATCCGGTCATCGCGGTGGCCGTGATCGTGGAGCACGGCGAGCACGGATCTTCCGCCGCCGGACCGGTGGCCAAGGCAATGATTGAGACCTATCTAAGTGACAAAGGCGGGAGCACGGACGGACGATGAGGGAGAGCTGGGAATCAAGACAGTTTGACTGGGGCCTGCTGCTGCCGGTGGTGGCCCTGGGGATGATCGGGGTGATCGTGCTTTACAGCGCGTCGGCGTCGGCCCCGGCCCACCTGCAGAAGATGCTGTGCATCAAGCAGGCCGTGTGGTTTGTCCTCGGCCTGGTGCTGGCCGGCGGCTCGCTGCTGTTTCACTATAAGCGCCTGGACAACTGGGCCATTGTTATTTACATTTTCAGCATGGCCCTGCTGGTGAGCGTGCTGCTCTGGGGAAAGGCGGCCGGCGGCTCTACCCGGTGGCTGCCCATGGGGCCGGTGGCGATTCAGCCCTCCGAGCTGGCCAAGATCGCCATGATCATCATTCTGGCCCGGTATTACGCCAAGCAGGCGACCGCGGACGGGCTGGGCATAAAAAAGCTGCTGGTGCCCATCCTGCTGGTCGGCATTCCCTTTGTCCTGATCGGCATGCAGCCCGACCTGGGCACGGCCATGCTCCTGGCCCTGATTGCCACGGTTGTTACCCTTTTTATAAAGGTTCAGAAGCGGACCCTCTACCTGATGGGCGGGGTCATGGGGGTACTGTTGGCCCTGGGGTGGTTTTTTCTGCTCAAGGAGTACCAGAAGCAGCGGGTGCTGACGTTTCTCAACCCGGACCGGGATCCCCTGGGCGCGGGATATCATATTATTCAGTCGAAAATCGCCATCGGCTCGGGCATGGTGTTCGGCAAGGGGTTCATGCAGGGCACGCAGAACGCCCTGGCCTTTCTGCCGGAACAGCATACCGATTTTATCCTTTCGGTCATGGCAGAGGAGTGGGGCCTGGTGGGGGTCAGCGTGGCGCTGTTTCTGTATTTGCTGATTATCATCTGGGGCATCAGTATCGGGTATCAATGCAAGGATAATTTTGGTATTATCCTGGCGGTCGGCGTCACCGCCATGATTTTCTGGCACGTGGTGGTGAACGTGGGCATGGTGATGGGGCTGCTGCCGGTGGTGGGTGTGCCGCTGCCCCTGATCAGTTACGGCGGTTCGTCGGTGGTGACTTTCATGCTGGGCATCGGGTTGCTGCTCAACATCAGCATGCGGCGTTCCGGCGTGGAGTGACGGCGCCCGGACACCGGGTGAACAGAGGCGGATTTTCAGCCATATTACATGACGGGTGCGGCCTTGGCGGCGCCTTATATTTTACACAGGAGCAATCATGGGAAAGACAGAGAAGGGACCGGATGCCATTACGACGTTTCTGGGGGCTGACGCCTCGGTGGAGGGGACCGTCAGCTTTGAAGGCACCATACGGGTGGACGGCCGGGTCACGGGAAAAGTCACCAGCGCCTCCGGCACGGTGATTATCGGGGAAAAGGCGGTGATCGACGGCGATGTGTCGGTGGATGTGGCCATCATCAAGGGCCGGGTCAACGGCACGGTGGATGCCGCCTCCCGCATCGAGGTCTATCCGCCGGCCGCCATTGAGGGGGACATTCACGCGCCGGTGATTTCCATTGACGCCGGCGTGAAGTTCAACGGGAACTGCTCCATGGCATCGCGTAAACATACGGAAATAAAATAAAATCAATAAAATCATCCCCGGTCGAAAGGCCGGTGAAAAAAAGTTGTTTTTTTTTCGAAAACCCTTTGACATTGAAGCGTCTTGTGCTAAAAGGGAAGTTTAATTTTTGCTTAAATCTTCAGTTGATGGGAGTTTGTGAAACGACTACAACACAGTGGCTGGCGCGGAGGATTTTTATGAGGTTGGATAAAAAGATATCGGCGGGCGCGGCAATGGCATGCGGCATCCTGTTGTCTGCCCGGGCGGCTTCGGCCGAAGGTGGCATAACCGTTATTCCGGACGGGTCTGTGATCTGGCAGATGGCCAATTTTATAGTGCTTGTGGTGGTGCTTAATTTTGTATTGTACAAGCCCATCCGCACGGTGGTGGCCCGGCGGAAAGAGAAGATGGAAGGGCTCGACAACAACATCGAGGCCTATACACAGGACGCGGCGGACAAGGAACGGGCCTTTGCCGAAGGGATCAAGAAGGCCAGGACCCGGGGCATGGACGAAAAGAACGCCCTGATCGAAGCGGCTGCCGACGAGGAAAAGAAAATCATGGAGGGCATATACCAGCAATCCCAGATGACCCTTGCCCAGACCCGGGAGGAGATCACCAGGGATGCGGCCAGGGCCGCTGAAGCCCTGCAACGGGAGATTGATGAATTTGCCGCTGCTATCGGCTCGAAAATTTTAGGGAGGGACGTTGCATGAGGCTGTTTGGAATGTGCGAATCAGTAAAGAAAAAAGCGGCCGTGATCGTGGTTGTATCGCTGATGGCGTTCTGCTGCGCCGGTTTTGCGGTTGCCGCTGAACATGGGGCGGAAGCCGCTCCCAAGGGCTGGGTGGCCACGGATACGTTCAGGGTCATGAATTTTGCCGTTCTGGCGATTGCCCTGTTCCTGCTTTTGCGCAAGCCGGTTGCCGGGGCCTTGAACAATCGCATCGCCGGTATTCGCGAGGAGCTTGCCCGCCTGGAAGCCCAGAAGGAGGAAGCCAGAAAAGCCCTGGAGGCCTATAACGAGCGTCTCAAGATGCTCGACAAGGAGGCCGAAAAGATCATCGAAGATTACAAGAAACAGGGCGAGGCCGCAAAGGCCCGGATCATGGAGAGCGCCCAGGCATCGGCCGCCAAGCTTGAGGAACAGGCCCGGCGCAATATCGACAATGAGTTTGAGTCCGCCCGGCAGAAACTGCGGCTGGATATATTTGAGCAGGCCGTTGCCAGAGCAGAGGCCCTGGTAACGGAAAAAATCACTCCTGATGATCAGCACAGGCTGGTCGAAGAATATCTGGACAAGGCGGTGCTATAGTGAAAAATTATGTTATTCAGAGGCGTTATGCAAAGGCCTTGTTGCTGATCGGCAAGGAGGACAACAATGCCGAGCAGTACAAGGAGGAGTTGAACGGCTTTGTCTCCGTTCTGGACATGGAAAAGGCGTTTGAAAGCGCCATCACCAACCCGCTTTACCCGGTGGAAGCCCGGCGCAAGGTGCTGGACATGGTCATTGAAAAGCTCGGCGTGTCGGTCATGATGCGATCGTTTCTGGCCCTGCTTTTTGAAAAACGGCGCATTCAGCATGTGCGGGGCATCAACGAGGTGTACCAGAATCTGGTGGACGAGCTCAAGGGGATTGTGCGGGCCGACGTGGTTTCCGCCGGCGAACTGTCCGACGATGTGGTTGAAAAGATTCGCGCCTCGCTTTCAAAGATGACCGGCAAACAGGTGATTGTCGATATCGCTCAGGATCCGACCCTGATCGGGGGTATCGTGACAAAGGTAGGGGATATGGTACTGGATGGCAGCATCAAGACCCAGTTGTCAAATATGAAAGAATCTTTAAAAAAGGGTGAGAGAGTCTAATGGAAATACGAGCCGAAGAGATCAGTCAGATTATCAAAGAGCAGATTAGGGGTTTCGACAAAAAGGTCGAATTGAGCGAAACAGGCGTCGTCCTCTCTGTTGGTGACGGTATCGCCCGGGTGTATGGCCTGGAAAAGGTCATGACCATGGAGCTGGTCGAGTTTCCCGGCGGCATTCTGGGGCTGGTGCTCAACCTTGAAGAGGACAACGTGGGCGTGGCCATCATGGGCGAAGATACCAACATCAAGGAGGGCGATATCGTCAAGCGGACCGGGCGCATCGCCCAGGTGCCCGTTGGCGAGGCCGTTCTGGGCCGCGTGGTGGATACCACCGGCGCGCCCATTGACGGCAAGGGCCCCATCAACGCCAGTGAAACCCGGCGCATCGAAGTGGTGGCGCCCGGCGTTATCGCCAGAAAGAGCGTGCACGAGCCGTGCTACACCGGCCTGAAGGCCGTTGACGCCATGACCCCGGTGGGCCGTGGCCAGCGCGAGCTGATCATCGGCGACCGCCAGATCGGCAAGACCGCCGTGGCCATCGACGCCATTCTGGCCCAGAAGGACACGGACGTTTACTGCATCTACGTTGCCTGCGGCCAGAAGAAATCTTCGGTGGCCCAGGTGGCGGCCATCCTGGAAAAGCACGGCGCCATGGAGTACACCACCATCGTTGCCGCCTGCGCTTCCGATCCCGCCTCCCTTCAGTATCTGGCCCCTTATGCCGGATGCTCCATGGGCGAGTATTTCCGGGACAACGGCAAGCACGCCCTGATCATTTACGACGACCTTTCCAAGCAGGCCGCCGCCTACCGTCAGGTCTCCCTGCTCCTGCGCCGCCCGCCGGGACGTGAAGCCTATCCGGGCGACATTTTTTACAACCACTCCCGTCTGCTGGAGCGGGCCGCCAAGCTGAACGACGAGCTGGGCGCCGGTTCCCTCACGGCCCTTCCCATTATTGAGACCCAGGCCGGTGACGTGTCGGCCTTTATTCCCACCAACGTTATTTCCATTACCGACGGGCAGATCTACCTGGAACCGAACCTGTTCTTCGCCGGTATCCGTCCGGCCATCAACGTGGGTCTTTCAGTCTCCCGCGTCGGCGGCGCGGCTCAGGTCAAGGCCATGAAGCAGGTGGCCGGTACCCTGCGCCTGGACATGGCCCAGTTCCGCGAACTGGAAGCGTTTGCCGCCTTCGGCAGCGACCTGGACGCCGCCACCCAGCGGCAGCTGACCCGCGGCGCCCGGCTGGTGGAAATTCTCAAGCAGCCCCAGTATAAGCCCCTGTCCATGGAAAAGCAGGTCACCATTCTTTTTGCCGGCACCAACGGGCACCTGGACGAACTGCCCCTGGATGCCATTGCCGCTTATGAAGCCGGTCTTTATACCTTTATCGAGACCAAATACCCGCAGGTTTTTGCCGACCTGAAGGAGAAGCAGGCCTTTACGGATGAGATCAAACAGACCCTGACAAAAGCACTGGGTGAATACGGACAGGAGTTCAAGGACACGATCAAATAATTCAGAAAGCCTTGCTTTGAGGGCACATAAGGGTAGTGACATATGCCATCTTTAAAAGAAGTCCAACTGAAAATAAAGGGTGTCAAGCAGACCAAGAAGATCACCAAGGCCATGAACATGGTGGCCACTTCCAAGCTGCGCGGCGCACAGACCAACATGGAGGCATTCCGGCCCTATGCGGAGAAGTTTGCCGAGGTGCTGGGCAGCCTGGCCGCCAAGGCCGGAGAGGAGACCAGCCCGCTGCTGGTTCCCAAAGAGTCGGTAAAGCGCGTCAACGTGGTTCTCTGCACGTCGGATCGGGGGTTATGCGGCGGTTTCAACACCAACCTGGTCCGTATGGCCAATGCGTATCTCAAGCGCTGCCAGGAAAAGGAGATTGAGGTCTCTTTCACCCACTTCGGCAAGAAGGGGCGTGACTGGTGCCGCAAGATGACCGATTGCGAGCGCAAGAGCGAATACCTCGGCGTGGTGGGCGCCCGGTTCGGATTTAACGTGGCGGTGACAGCGGGCCGGGAGCTGATCAACGGCTTTTTAAACGGTGATTATGACGAGGTCCATGTTATTTACAGCGAGTTCCAGGGCATGGCCAAGCAGTTGCCCGTGATCCGGCAGCTGCTGCCGATTCCCCCCATTGAGACGGCCGATTCTCCAGCGTCGGATGGCGGGGAGGATTATCTGGCGGAACATATCTGCGAACCGTCGCCGGATGAAATTCTTGACGCCATGCTTCCCAAGAATGTTTTTATTCAGATTTACAGCGCCCTGCTGGAGACATCCACCAGCGAGCACGCGGCCCGTATGGCGGCCATGGACAACGCGTCCAAGGCGTGCAACGACATGATCAACGAGCTTACACTGCTGTACAACAAAGCCAGGCAGGCGGCCATCACGGCGGAACTGATGGATATTGTGGGTGGTGCCGAGGCTCTTAAAGGTTAACCAAACAAGCATGTAAATAGATACCAGGAGGTCTATAGATGAGTGACAATATCGGAAAGGTCGTACAGGTCATGGGGCCTGTGGTGGACGTCGAGTTTGAACCCGGCAAGTTGCCCGCGATTCTGACAGCGCTGTTGATTACCAATACCGTCATTAATGATGAGGCGGACAACCTGGTGGTTGAGGTTGCCCAGCACCTTGGCGACAACGTGGTGCGCACCATTGCCATGGACGTTACCGACGGTCTGGTGAGGGGCATGCCGGTAAAGGACACCGGTGCTCCCATTACCATGCCTGTTGGCGCGGCCTCTCTTGGTCGTGTGCTCAACGTGGTGGGAAAACCCGTGGACGGCCTGGGCCCTGTCAGCCGTGAAAAGACCATGCCGATTCACCGTCCCGCGCCTCTGTTCACTGAGCAGGACACCAGCGTGAACGTTCTGGAAACCGGCATCAAGGTTATTGACCTGCTGGTGCCCTTTCCCAGAGGCGGCAAGATGGGTCTGTTCGGCGGCGCTGGCGTGGGCAAGACCGTTATCATGATGGAAATGGTCAACAACATCGCCATGCAGCACGGCGGTATTTCCGTGTTTGCCGGTGTGGGCGAGCGGACCCGTGAAGGCAACGACCTTTACCATGAAATGAAGGATTCCGGGGTTCTTCCCAAGGCGGCCCTGATTTACGGTCAGATGACCGAGCCCCCCGGGGCCCGTGCCCGTGTGGCCCTTTCCGCGCTGACCTGCGCCGAATATTTCCGTGATGTGGAAGGCCAGGACGTGCTGATCTTCATCGACAACATCTTCCGGTTTACCCAGGCCGGCGCCGAAGTCTCCGCCCTTCTGGGCCGCATTCCCTCGGCGGTGGGTTATCAGCCGACACTGGCGGTGGACCTTGGCGGCCTTCAGGAGCGGATCACCTCAACCGACAAGGGCTCCATTACCGCGGTTCAGTGCGTGTACGTGCCCGCGGACGACCTTACCGACCCGGCCCCTGCCACCACCTTTGCCCATCTGGACGGTACAGTGGTGCTTTCCCGTCAGATCGCCGAGCTGGGCATTTACCCCTCGGTGGACCCGCTGGACTCCACCTCCCGTATTCTGGACGCGGCCTATATCGGTGAGGAGCATTACCGGGTGGCCCGGGAGGTTCAGCAGACCCTTCAGAAATACAAGGAACTCCAGGACATTATCGCCATCCTCGGTATGGATGAGCTTTCCGATGAGGACAAGGTCACGGTTGAGCGGGCCAGAAAGCTTCAGCGCTTCCTGTCTCAGCCCTTCCATGTGGCCGAGGTCTTCACCGGCAAGCCCGGCTCCTATGTCAAGATTGAAGACACGGTTCGAAGCTTCAAGGAGATCTGTGACGGCAAGCATGACGACCTTCCGGAGTCGGCCTTTTACATGGTGGGCAGCATTGAAGAAGCCGTTGCAAAAGCCAAAGGCTAACAGCGTTAACAAGGGGATGGAAAATGGCTGAAAATTTGAGGCTTGAAGTGGTTACCCCGGAAAAAACGGTGGTCAGCGACGACGCGCAGATCGTCATGGCACCGGGCGTTCTGGGTGAATTTGGTGTACTTGTCAATCACACCCCTTTTTTAACGTCCCTGATGCCGGGAGCCCTTCACTATAAAGATACAGGTGAAAAAGAGCACCTGCTGTTTGTCAGCGACGGCTTTGCCGAGGTGCTGCCCGACCGGATCACCGTTCTGGTGGAATCCGCCGAAAGAAAAGAGGATATCGACCTTCAGCGGGCCGAGGCCGCCAGAGAGCGGGCGGAAAAGCGGCTGGAGAGCGGGGAAGACGTTGATTTTGTCCGGGCAAAGGCTGCTTTGACACGGGCGATACAGCGGATTCGCGTAGCCGGCGCCTGACCGGTTCTACCGCCGTTGGCAGTCGATTATTAAAGAATACAAAGGGCATTCCGTTTTCTGGCATGCCCTTTTGTTTTTGCCGGGTTTTGTTCCGGTCTGCCGGCGACACGGCCCGGGACTCAAGAACAAGTACCTTGAATACGGATATAAAATGAGCAACTCTCCTGTTTCTATTGTTATTCTGGCGGCCGGCCTTGGCACCCGGATGAAGTCCGACAAAGCCAAGGTGCTTCACGAGATCGCCGGTAAATCCATGCTCAGCTATGTGCTGGACGCAGCCCTGACAGTGACGGCCTGTGAACATGTCGTGGTGGTGGTGGGGTGCCAGGCCGAAGCCGTTCGGGCCGAGGCGGCGAAAAAGGGCGGGGTGCGGTTTGCCTTTCAGGAACGGCAGCTGGGCACCGGCCATGCGGTCCAGTGCGCCCTTGATGCCCTTTCTGAAGAGACCGGGGATGTGGTGATTCTGTGCGGGGATGTGCCGTTTATCGCAGGCGACACCATTTGCCGGCTGGTTGCCGCCCATCGGCAGGAGGCGCGGGCCGTGACGCTGCTGTCCGTTGCCCTTGAAAATCCAACCGGTTACGGCCGTGTCATTCGGGACCCGGAAGGGAATGTCTCCCGTATTATTGAGGAGGCGGATGCTTCGGAACAAGAGCGGGAAATCAATGTCGTCAACGCCGGTATCTACTGCGTGAAAAAGGACTTTCTGGCCTGGGCACTGTCCCGTATCGAACCCCACAACGCCCAGAACGAGATTTACCTGACCGATATAATAGGTGTTGCCTATACGAACAAGCGGCGGATCGGCACACTGGTCTGCCCGGACGCGGACGAGGTGATCGGTGTCAACAGCAGGGCCGACCTGGCCCGTGCCGAGGAGCGGATGGCAGCCGGTCTTCGGGGGAAAACTTCTTGACTTTTCATGTTTATCCAAATAAATTATGAAACCAGCGAGGTGTATTGTTGAACGAGCAGGAAACCAGACAACTGCACGATCAGTTTGATGAGATTGAAAAACGGGTTGAACAGTTATTTAAAACAATAGAGTCACTTGAAACGGCCAACATCCAGCTGAAGGATAGAATAAATCAGTTGGAACAAGAGGTTAAGGAGAAAGCAGAAGCACAGGAACGGTTTGTCGAGGAAAAGGCGTTGGTTCGGTCAAAAATCGACGCACTGATTGAAAAGATAAATCATTTCAAGTCTCTGGAAGGTAACGCAACAGTGGGGCAGCAGTAAGCGGTCTCCACGGTTTTAGAAAAGGGTGTCCTTTTGGGTGAGCATATAACCATTCATCTTTTTGGTAAAAGTTATACATTTGAGGCGGATGCGGATGTTCCAAATGCGCATGCGGTGGCTGATTTACTGGAACAGGAGGTAACGGTGGTTGCAAAGAAGGCCGGCGGAACGGCCATTTCACGCAACCCCTTTGCCATGCTTACCCAGGCCGCGCTGAACATCGCCAATGAATGCGTCGGGTTGCGAAGCGACCGGCACCGGATGGTGCAGGCCGTGACCACCCGGTCCCAGGCGCTGATTCAGGCGATGGATGCCCGTCTGTAGTAATTTAAGGATGGCCTTTTTCGTGAACTGTTGTTCCAATCGTGTAAGGTGAAATGATTTTTGAGGTGTACCCCCTGCCGTGCAAGTGATTGATAGATGCTCTTTGTCCCAACTATAGCAGGACGGGAGCTGTCTCTGGCTCTGGTGTGCAGGTTCCGCATGGACGGAAAAGCCTAAAAGAGCCACACGGCGCCCACCTTGTTTACCATGGTCAAAGACCTGGCAACACGGCACAAAGGCAGGGGGATTTTTTCACCACAGCACTTTTCCTCAAGTTGAAACTCCTTCTTTTTTCTGTTTTCTTCCCGTCTGTCGTTTCAGCACTGATTGACGTTTACAGGTGCCCCGGCGCCGGCAGAGCCGGCCTGCCGGTGCCTTTTTTACCTTAAACCGGTCGCTGATCTTTACCAGGGACGAGGAGGAATAACCGTATGAATATATACACAGGTGTTGCCGGTGTTGCCGGTGTTGTGATCGGGTATGTGCTGGCGGTTGTGATACAGAACTGGCTGGCCAGAAAGAAAGTGAATGAAGCCCGGGAGGAGAGCCGGCGGATTGTCGAGGATGCCCGGTTGCGGGCGGAAAACCTTGTCAAGGAAGCCAAGCTGGAGGCCAAAGACCGGCTCTTCAAGATGAAGAGCGATTTTGACGCCGAAACCGCGGATGCCAGAAAGGAATTAAAAAAGCTTGAGCAGCGGCTGATCTCCAAAGAGGAGAACCTGGACAAGAAGTATGACCAGATGGAGCGGCGGGAGCAGGAGGTCGTCAAGAAGGAGAAGCGGGCCCAGAAGATCGAAGAGGAGGTCGAGCAGAAACAGGCTGAATACGATCACCTGCTGGCTGAACAGAAACGGCAGCTGGAGGTGGTGTCCGGACTGACGGCGGAACAGGCCAAGGAGATTCTGGTCCGCTCCATGGAGGATGAGGCCCGGCACGATGCCGCCAAGCTGATCAAGAAAATTACCACCGAGGCCGAGGAAGAGGCGGTCAAGAAGGCCCAGAAGATCATTTCCACGGCCATTCACCGGTACGCCGGCGACTATGTGGCGGAAAAGACCGTATCGGTTGTGGAACTGCCCGGCGACGAGATGAAGGGCCGCATCATCGGCAGGGAGGGCCGGAACATTCGGGCGCTGGAAGCGGCCACCGGCATCGACCTGATTATTGATGACACACCGGAGGCCGTGATTCTGTCCGGCTTCAACCCGGTGCGGCGTGAGGTGGCCCGTATTTCGATCCAGCGGCTGATTGCCGACGGCCGTATTCATCCGGCCCGCATTGAGGATGTGGTAAAAAAGGTCGAAGTCGAGGTGGCGGCAACGATAAAGGAGGCCGGCGAACAGGCGGCCTTCGACCTGGGGGTGCACGGTATCAACCCCGAGCTGGTGCGCATCCTGGGGAGCCTGAAGTTTCGTACCAGCTATACACAGAACGTGCTGCAGCATTCAATCGAGGTGGGCTTTCTGTGCGGCATTATGGCCGCTGAGCTGGGCCTGGACCAGAAGCTTGCCCGGCGCATGGGCCTGCTGCACGATATCGGCAAGGCCATCGACCATGAGGTGGAAGGCCCGCATGCCCTGATCGGCTCCAACGTGGCCCTGAAATACGGAGAGTCGGCGGAGGTGGCCCATGCCATCGGAGCTCATCACGAGGATGTGGAGCCTCAGTCGGTCTATGATGTCCTGGTGCAGGCATCGGACGCTCTTTCCGGTGCCCGGCCCGGTGCCCGCAAAGAGCTGCTGGAAAACTACATCAAGCGGCTGGAAGACCTGGAGAAGATCGCCAACGCGTTCAAGGGCGTTGCCACGGCCTACGCCATTCAGGCCGGCCGTGAGCTGCGGGTGATGGTGGAAGGCGAGGCCCTGTCGGACGAAGAGTCGGTGGTGCTGAGCCGCAACATTGCCAAGCAGATCGAGGAGAACCTCACCTTTCCGGGCCAGATCAAGGTGACAGTGATCCGGGAAACAAGAGCCGTCGAATACGCTAATAAATAACGAATGGCTTCGTAAAACACCCAATTTCTTTGTTGCGTTCTCATAATAGATGGGGGCACGAAAAACGTTTCCAATCCAGAAATGAGAATTTTTTCGCAAGGTCAAGGAAAACAAGGGATGACGCGGAGGCGTACTGTTGTACACCGCACAAGGAAGCCCGCAGTTTGACGCAGAGATTGCGGAAAAAGGCCATTTATGGATGGAAACTAAATAACGGAGTCTGTACTGATGAGCGTGGTAGACATACTGAGCGAACGGGGGTTTGTGGAGGCCTTTACCCACGAGCAGGAGCTGCGGGACCTGGCCGCTGAATCGGCCGTCACCTGCTACATCGGGTTTGATCCCACGGCCTCCAGCCTGCACGTGGGCAGCCTGGTGCCCATCATGGCCCTGGCCCACATGCAGCGAAACGGTCACCGGCCCATCGCCCTGGTGGGCGGCGGCACCGGCCTGGTGGGGGATCCCAGCGGCAAGACCGAGATGCGCCAGCTGATCACGCCGGAAACGGTTGAAGCAAACATTGAAGGTATTCAGCGCCAGCTTTCGCGGTTTATTGATTTTGACGGCGGTAAAGCCCTGCTGGTGAACAACGCGGACTGGCTGACCGGCCTGGAGTACATTCCATTTTTACGGGACATCGGCCGGCACTTTTCCGTGAACCGGATGATCAAGGCCGAGAGCTACCGCATGCGGCTGGAGTCCGAGGAGGGGCTGAGCTTTATCGAGTTCAACTACATGCTCCTGCAGGCCTACGACTTTCTCAAGCTGTGCGGGGACCGGGACTGCGTGCTCCAGATGGGCGGCAGCGACCAGTGGGGCAATATCGTGGCCGGCATCGACCTGGTCCGGCGGGTGCTCAACCGCCAGGTGTACGGGCTCACCTTTCCCCTGATCACCACCAGCAGCGGTGCCAAGATGGGAAAAACCGCTGCCGGCGCGGTCTGGCTGGATGCTGAACGTACCAGCCCGTATGATTATTACCAGTACTGGATCAACACCGACGATCAGGACGTGGCGCGGTTTCTTTCCCTGTTTACCTTTCTGCCCATGCCGGAAATCCAGGAAGTCAAGCGGATCAGCGGCGCCGACCTTAACAGCGCCAAAGCGGTGCTGG